>CAYPZM010000194.1:0-9540 GCA_964414825.1 uncultured Cytophagia bacterium | reverse complement strand
GCCAGATGAATGTCAACGTCTCGCAGCAGTCCGAGGCGCTCCATAACTCGTCGAAACAGAGACGATTGTTTTGGAATCTTGAGTTCTATTAGCAAATTCTCGGCTTTTTGCCGCAACAGACGGTGCTGATCGGCTTCATGTTTTAAAGGCGCCGTGGTCTCGGAGTTTGGCAACACCAATTTTGACAGCTCATAGGCGTACAGCATAACCGCTTGACCGAGATTTAAAGAGGGATAATCCGCCTTTAACGGAATCGAGGAAACAATATCGCAACAATCCAGCTCTTCATTGGTAAGGCCGGTATCTTCTCTACCAAACAAAATCGCCACGCGGTTTATAGTACGACCTTTGCCGGATATAATATCGAACAATTTTGCAGGTTCGTGGTAATCTTTACGACGAATACGAAAACGCGCGGTGGTACCGATAATAAAATCACAATCGGCCAACGCCTGATTCAGTGAGTCAAATTCTCCGGCATTATCCAAAACGTGTATAGAGCTGTGCGCCAGCCAACGCGCGGCCTGTTTTTTATGAGCCGTGCTGTTGACCAGACGCAAATCATAAAACCCCATAGTATTGAGGGCACGCGCTGCGGCGCCAACATTTTCGGGTACCTGGGGTTCGACCAGTATAAAACAAAAATTATGCATAGGGATTTTACTGTAAATTCATCCAGGAAACGTGCCTATTATAATCAATTTTCGATAAAAATCAATCTCAAAGGAACAATGCCATAAATGTTTGGGTTAAAATATCATACTTGGCTTTTTGCCGGGTAAAATGTCTCAGTTCAAGTCCGTATCTTTAAGATTCAATCAATAAAACTTGAGATCGTCATCCATCAAAGAATGACGGGTGTTTTCACAGTAAACATATCGAGCGTGCAAACGTCAAACGTTTAAATTCCAAAACAAAGGTGGGCACGGTGGGCAAATCCATTTTGTTGTTCGGATTCTTTTTGCTATTCGCGCACCCGTTAACGGGTGTTTCGCAACCCAGGATGTTGCCGCACATTCATGATCGCGATATCTTTTTATCCACTAGTATTCCCTCCCAATCCATAATCAAAGACAGCACCAACATCTACTGGTCGGTTTTCACCTCGGATTATTTTGGCTTTACCGAATTTTGGGTTGCCTATTCCAAGGACTTGACCAACTGGAGTGGAGCATTGTACACAGGCATTCCGGTTCTGCCCAGCGACAATTACCAAATCCGGGTTTCAAAGCATCAACTCGATTTTGATTGGCGCGGCGAATTGGACGCACCCAGCGAACGCGTCTATTACCGGGCTTATGTGGACACCACAATCATGGGCTATACCATTATCAAAGAGCTACTTTACAAAGACTCGGATGGTGACGGGCTGAGCGATTTGGCCGAGGATCGTATTTGGACCAATCCAAATAAAATGGATACAGATAGCGACGACAAAGCCGATGGCCTGGATCGAAATCCGCTGGCGGCACCCGCCAGCCGGTTGACCATTGCCGAAAAACTGCACAAAGCCGTTATCGAATTTGAGCTGGAAGAATTATTGACCAACCAACTGGTGGTTGTGGAACAAGTAAACCGCAAGCCTATGGAATATAAACGACCCGTTGGACTGGTTTTGTCGCTCTCATCGGGCGCCTGCGACGCGTTTGTAGAAGCCAACGGCTATGGCGTTCCCATTCTCACCTGCACGGTTCAGGATTCGACTCAAGATTTACTTAAAGCCAGTTTTCAGTTTTTTGTAGCGCCCGATGACGCCTGGGGTTACGACGTCGCCTGCGCTTGGGACACCCGTCAAAGAGATTTTATAAATTTCCGCGTGTTTAACGAATGGGTGGCTCAATAACCATTCGTCAGCTTGGCAAACGTCTCGTCATAGCGAGGCGCCATAATCGTCCAATCCAAATCGGTGACTGTGGTTTGCAAATTCGGTTCCGCTCTTCCCTGTTTTAAAATGATCTCCAACTTTACAACCAACTCTTCAAAACTCTCATAATAACAGTGCGGCCACTGTGAGGTGGGCACGATCTCCGGATAAGCGAGGCGATTCGGCAGCAGTGGGAAACAGCCGCAATACAACGCCTCGACCACGGCAACGCCAAAAAAATCATGCAAGGATGTGACCGGCAGCACATCGGATTGCCAAAGCCAACCTGCATATTCGGCAAACGACGCTGCGTAGCCAAAGTGCAACATTCGTGGCCCATATAACGCTCGCGCCTCGGCAAATTCTATTGGCGAATTGCGAAAATTTTCGCCCAGCAGCACCAGATTAAAGCGAACACCGCGGTCGTTCAAAATGTTGAGTGCAGCAAAAAAATCTTGTGGATTTTTATCATGCTCCCAACGATGATTCCACAACACCAAAGGCGCATCCGAGGTGGGGTCACACTTTAGCTCGTCAAATCGTTTGAGGTCCAAGCCCAATGGCAGCACAACGCTCTTTTTCGAGATTTCAGCTATACTGTTGAGCTCGTTGTGATCGGGAAAATGTTTCAGAAAGGGGTGCAGCGCTTGCAAAAACGTATCTCGATTATAGTGGGAATTAAAAAAGACCGCATCCGCTGCCAAAGCCGAGGCATAGTTGATAAAACCGTAATGCTTGTCGCGCTGCTGCGCCACGTCACGATCCTGCTCGGACCAGGGGTAGGCAAACTGATTCTCATGAAAATAGAGCGCCACCGGGATATTGCCCGTATGAGGCCGGGTGAGGGATAAAAACGTGGTCAGGTCCAGCATATCCGTGGCCAGAATCAAATCCGGCCGAAACGCCAGTGAGTTGAACTTGCGCGCCAGAGTCACAGCGCCGCCATGCATGCGCCATTTCCAAAACTGGCCTTTGAGGCTGAGAATCTCGACATTAAATCGGCTGAAACATTTATAGCCAAACGCCCACTGCGCGTGTGATCCGGTTAAATACGGTTCGACCAAAAGTATGTTCATGTTAACGCCGCTTGCGCAGTTGGTGTTGGGCCGTGGGCAGCCACTCATTCACCAATCGGTGGTCCGGCTGAACCTTTAACACGCGCTGCCAATGTGCCACAACTTCCGGCCATTTGTGCTGCTCCCAATAGACGCAACCTAAATTGTAGAGCGTCATGGGGTCATCGGGACGAATATCCAGCGCTCGGTCGTGGTCGGCTATCGCATGCGCGTATTGTCGCAGATTTCGATAGCTGATGGCGCGGCTGTTGAGCGCAATTACATTGTCGGGCTCCAGCCCCAGAGCCGCCGAATAGTTATCAATGGCCAAAGCATCGTTTTTCATTTGTCGATAGACATTGCCGCGGTTGATATAGGCCTGAACAAAATGGGCATCAAGCTGCAGTGCACGATTGAAATTTTCAACGGCTTTGTTCAAATCGCCCAATTTTTGCAAACACAGACCGCGATAATTCCAGCTATAAGCCTGGGTCGGGTCCAGGTGCACGGCCTGATCAAAATCCTTCAAGGCCTCCGAGTATTTCCCCAGATGGAGATACGCCTTGCCGCGATCGGCAAAACAGAGCGGACACACCGGATCGAGCCGGATAGCGCGGGTCAAATCAGAAATGGCGTTTTGGTATTCCTGCTGAACCAAAAACAAGTTGCCACGATTTTTATAGGCGATGTGAAAATCCGGATCGAGGTTTATCGCCCGATTAAAATCGGATTCCGCTGCCGCAAAATCGCACAAAGCTTGATACGCATTGCCCCGGTTGTTAAATGCCGGAGCGTGCGTAGAATCCATGGAAATCACGCGCGAGTAATACTCGATTTTTTTCTGCGGATCGTCGGCATTAAAACCGCGCTCAAACCAGGAGCTTTTTTCATTGTTTTGCAGCTCCCGCATTGAATCCGACTTGATCTCTTGAAAAAATTGGCGATTTAATTCAACTGTGGAAATCAGGACTTTATCTTCCCGACTGAGTGGCGACTGCAAATTGTCTTGCGCTCGCTGCAAAATTGCGATTGCTTGTTGCTTAATCGGCTGGCTGGGCTCCTTTTGTTGAAACGCCTGCAATCGAGCCAGCACCTGACTCGGTTTTTCGGCCAGGCCATCGGCGCCACGCTGAAACATGTCATATCCGGTTTCCGATCGCGCCAAATTTATCGGCTCCAACATGCGTTTTATTGCAAGCCAAAAACGATGTTTTTCTATTTCGCTGCCTAGTTGGGGATATACATCAACAAGTTGATTTAACATCTGCGTTCGAGCCTCACTATAGATGGAATTGCTTTGCGTCACCGGCAGCATCTCGGAAACATTTTGTTCAAAGTGAAAGACAAATGCGCCATCCTCGCTGGTATAAGATTCCGCATAGGCTTTATCTTTGGCTTGATAGTACTCCTCCAGACGTACCTGCGCGGTTTGCAAAAAACGAAACAGGAATTCACTGCCGGCTATAAAATCGACAAATTGGCGGTGTTGCAGGGGCACATCCATCAGCGTCGAATCTAGCGCCATGGCGGCACGTATGTCGGCACGCAACAATTCGATATTATCGTATTCAGGTAATTCGATACCTCGTTCACAAAACGCTTCCAGTCGCGGCAAAAGCTCATCGAGGTGAAACTTCTCATCCGCTACTTCTTGCTGCCTGCCAACATGTTCAACAAATGCCAAAGACTCTTCTGCAGAAGGTGGCCGGACGGTACTCTTTTGGGCACAACTCATCACGATGAGAAAAGATATTACAACAGGTAAAACCAAATATTTCATAATTCACTCCGGATTCAATTCATTATAATACCTAACGCCCATAAATGCAAGACGGTTTCCAGATTTCCACCGCACGCTTGTACTATTTGTTTTCATTTGCATGACACACCAAATTGTTTTATTTTTAGCAGTTGCCGATTAAACGAGCCCATCAGTTTTGTTTGTAATTGAAGAAATCAACTTCCGATTACCAGACTACATTATGAAGGGAACGATGCAAGACTGGTTTCTCAGCTTAACGCCCATCACACAAGCGCTATTAGCGACCTGTTTCACCTGGTTTATGACCGGGGCCGGTGCCGGAATGGTATTTTTTTTCAAAACCATAAACCAAAAGGTATTGGATGGCATGCTCGGATTTGCGGCAGGGGTGATGATTGCCGCAAGTTTTTGGTCGCTGCTCAATCCGGCCATCGAAATGGCCAAAGGCGGAACCGTGCCGGCGTGGATTCCCGCAGCAGTTGGATTTCTAGTAGGTGGCGCGTTCTTACGCCTTGTTGATATGATTTTGCCACACTTGCACCTCAACGCACCAATGAGCCAGGCAGAGGGCATTCAAACCCGTTGGCGGCGTAGTGTGCTGTTGATTTCCGCAATCACCTTGCACAATTTTCCCGAAGGCCTTGCGATTGGCGTGGCGTTTGGCGCTGTTGCAGCGGATATCCCGGCGGCCTCCATTGCTGGCGCCGTGGCGTTGGCGCTTGGCATTGGCATTCAAAATTTTCCCGAAGGAACCGCGGTATCGGTGCCGTTGAGGCGTGAGGGGTTTTCGAGATTTCGCAGTTTTTGGTGGGGCCAACTATCCGGAATTGTTGAACCGATTGCCGGAGTGTTGGGGGCGTTCGCGGTTATTATCATGCGCAGTATTTTGCCGTATGCACTTGCGTTTGCCGCCGGTGCCATGATTTTTGTGGTGGTGGAAGAGATCATTCCCGAATCGCAATCCAGTGGCAACACCGATATTGCAACCATGGGCGCGATGCTCGGCTTTGCTGTGATGATGACGCTGGATGTAGCGCTGGGCTAAGCCAACCCATTTTAAGGTGCCTTGCTGCGCTGTGCCCTTGCTAAATTTCCAAAAACATGCGCTCTGCAAATCCCGAATGATAGCAAGGAATAGTTGTACGCTTGACGGTTGTTTCGTAACAGACAATGTGAGGAGGAGCAGATGAGCAAAAAGACTTTTGCAATTCTCGCGGCAACGATTTCTGTGATAGCAGGCGTCATCTCGATCATCACTTTTGTGACGGGCAAGAGCTCACTTGTTGACCCATCCAAACAATTTCGAGGCAAGGACCTGATTCAATCCCCTTGGTTGGGAGTAGAATTTTATCAAAACAATCTCAAAACAGATATGATTCTGAGCGAACCAGAGGGCATGGACGGGCACTTAATTCACGTCTCTCTAAGCGCCGAACCGTTCGACATTATTGTGCCGGATGAAGGTGATCTGACCCATTTTTATCTCGCGGTCTCGAAAACCGATTCCATTCTACTGGACATTCATCGGGGCAAAGCATTTGATGATATTCCCAATATGGGGATGGGTGCCACATTTGCAGTTTACCACTTTGCCGATCCCACTCTGATGATCAGCCAAACAGGCCATGCCTATTACACCAAATCTGATGTCAATCGGTTATACCAACGTGACAACCATAAGCTGGCGCTGCCGATTACCAAAATTTGGGATGTCGATGCCGACGAAAAAGAACACCACGTCCGTTCTCACGGAGGCGAGCTCTATATGCTCATGGTGATGGACAAAAACCTAAACCGACTTGTCGACCATACGGAATTTGAGTTTTTTCAGCTTGCCTTTGACTGAGGAGAAACCATGGACTGCAAGAATAGAATGTCCATACATCAAACTCAAACGGGTTAAAGATACTCAAATCGAGCGCACCACACGTCGAAAATGAAATCCATAGATAGCAAATTCCACGGCTAAAGCAAATTTTTTCGGACAGGTAAGCAGACTATAGATCAACAATTTCCAATAATAGCGCTTGCCACTGTCTAATACGCCGATTTTCCACATTGAGCGAAATAACGCCCGAACATCTCCAAATGCCACGCGTCCTTTTTGCGGCACCTGATATTCGCGCAAAAAGGTCTTTACGCGCAAATAATATTCTTTCGGTGAATAGATGGTCTCCAGAATTTCTTTATAGCCGCGAATTAACGTTTGATACGGCATTTTGGGGATAAAATTTATCGAGCCGTCCATGTTGTTCCCATTAAACGAATTCAGCAATCGATTTTCTGCTTGCAACCGCTGATACAGTTTCGTGTGGACTGGAGCGTTCAGCAAACCCACCATGGCCGTCACAATGCCACTTTGTTGAATAAAGTCGATTTGCTGCTGGAAAATGGATGGATTGTCATTATCAAAACCAACAATAAAACCGCCGGAAACCACCAAACCGTGGCGCTGCAAGGTTTTCACCGATTCCACCATATCGCGCTTTAAATTTTGCTTTTTGCCGCACTCGGCCAGGCTTTCGCCGCTGGGTGTCTCTATTCCAACAAAGGTATGATGAAATCCCGCTTTGACCATAAGGCGCAACAACTCTTTATCATCTGCCAAATTAATTGACACTTCGGTGGTAAAACGAAACGGGTAGTTGCGCTCCTTTGACCAGGAAATTAACGCCGGCAAAAAATCGGCTTTTAATTTGCGCTTGTTGCCGATAAAATTATCATCCACAATAAACACCGCGCCACGCCAACCAGAATTGTACAGCGATTGCAGCTCCGCCAAAAACTGCTGCGTAGATTTGGTACGCGGTTTATGGCCATTCAACAGAGTGATGCTGCAAAAATCGCAATCAAACGGGCAACCGCGCGAGTATTGAATGCCCATTCCGGCGTAGCGCTTCATGCTCAACAAACCCCACATGGGCGCCGGCGTTTGCGAAATATCCGGATATTCGGTTGACGTGTAAAGTGGCTTGGGATTTCCATTTTCTAAATCTTGAAGGAAAGGCGGCAATGTAATTTCGGCTTCGTTCAATATAAAATGATCCACTCCAAGCAGTGACTCGTATTCGGTTGTCGCCAACGGTCCGCCGGCCACTACTTTCACACCCAATTGATTGCACCGATTTATGACGCGCAAAAAGGATTGCCGCTGCGCGCTCATACCGCTGAGAAACACATAATCCGCCCACTGCAAATCGCTGTCGCGGAGTTTCGATACGTTCATATCGACCAATTTTTTCTCCCAGGAGTCCGGCAGCATGGCCGCAACAGTGAGTAGGCCGAGCGGGATATCGGATGCGCGTTTAGAGATGAATTTAATTGCGTCCGAAAAGCTCCAAAAGGTGGGTGGCGTTTCGGGATAGACTAAAAGGATTCGCATATTGGATCTCCATGTTTGTGGCGATGTTTACAATAACATAATACAAATCTTTTTTCTTCAGTACTGTAAAAGTAGTGTAAAAGTCATTTTAGACTTTGTTCTCGTAGAAAAATCTGTTACCTTTTCAGGCGTTCGAGAACCTCTTGTATTTAGATTGGCGACTGGTTATGCGTTATAAACGTTTACTCTCTTATTCCATCGTTCTTTTTGTGCTGGCCCAGCTCACCTGGTTTGCCTTGTTGGGACTGTTTGTGTACCGTTTTATTATCTCGCGCGATATTTTGCAGCAAGTCGAAGGCCAGCTTTCCATTTCCGTGGAGTTGATGGGCAACAGCATTTTTATTTTGGTGGCGGGTTGCGTGTTATACGTAGTGGTGTCCGTGGCCATGTCGATTATTTTTAAAAATCTGAATTCGCAATTGCGCCTCACCAGTATGTACGACACATTTATCGCCAACGTCACGCACGAGCTAAAATCGCCACTGGCTTCCATTCAACTGTATTTGGAGACATTGCAATTGCGCAATGTGGATGAGGCGAGGCGTAATGAGTTCATCGCCACCATGCTAAATGATGCGGAGCGGCTGAAAAACCTCATCAACTCGATTTTAAAAATTACCATTCTGGAGCAAAAGCGCGACATTTTTGAATACCACGTTTATCAGGCGGACACGTTGTTGAAATCCATTCTTGAGGAATCGCGCCAGCATTTTAAACTGCAGCAGGATCAGATCGTCATCCAGGGCAGCGCACCGGTCGATTGTGTGATGGACAGAAATGCGCTAAAAATTGTTTTTAACAACTTGATCGACAACGCCATAAAATACAGCACACAGCGGGTACAGATTCATGTTCAAATGGCGGTGTTGGGCAAACGCATCCGCATTCAATTTTCGGATAATGGAATTGGCATTTCGACGAAAGATCAGAAGAAAATTTTTCAAAAATTTCAACGCATTGACAACGAGTATACGCCAAACGTTAAAGGCACCGGGCTCGGATTGTACTGGGTTCGCGAAATTATAAAATACCACGGCGGTATCATTCGGGTCCTTAGCGAAGGCAAGGATCGCGGCACGACATTTCAGATCGATTTGCCCATTTACAAGATGACGAAAAAACGCTATCTAAAAATGTTGTTAAAATGGGCCCAGCGCCAAAAGCAAAACAAAAAGGTGAATTATGCCAACAGAACAGGGCAAAAGAATACTACTGGTTGAAGATGAAGATTCTTTGGCCGTCGGCCTGGAATACAACCTGCAGGAAGAAGGCTATATAGTGGCGCGGGCGCGCGATGGCAAGGAGGCGCTCAAGCGATTCCACGCGCATACTTTTGATTTGATCCTTCTCGATATTATGCTGCCGTTTGTGGATGGCTTTACCGTTGCCAAAGAGATGCGGGACAGCGATCCGCAAATTCCGATTTTAATGCTCACCGCGCGCACCAAGCCCGAAGACCGCGTGCACGGCCTGGAGC
>CAYPZM010000193.1:8645-9570 GCA_964414825.1 uncultured Cytophagia bacterium | reverse complement strand
ATGAGATGCGGCGGCATGGCAGCACCCCAGTCCGGATGATCATCGTGATGATTCATGCCTTTAATTTTAAAGCGCTTGTCATTCAAATAGATTTTATAATGATCCGTGGTAAATTCCCGGACACCAAACCGGGTAAACTGATCATCCTGGTCGTCGCCCAGTACGAGTCGAGCCGAATAGAGAAAAGGCGTCTCGGGCGACCACAATTTGACATTCTTCAAGGTGGTGGTAAAATTCAACTCGGTCTCGCCTTGAGGCGCCGCTTGTTTTTCAGAATAAACCAACTCGCCATTGACGTAAAAATTTAGCCGCTTTCGGGTGGCAGACTCTATATTTTTTACAAAAGCGCGTACGTTCAACTCGGCGGATGCTTGGCTGATGTTACTAGGAATGACATGGAAATTATCAATGTACTGTTCGGCAACAGTCTCGAGATATACCGGACGATGAATACCGCCGTAGGGAAACCAGTCTGAATCCGGTTTGGGGATGGTTTCGTCACTTAAGCGATTATCAACACGAACAACGAGCGAATGGGTGCCCGTGGGAAAATTTTTCAAGGTAAATGCAAACGGTGTATATCCGCCTTCATGTTCACCCAGCAGCTCGCCATTCAGCCACACCTTGGCGCGGTAAAAGACGCCGGCAAAGCGGAGGCGAATGGTCTGACTTTTAGACAAGGTAAACTCGCGTTGATACCAGGCCGCGCCCTGATACTGCCAATATCGACCAATGGCGTTCCAGGCGCCCGGGACCCACAATTGAGTTTCCGGTTCGGGAAAATTTTTGTAAAAAGCCAGTTGCTCGCCTCGATCGTCGGGATCGGTGACAAATTGCCAGTTCCCGGCCAAATTCATTTGCGTGCGCGTTGTGGTGGTTCGGAACAGACGACTGTTCATCGGGTCGAGGCCGTCATCGTAATCCA
>CAYPZM010000193.1:0-8635 GCA_964414825.1 uncultured Cytophagia bacterium | reverse complement strand
ACGCCGGTGTCGTCCATCAGTTCGGTTTGCAGCACGGATGTAGGGTGTTCGGGGAAAATAAAATGTCGTGACTCGGCAAAGGCAACACGGCACAATGCCAAGAGTAAAACAATTGAAATGCTCCTCAGGCTCATACTCACTCCTTTAAAAAAGGGGAGGCACACGCCTCCCCATGGCAAAATTTGCAGCACACCTGAAAGGTGTACTACAAATGTCTTGGCCCTATTTGACCAGCATCATTTTTTTGGTGATATTATGGGGTCCATTCTTCATGCTGTAAAAATAGACACCACTGGGCACGGCTTGTCCCATATTGTCGGCGCCGTCCCATTGCACATGATAAGCACCGGCTGTTTTATAACCATCAACCAACGTATTCACGGTTTCGCCCAACATGTTATAGATCGTTACATTGACATGGCCTGCTGTCGGCAGGGAGAAGTGGATGGTGGTTGTGGGGTTGAACGGATTGGGATAGTTCTGGCTCAGCTCGAACGCTTCCGGCGCAGCTGCAACGTTGTTTTCAACGTCAGTGATACGGCCCCAGCCGCTCATATCCCAGCGAACGGCATGTTCTTTGTACCAATTCAAGTCGCCGAGCGGCAAACCATCATCACCAATAAAAGTCGAACCGGCGAGGCGCAAGTCTTCCAGCGGCGGCCAGTCGATATCGAAATTCGGCAATTCGGCGCCCGCGGGTTCCCAATACCAGCGGAATCCGGCATTATCGCCCCAAAGCACATTTTTAACAAAATCGATCATACCGTCGGTGCCTTGCAGTTCCACGGCAAATACCGGCACGCCGAGATCGGCTTTGGTAAAGGTATTATCTTCGGTCAGGCCGGGATAATTAGCGTCATCATCAAACATCGCTTGGGTGCGTGCGTTCATCCACATCGGCGCGTTGATGCTGTCCACACTGGCCCAGAATTCTTCCAGTTCATCAGTCCAGCCGTAATAGTTGTTTTTAATTTCCAGAATACGATCGGATTCACGGTCCAACCAGGTCGAATCGGCAATCGGCCATTCTCCGGCCAGCGTATCAATATTAATGATGCTGTAAGGCATGGCATCCGGTTCCTGCTCGATGCGATACGCTTCATCTTCACCCCAGGAATAAACATTCCACAGCAAATTATTTTTCACATGTCCTTCAATCCACTGCGTGGTGAAAAACGGATTGGCGCAGGTATTGATAAGCGTATTGTGGTTGATTTCAATGTAATTGGTCATATTTTTACGATTGTTGTAAAAATTGCCCGGTGTATTGATGAACGTATTATTGCGAAAAATCACACTGTCCTGACCAATAGTCTCACCGCCATTAATAAAATGGCCCTGCCACACTTTGGGAGCACCGCGGCCGCCATCGTTGAAAAAGTTATTAGTTACATAAAAACTGTTATTTTTCCCGCTGGTGGCCTTGAGAACAATAGCACGTACATGTTCAAAGTAACAGCCGTCAATATAGTTTGAAGTATTGTCGACCGTCAATTTTCCCATCAGCATGAAATCATTATTTGTCATGGATGAATAATTCAACTCGGACCACCAAATATTCTTAAACGTAAAGGGTCCGCCTTGGAACATGGTATTGGGCGCATTGCCGTTTAAATCTTCAATAATACCAATTTGCGGCGGTTTGTTTTCCAAATCCGGCTTGTCGGCAACCAAACTCAACCGGCCATTAATTTCGATGGTCGTGGTGATGGCGTAACGGGCATTACGCAGTAACTTGTACACGGTATGATTCGGCGTATTGTTCAAATCTCCATCATGATCCCACAAAATCCATTCATTGATAGAATTGAGGGGATTGTCGTTAAACGTCGGTTGAATAACCAAAGTGTCGCCCATTTCAACAACGGGCTCGGTTGGGTCCTGGGCCAGAACCAGCTCCATAGCGCCGGCCAGCAGACAAACCATAATGATCGTAACGAGTAGTTTCTTCATTTTTCCTTCTCCAATTAGTATGATTGACTCTTGTTCCATAATACCTTGCCGCGGCATCCGTCATTCGGATATCCGGAAATCAAAATTCTACCACCTCCTTTCGAGGTATCTTTTTACAAACGATATCTCAAACCCAGGGCGAAACCCAGATCGCTGTAGCGCTCCAGAACCGGATATCCGGATCCTTTATTAACGATGACATATTTGGACATGCCCAGATTAGTAATGTTGGCAAAGACGCCTAAACCGCGTACCGGCAGGCCTTGTGTGATGGAAATATCATAGTCAAATCGTTCATCGGTAAACTCGCGTAGTAGCGGCTCCTCGCTGTTTTTGGAAAACAGACCGTCGGTGTATTTCATCGAGCCGCGAATCGAGAATTTTTTATAATCAAAACCGACCATCAGGTTTAAAATATGGTCCGCTTGATCGATAACGCGATCAACATAAAATGTATCGGTAAAGGTGTATTTGAATGTGGCAAAGTCCAGCTCCCGAGTAACTTTGGGGTATTTGGCTTCGGAGAAAAAGCGCGAGTAATTGACATTCACCACAAGGCCTTTGAGGACTCCCGGCAGAAACCAAAAGTTGGATTGCCATTCCGCTTCGAAACCATACATGTAGGTTGGGCGCGGATTGTTGATCTCGTAATTGACCCGAAAGCCTTCTACTTGCTGCATCACAGCGCGGTTATCAGGGTTTTCCAAACCATCATAAAAGCCGCTTTCCAAATCATCTTTATAAATTGCCGTCTCACCATGTTTGAAAATCAATCCTTGGATACTTTTATGAAAGCCCCCCACAGTCAACAGGCCTAATTTGTGGCTGTGCGCTGATAAATGCAGGTCAATATTTTTCGACAGTGAAGGTTCCAGATACGGGTTGTTCCAGTCGATACTGCCTTGTTGCACGGTCCAGGATGGAATGATATTGGAGAATTGCGGCCGCGACAAAGTGTGTGTATAACTGGATTTCAATGTCAGCCATTTGGCCGGGCGGTAAATGGCATGCAGCATCGGCAATATAAAGTCATTCTGACGAGTTCGGGTGGTGTCATAATCCGCCAGATAAGCATGCTGTTTCACACGGCCATCAACTCCCAAATATGGAATCCGAAAACCAGTGTATTCTGTCTTGTTTTGCTCGTATCGCACACCGGGAATAAGGGTCAATCGGTTATCACCAAACGTGATCGTCGGCATCAAATAAGCGCCGAAATAATCTTCATTGCCGTTGTAATCATAGTGATAACAATTCGCCCAGTCCCGATAATAGGGCTTCCCTTCTCCGACTGCCAGTCCGTGTGGGTTTGCCAACAACCAATTGTGGAACTCACGAACCCGGGCCTCGCTGAGCATTTGCGTCAACTCGTAATCACCCAATAACAGATTGGTATTGTTATAATTGTGATCCAAAAAATATCTATAGGCGATGGTGCCTTCTCGTGAATAGGCATCTTCCGGCAGCCAGTCAATGTCCCGGGTCGCATAAATGCGGGCCTGCTCAAAATAGGCTTGCATGGGCTCGGCTTTGAACTCCTGGCGATCATACTTTTTTTCTTGATGACGATATTTAACACCGGATTTCAACCGCGCGTGCAGCCAGTTATTGACAGCAATGTCGGTTTTGACGTTAAAATCAGCTGCAAGTTTAGACGAATGCATATCGCGGGTGCTGTACTCAAAGGATTGAATAAAGGCATCATTTAAATTAAATGTCGAATAAGATGGGAGATTACGCGGATCACCCCGCCAGTCCGCCGAATCATTGAGCGCGCTGATGTCATCACCCTGGGCGTCTATATTCTCCGGCACCTTACGATTGCTGTAAGAATAATTGATACCGGCATCCAGTTCGAAACGTCCCAACACATGCTCCACACGTAGAGCATTGGTCATAACGGACAGTTCCTGTTTATCCAGATTCAGACTGTGAGATTCACGTTCGCCCTCTTTTCGATACATAGCCGAGCGGCTTTTATTTTCGTTACTGGACTGGCTGTAAAAATTGCTGAATTTTATTTTCGTCAGCGGTGTCTTGTAATCCATAACCAGGCTACCGCCGAGACGACCGTTTAGTTTGTAATCATTATCTTTAAGTGACATCATGTGCATGGCCACACCTTCGGTTACCCGGCTGTAACCGCTGTTCATCTGGTGCGAGGCGCCATGGTTGTTTTCAAAATTCACCTGGCCGAAAACACCAAACTTGTTATTAAAAAATCGTCGGCTTGCAGCCAATACCGCTTTTTGATTGCCGATGGTTTCGCTCAGGGTATTGTAACCGGATTGAGCCAGGACATTCAAGGTGGGGGCTTCCGGCGCTTCACGAATTTGCAAATTTACCGTGGCGCCAAGCACGTCGGCTTCCTGGTCCGCCATGGCGGTTTTGGTCATTTCAATCCCGTCCAGCATGTACTGGGAAATCATTCCCAAACTGCTGCTGCGGTCCGTGAAACTGGTGGACGCCATATCAATACCGTCAATTTGGATTTTGTTGTAATGCGGCGATAATCCGCGCACAACGACGCTGGAGCCTTTAAGCGAAACGCCCGGCAAGCGGCCAACCGCACCGGCAGCATTGGCTTCGGGGATTTCCTGGATGCGCTGCGCCGAAACAATATTCTTGACGCTGTGGGCCTGCAATTGCTGGTTGATCGCGGCTGTTTGGCCTGCCGCCTGTGCACTAATGACTACTTCTTCACCCACCAATGTTTTATGATCCAGTTCCACATCCAGCGCTTTGGCATCGTTCGGCAACAGCGTCAGGTCGATCATTTTATCCTCATACCCGATGTAACGAAACACCAGGGTGACGTTGCCGGCCTTGATTCCGGTAATTACAAACTCGCCTTGCAAATCGGACGCAGCGCCGTGGTTGCTCCCTTGTATCACCACATTGGTACCCGGCAATGGGTCACCGGTAACGGCATCCGTCACGACTCCAGTGATGGTGGCGCCGTACATAACACTGCAAAAGACCATTAGCAAAACGGTCCATTTCAACGACGTTTTCATCTTTGTTCTCCTTTGTTCGCTTCCGTTTGTAAACTCTTGTTCCACTTTTTTACTGCACTGCGGGTATGCGCCTTGTCGAAAATATTGGTTACGGTCTGGACGAGTTCCGGCCACTCGCCGGATACATCTCGAGACTCGCCGATATCGCGTTGAACATTGTAAAGTTCGATCGGTGCATCGAGGCCGTTTCTTACCGCTTTCCAGCGTTCGATTCGCACTGCTTGTTTGAAATGCTCACCGTGAACAAATTCCCAATACAGGTAATCATGTGTCGATTGCTTTGCACCTTTTAGGGTGGGTAAAAATGAAATGCCGTCGGTTTGTGGCGGAACTGGAATTCCGGCAACATCACATGCCGTGGGTAAAAAATCCCAAAATGCGGAAACATGATTACTAACAGATTTCGGCTTGATAGTACCCGGCCACCATGCTATCATTGGCACACGGATGCCGCCCTCGTACAGATCGCGCTTGATACCGCGTAGCGCTCCCGAGCTCTTGAAAAACGACGGATCCACGCCGCCCTCCTGGTGAGGACCGTTATCACTGGTAAAAATAACCAGCGTGTTTTCAGCTATGCCGAGGTCTTGCAGCTTTTGTAAAAGCCGTCCCACATCACGGTCCATGCGTGTAATCATCGCCGCCTTGCCGATCTCCGGCGCCGGCCAATTTTCATGGCTGTATGCCCCCGAGTTCGGTACTTCCATGCCGGCGTCACCGGCTTCATTGTTTGCATGTGGAATGGTCAGGGCCAGGTACAAAAAGAAGGGCTGCTGCTGACTTGCAATAAAGTTCAGGGCATCGTCGACAAAAAGATCATGAGAATAGTGGGCCTTTTGCTCGGCAACACCAGCGCCGTCGCTTCGCTCATTGTTGACGACGTTGCCTTCCAGCGCCACCCGTTGGCGGTTTCGGTACAGGAATTCCGGATAATAATTATGGGCATGTCGCTGGCACAAATAGCCGAAAAAATAATTAAACCCCTGGCATGTCGGCTCGCCAACAGAATCTGGACCGCCGAGTCCCCATTTGCCGATCAATCCCGTTTTGTATCCGGCACGCTGCATATAGTTTGCAACCGTTGGAGTGCCTGCCGGCAACGGCATTTGGCCCATCGGTTCCACGGGCATGTTCCCCCGAATAACCGCATTCCCTTGATGCAAACCGGTCATCAAGGAACATCGGGATGGAGCGCAGACGGTGCTGCCGGCATAGTGATCGGTAAACAACATGCCTTCGGCAGCCATCTGATCGATATTTGGAGTTTGTATTTTATCCTGCCCGTAACAACCCAAATCGCCATACCCCAGATCATCCGCAAGAATATAGATGATATTGGTCTTTGGGGGCAGCGCTTCCTTTTGTGATCTGGATGAGCAGGCCAAAAGAGAAAAAGCAGAAAGGGCGCCGATCACATTCAAAAATTGTCGGCGGGATGTGATGCTGCTGGACATGTGTGCTCCTATGAAAATTAAATTGTACGAGGGGATGATAGGGAGAAAGGCAAAAATAATGTAGTTATTTAACGTACCGCAACGTTAAAATACGTAATCGATTATAGTTAACAAATGTTGCAGCAGATTAAAGGTATGTTAAGCGTGCTTGAAAAACCATGCGAGCAGAAAAGAGGCGTGTCAATAAAAAGTGTAAACTATTGTCATATCAGTATTAATTGCAGGACATCCATATCTTTCTAATTGATTATTAAAATATTTCTCCTACATTGTCAGATATTTCAGGATTCAATCCAGCCCTTTCAAATCAATGATCCACGTATTGTCTGTAAGCGGCTTGCATGGCATCAATATACTCTTTGGTCCGCCTCGTTCAATTAAAGCCACATTTCCCGGCATTCCAGTAATGATTTTTCTCCAGTTGATTTTATAAAACATTGTGCGAGAATAGCATTACAAACAGAACTGATGCAACTTGTCAAATCAGTACAAATTCAGATTGGAACCAGATACTACATTTACCGTTACAATAAAATACAGTATTTACCTTATCGAATGATAATTGTGAGAATGAGATTTTAAGGCGTGGGTAAATAGCCCCAAACTATAGATGGCTGTCTGCTGTTGGTATGTTATGAAAAAACAATATAAAAGCATTATTCATGACTTGGTGCAGGATCCCCTGTTCGCCCAAAATGAAAAATACTCTGAACTATTACTCTACCTCGAAGAATGTGCGGAGACCGATTATATACCGACGGAAACGGATATTGCGAAACGAATATTGGGACGCTCTGACCGTTTTGATCCCACAACCGATGCATCCGTCCGGGTGCTGGTTTCTAAATTACGCAAGAAACTGAATGATTATTATGGCCAAAAGGGCAAACATGATAAAGTAAGGCTGAATATCCCAAAACGCCAGTATACCTTGAAATTTGTTGAGAGGCAAAGCGTCGGCCAATTTGCGAACAAGCAGTTGATCTTTGCCGTCAGCGGCTTGTTTTTCGTCATGTTCGCGGCTATCGTGCTCTTGGGTATTCGAAATCACCAAATGCGGCAGTTTTTTCCCCACAACACAAAGCCGGCAAAAGATCATTTTTTATGGGGTGATTTTGTAAAAAATAACAAACCAAGCATCCTGGCCATTGGCCATGTTTTCACCTACTGCGAATATCAGGATAGTATCAACTGTTTCCGCATCGTCCGCAACCGGCTTGTCAATTCGGAATCTGATCTCAAAAAATACATGGCCGAATACAACATTCCAGAGCAAAACATCTGGCTGCCCAATTGGGACCCAGTGCCCAAGTACTCGGTGAAATATTTTAATCTCCTGCAATCCATTTATCCACGCTGGTTCAAATCATTAACCATGGAAACCTCGACAAAACTGGCATGGTCGGATTTTATCAACAACAACATTATCTATGTCGGCCACTATCACAATCTCGGCAAACTGAATCAGTTTTATCATTCCAGCCATTTTTATTCACCGAGCCAAAACAATGATTATGATTATCTCGTGGATAAATTGAGACAAAATCATCCGGATCGGGTAAATATTTCAGCGAATCCTGTCCAGGCCGCGCTGAAGAATCAATTTGAAACGTTATTCAATCTGCAACACCGAACCGACAACAGCGATTCAATCGTGACCGTTTATAATTTCGAGTATGACAAAGATTCAAATTACGTGAAAGATTATGTGATTTTATCCAAGCTTCCGGGCCCGAATACCAGCCACATTCTGTTTATTATTTCGTTCCATCAGATTGGCCGGCTGCGTGTGATTGATATGCTGGCGGATTCCGAAAAAATGGAGACCTTTAAGGATCAAATCCGGATTCATTCACCAGAACTGCCGCAGTATTTTGAAGCGCTCGTGGAAGTCAATGGCTATAAAGAAACCGCAATGAACACCCGTATTCTGCATTTTTATCCAATCGAATCGAATTTTGGTTTTAATTAGGAACTCGATCAAATCTAAAGCCTGTTGCAGTTAAAGGCTTTAATTAATTATATTTATTACATTTAAATAGAGTCCATTTATTCTTCCAAGAGCAAAATGACTACTGATGTGGAAGGATAAAATGACAAAGCGACAAAATATAAGAACAGCCAGTTGATGCTTTCTGTCATTTCGGCATCGCTGTGCGGCGGTGGGCTACAATCCGCACAAAAGAGGCGCGAAAAGCTATCATCCATTGC
>CAYPZM010000192.1:0-9584 GCA_964414825.1 uncultured Cytophagia bacterium | reverse complement strand
GGCCGAGCTGGATATGCAAACGGAGATCATTCGCTCTACCGCCGCACAAGTTTTTGAAGAAAAGGGCGAAAAGATTGAATTTCTCGTCGGTACGATGATTGAAATTCCGCGTGCCGCACTAACCGCGGACAAAGTTGCCGAAACTGCGGAATTCTTCTCTTTCGGTACTAACGACTTGACCCAGATGACCTTCGGCTACAGCCGCGATGACGCTGGCAAGTTCTTGCCGGTTTATCTGGAAAAAAACCTCCTCAAAGAAGATCCGTTCCAGGTTCTCGATCAGGAAGGCGTGGGCCAGTTGGTGCAAATGGGCACCGAACGCGGCCGCAGCACGAATCCCGATCTCAAAGTCGGAATCTGTGGTGAGCACGGTGGCGAACCCAAGTCCGTCAAGTTCTGCGCTTCGGTAGGCATGAACTATGTGTCTTGCTCGCCGTTCCGCGTCCCGATTGCACGTCTGGCAGCAGCACAAGCCGCAGTGGAATAGCGCACGTTCATTTCCAAAAGATAAAATAAATGCGCCCGCCCTCATCAAAAGGGTGGGCGTTTTTGTTTACAGTAGTCTCCTAGTAGTCTCATTTGAGCATTATCCTTAATTGACGACTGGCAAGATTTATCTGTTAGTTGGTTGATTGTAAAAACCTGGTTTTAACTTGGAACGATTGAGCAACAAAACTTTTTCCTTATATATTTTCGCTTTTGTAGAAAACTTACAAACAGTAAAATCGAGTATCAAGTTTTAGTTCAGAACAAGGATTTCCCATGAAAAATTTGATTACTATTTTCTTGCAATTGATACTTTTTTCATCGTTTGCCCTCTCCCAAACCGATCCCCAATTCGACTCCTACCTCACCGCCGAACGGGCCAATCTGCCGGTAGACGGAGAGCTCTTATACAATTGCGCCAACGTCGGCGCGTATCGTTTTGGCGGAGCCGGAGGCGCATTAAAAAAAGTAGTAACCGGCGATTCTTCTTTGCCGTTCGGCAAGGCTGTGCAACTGACGGTTCAGCAAGTCGGCGCCAATGCCTGGGAGCCGCAGTTTCAATCGCCTGCCAATAGCATTCCGGTCGAAAGGGGTGACGTGCTATTTTATATTTTCTACAGTCGCGTGCTGGAGAGCTCGGATGCCTCGGGCACCGGTAAAGGTTATTTTTATGTGCAGTGCAACAGCTCGCCGTGGACCGGGCTTGGCAGCAGCGGACTCATTTTTTTGCCATCATGGCGCAAAACCTATGTGGTGGCTCAAGCCGGCGAAGATTTCCCGGCCGGCAGTATGGAGTTCACCATTCACCTCGGCTATTTTAACCAGACAGTTGAAATCGGTGGCATCATCGCATTGAATTTGGGCCAGGATGTCGATTTGAACGATTTACCGCGCAATCCGCTGTACTGGGATGGCATGGAAGCCGATGCGGCCTGGCGCGCCGAAGCAGCCGCGCGCATCGAGCAGTTTCGCCAAGGCGATTTGACGGTGATTGTCAAAAATGAAAATGATGTGCCCATCAAAGAGGCAAGCGTCAAAATTGAAATGAAAAACCACGCTTTCGGTTTTGGTACGTTTATGAGCGAGCTGGCACTCCGAAACACACCGGACGCGCAAAAGTACAAGGACGAGGTGCTCAAATTATTCAATCGCGCCACCACGCCGTTTTATATGGGCGATGGCAATTGGGGCTGGTACGGGCCCGGCAGCTCGCAAACGAATTATCCGGCGCTGGCGCGGTGGTTGATGGATCACGATATTCCGGCCAAAGGGCATGTGTTGATTTGGCCGAGCTGGAAGTGGATGCCGCCGTTTTTCCGCGACTACGAAAACGATCCCGCCGGCATGCGCGCCGCCCTTGATGAGCATTTGGAAACGCTGGTGCCGATCGGCGAGGAAAACGGTTTGGTGCAATGGGATGTCGTCAATGAGCCGCACATCAATCACGATGTGATGGACATTTGCGGCGAGGACATTATGGTGCACTGGTACAACAAGGTGCACGAGCTCGATCCGAGTCCGCGCCTCATTCTTAACGAGTACAATATCATCATGGGCGGCGGTCATCCGGCCTATCAGGCGGATTTTGAATTTTATATCGAGCTGCTGCTGAACAACAACGCGCCGCTCGGCGGCATTGGCATGCAGTGCCATTTTGATGAAAATTTGCCCGGCATTCCGCGTCTTCTCGATATTCTGAATCGATTCTCGAAATACGATCTTCCCATTCAAATCACCGAATTCGACATCGACACCATTGATGAGGAAGCCCAGGCCGCATTCACCCGTGATTTTTTTACAGCAGTCTTTAGCCATCCCGTGACCGACAAAATCATCATGTGGGGCTTTTGGGAAGGCGATCAATGGAAACCGAACGGCGCCATGATTCGCACGGATTGGTCCTGCAAGCCGAATTATCACGTTTACAATGATCTGGTTTTCGATGAATGGTGGACGGATGAGGCCGGAATGACGAGCCGAGACGGTCTGTATCAAACGCGTGGCTTTTTGGGCGAATACGACATCAGTGTTTCGTTTGATGGTTACACCGTGTTTGAGCCGGCTTCCTTGACTGCTGACGGCGATACAGTGGTAATCAAAATTCCGACCACACAAACCGGCCTCCAACAATCTGAAAATTCACCCCTCGAGTATGGATTGTTGCAAAATTATCCTAACCCGTTTAATGCGTCCACAATAGTCGAATTTACTCCCGTGCAATCCGGAGACATGGAGCTGGTCGTTTTTGACACGCGCGGTGCACGAATATTTTCCAAAAAGATGAATGTGCATTTTGGCCAGCGCTACAGGCAGGAACTATCATTTGCAAATTTGCCTTCAGGTAGCTATTTTTACGCACTTGTTTTTGAGGATGGTACACAATCTAATAAAAAGATGTTGCTTCTAAAGTAAGCCTTTTCCAAAACTCGGAGGTTTCTAAAGTCACCGAGGTTTAATCGCGACAAGCTCCTACAAGCAAAACGCAATGGCGTTTTGACCATGGAGCAGCTTATCGAAGAAAATGAAACCTTGGAAGTGGATTACACGGGGCTGGTGCAGTAGGGTTCATCTTGGCGCATACCAGTAGTCCTTAACATCCCCACGCGGTTCAAAAGGAAACCTGTAGCCCGAGCGCAAATTCGTTATAGAGCGAGCAACGTAGAAACTTGGAACATAAAATAGAACGATCGATACAATAGAAACGCTGATATGAGTCGAAAACAATTGAATATTCGGACACCAAATCGGTGTTACACCTCAACTGATCTTCACGGAGATGGCTATAAAAAGGAATGATCCCTATGAGAATAATGTCGCTCTTGATTCTCCTTTCAAGCTTGGGCTTCGCCGGCCCTTATCATCCGGCCATTGATTATATTTTTCCGCTTCCGGATAGCAAATTGCACTCGATCCACACCACCGTCATTTTAAAACTGGATGAATCGTACAACAGCCAGATTGCCAATCTCTCCGACTTGATCTCGGTTGCAGGAGAAAATGGCGCCTATCCCGGCAAAGCCTTTTTTGCTGCCGACGACCGCACCATCATTTTCAAGCCGGATACGCCGTTTGAGCGCGATGCAAGACTCGATGTCCGCATCCAAACCAGCCAATTTTTGAGCGGGGAAGATTTTACGTTTTCCTTTTCTACCGCCGCACGGTCGGGAAACGATCTCACCGAACTGCATAAAACCGCCATTCCGCAATCTCAGAACGCAGCCGCATCGCCGCTTCGTGTGATGAACGATGTTGCGGTTCCCAGTGATTTTCCGCCGATCCGTACCACGCAATACAGCGACACCGCGCCCGGACGCATTTTTTGGGCCACCACGCATCCGAGCCAAAAATACGGCAATTACGTCGCTATTGTGGAAAACGATGGCACCCCCTATTTTTATCGGCGTTATCCCACTATTCCGCGCACCGGTAATTTTACCGCGCACCCCACCGGAGCTTTGACCATTCATTGTTATGAAACCTTTCATATCATGCTGGATGAACATTTTGTCGAGGTTGACACGATTTATGCCGGCCACGGCTATTATGCGGATGACCATGAGTTGCAAATCCTGGAGAACGGCCACATTTTGCAGGTCGTGCGCGATCACGTCAAAGTGGATATGAGCAAAATCGTTTCCGGCGGCAATTCCAATGCCACTGTGGAAGCGCACCATTTTCAGGAAATGGATGAGAATCAAAATGTGATTTTTGAATGGCGCAACTGGGACCATCTCGATATTCGCGACACCTATGTCTCGCTCACCGGCGGCTTTATCGATTTTGTGCACTTGAATTCGATTGCCATCGATTATGACGGTCATTATATCGTTTCGCTCCGCGAGTACAAAGCGGCCGCAAAAATTGACCGCGTGACCGGCGAGATCATCTGGCAGCTCGGCGGACGCAACAGCGATTTTGAGTTTGTCAATGACGATATCCCGTTTTCCTTTCAGCACGATGTCCGACCGGTTCCGGGCAAGCCGAATCATTATACCATGTTTGATAACGGGCGAGGCCGGTCACCTGATTTTTCGAGGGCTGTGGAGTACAAGCTGGATATGGACAATAAAACCGCTGAAAACGTCTGGGAATACCGCCACAACCCGGACTGGCATTCCGGCTGGATGGGCAGCGCGCAGCGACTGGTGAATGGAAACACGCTCATCGATTTCCCGGGCGGCGCTATTCGCGCACTGGAAGTGACCCCGGAAAAGAACATCGCCTGGGAAATGAATGTCGGCAGTATCGAAAGCTATCGCGTGCGCCGTTTCGAATGGCAGGGTGAAATGCTGCACCCGTATCTCATCCTCGAAAACCTGGGATCCTCCATTCGGCTCATTTTCAACAAATTTGGTGACGAGGATGTGGCGTTTTACAATATCTACACAGGTCAAGCCGCAAATGCTTTGGCTTTTTGGGACAGCACGAAACACACCTATTATGAGATCGACGCCTCGGAACTGGGGAACGGCGCGCATTACTTTTTCCGCGTGACCGCTGTCGATAACCAGGGCAACGAGAGCGATATTTCGCGATTACAGGACGCCTATATTCGCGTTGTGGAGCCGGGTGAAAATGCCGTGTACAATGGCGACTTTCAATCCGATGCTGCCTGGCAACTGCAAACCCGCAATGGGGCGCAGGCAACCGGAACTGCGACGGATGGAGTTTACAAGATCAACATCAGCACCCCAGGTGCTGACTTGGGCGATGTGCAATTGCGCCAGGACAATGTGTTGGTGATGCAAAACAAGGATTATGTGTTCGAGTTTGACGCCTACGCCACTGACAATCGAGCAATTAATGCTAAAATCGTGTCCGGTGATGGTCGTAATGTGAATTATGGCCAAATCAGTAGCACCGCCATTACAACGCGACCGAAGCAGTATAGCTATGAATTCCCGATGCGCCACCAAACCGATAGCCAGGCTCGCGTGGTGTTTGAATGTGGCGGAACGGCAGGCGATGTGTTTATCACCAATGTATCGCTAACATATCGAAATATTGACAACACGCTTTCGCCACTGGCCTCTCCGTGGCAAAGCCGGGACATCGGATCGCCCGATCTAGCCGGCGAAGCGGGCATGCGCGAAGACAAAATCGTCATCCGGGCCTCCGGTAACGATATTTGGAATGAAAGTGATGCGTTTCATTTTGTTTTTCAGCAGATTGAAGGTGATGCCGAAATTAGCGCTCGTGTTTATTCTCTGGACGCTAGTGATCCCTGGTCCAAAGCCGGTGTCATGATGCGCAATTCTTTAAATCCCGCGTCCTCGCATGCTATGATGATCTTGTCCGGTGAAAACGGTGCGGCGTTTCAACGTCGAGTTGAAAATGGCGGCGGCTCCACACACACCGAGGGAACCGGTGCGCAATCACCGCATTGGGTGCGATTGGTGCGCCGGGGCAATGTCTTTTACGGGTACGAATCTTCGGATGGCAAAAACTGGGAATTTGTGGGTTCCGAAACGATCGAGATGAACGATCCCATTTACATCGGATTTCCGGTCACCTCGCACAATGACAATGTGATTTGTGAAGCGCTGCTCGATAATGTTAAACTGAATGGCCAACCTTTGGGGATTGATGACAAACATGAAAATCCACAGCAGTATGATTTACACGCGGCGTATCCGAATCCATTTAATCCCCAAACGACCATTCAGTTCGATATTCCTGTTGATGGTGAGGTCACCCTCGAGATTTACGACATCCAGGGGCGACTTGTTCGTTCGCTCCTAAACCAGAAAATCACTGCTGGCTCCCATCTCATTACCTGGGACGGTTTTACCACCGCTGGCATTCCTGCGGCAAGCGGACTTTATCTCTATCGTATGCAAGCAGGAGAGTACAGCGCCATCAAAAAAGTCACGTTGCTCAAATAAACCAAGAGCCCCAAATTCAGTGTCGAGCATCAAGTATCGCGCATCTCGTATCACGAATTCCGCATCACTTATTGCATCGGCGAGACCTGATGATAACTCATTTCCTCTTCAATCTTGTCCAACGTGAATTTGTCCAACTGCGTAATTTTCGCATCTTGGCGATAGGCGGGCGGCAAAATGCAACGAGCAACTTCCTTGTTATCAACATCCACAATTAGCCAGGCTTTGTGCTCGCCGTCCATACACCCCCAATCCGCATTCGATAAAAAATGTGAGCCCGTAGTTAAAAAAACATGTATCACGCGCAAACACTCCCCCTGATTATCCGCGTGCGGAACTTCAATTAGATAACGAGACATAATATCCTCCTTTATTTACAGTTCTAGAGGATTAGAAAAAACAAATAGCCCTGCCTTCATATTCCAGGCTCTGGCGTGACTATTATTCCTCGAGCTCAGCTTTTGCTTTTACATCTCGAAAATTTTTCTATCTTACAATGAAATTAACATATGCATGTTAAACGTGGAGAGGTTATGAAAATCGTTTTGATTCTTGTTTTGGGGATGGCGCTCATGACAACTGCAAGTTTTTCTCAAACATACAGTCCAACCTGGGAGTCGATTGACAGCCGGCCGATTCCGCAATGGTTTCAGGATGCCAAATTTGGCATCTTTTTGCATTGGGGATTGTATTCGGTGCCGGCCTGGGGCCCGACCGGAGGCGTGGGCGTGTATGAAAAATACGCCGAATGGTATTGGTGGAGTTTGACCAATCCCTCGCGCGAAAGCTATGAGCAATTCAACAACATTCACAACGACTTTTATGGCGAGGATGCCAAATATCAGGATTTTATTAGCGGCTTTACCTGCGACATGTTTGAACCGGCCGAATGGGCGCGCATTTTCAAAGAGGCCGGGGCGAGATATGTGGTGCTGACCTCGAAACATCACGAGGGCTTTTGCCTGTGGCCGAGCCAGGAAAGCTGGAACTGGAATGCCGTGGACGTGGGCCCGCACCGGGATTTGGCCGGCGATTTGATTACGGCCGTGCGCGATTCGGGGCTGCACATGGGCTATTATTATTCGCTGTACGAGTGGTTCAATCCGCTGTACCGCTCGGATGTCGATAAATATGTGGATGAGCACATGTTGCCGCAAATGTACGATTTGGTGAACCGCTACGAGCCGGATATTGTGTGGACAGACGGCGAATGGGATTTTCCGAGCGAGGTGTGGCGCGCCACCGAGTTTTTGGCGTGGTTGTATAACGAATCTCCAGTGAAAGACAAGGTTGTGGTCAACGACCGCTGGGGCGAGGAAACCCGCGGCAAACACGGCGGCATTTGGACGACCGAGTACGATCTGGTGCATCAAGGCAATGCCAGCGACATGGAGATGGAGCGCTATTGGGAGGAATGCCGCGGCATTGGCACCTCGTTTGGATACAATCGCAACGAGAATTTGGAAAACTACTCAACATCGGAAGAGCTGGTGCACATTCTCATCAACAAAGTGGCGCGCGGCGGAAATTTGCTACTCAACGTCGGCCCTACGGCGGACGGCCGCATTCCAGTGATCATGCAGCAGCGCCTCAGCGACATGGGCGACTGGCTGGCGGTGAACGGCGAGGCGATTTACGGCACGCGCAAATGGGAGAACATGCCGCCGGTTACAGCGGACACCAAAGTTTACTATACCGCCAAAGAAAACGATTTGTACGTGCTCTGCACGGAATTCCCAACCGAGCCGGTTAGCGTTCCCGGGATTAATAAAGGCAACGTATTTATGTTGGGATTTGATGGCAAGGTTACATCTGTTGTAAAAAACGGATCGTTTCAGATAACCGCACCAGTGATAACGCCGGCCACCAATCCGTGTGATTATGCGTGGGTGTTCAAGGTGGAAGGAGCGCTATAAAACAGGTTCCCGGTCCATATCAGTGGACCGGGACATTTTATTGAGGCAACGATGAGATACCTGCTGCTTTTTCTGTTTTCGGTTACTGTTCTTCAAGCACAAAATCCGTCAATGTGGATAAGCTCCGAGCTCTACCCCGAAAATCCCGTCTGGTTCACCAATCCGCCGGACACCTCGGAAATCCGCTATAAATTTGAGCCGATGGAATTGATGGCCGTCCCGGATGCGCCCAACCCTTCAACCATTCCAACATTCATTGTTGATTCAAAAACTACCTTTCAATCCATCCTCGGTATCGGCACCTCGTTGGAAGAGACCAGCGTTTACGCCATTCTAAAAAACAAAACCGACGACCAGGCCAAAGAGATTTTGCGCGCGCTCATCGATCCGATTCACGGAATTGGCATGAACGTGTTCCGCATCACCATTGGCACCTCGGATTTTTCCGATGGCCGTGCGGTTTCGGATCACCCCAAAGGATTTTACAGCTACCAAGACAACCCCGACGAGCCGTTTTCCATTCAAAATGATATATATCTCGGAATTATGAAAGTGCTGAAACTGGCACAACAGGTGGCCCGCGAGTGCCAACCGCCGCAGGAAATCAAATTCTTTGCCTCCTGCTGGAGCCCGCCGCCGTGGATGAAAACGTCTGGCGCTCTGATCGGTGGCACCCTAAAGCCGGGGTACGAGGATGAGCTGGCCGTCTATTTCCGCATGTTTGTTGAGGCCTATCAACAGCAAGGCATCCCCATTTATGCGATGACGATTCAAAATGAGCCCAATTTTGTCCCGGACAGTTATCCCGGCATGAAACTGAGTTGGAAACAGGAACGCGATCTGATCATTGAGATTTATGAAGAATTTCAAAAAGCGCCCAAACTGGACACCAAACTGTGGGTCATTGATCACAATTTTGAATATTGGAAAAAAGCCGATAAAATTCTCGTCTCGCTTGAGCGTTTGGGCAAAAAACATTATGTCGATGCGACGGCGTTTCACGATTACAGCAATGCGCTGGCATCAAATATGCAAAAATTGCAGCAGCGGCATCCGGATATTAATCTACAATTCAGCGAAATGTCAAAGTTTGGTGTGTCCGGTATGTACGATATTCAACAATATTTTTGGAATGGCTCGCAATCGTACGTCTATTGGGTCACCATGAGCACGCAAGATCCGGGCGAGCACAATCAAGGGCCGTATAGCACGCTGGAAACCCTATCCCCTACCATGCTGATGAAAACGGATGGCGATAATCCAAATTGGTACAAAAACGCCGATTATTTTTTGCTTG
>CAYPZM010000191.1:0-9624 GCA_964414825.1 uncultured Cytophagia bacterium | reverse complement strand
TAAATTCACTTTCAAATTTGCCGCTTTCGGTTTGCATTTTGCCTTTTCCCTCAAACAGGGTGCCTTCCCAGTGCGCATTAGCTTTTCGTAGGGGCATGGTACACTCCTTTCATAAAACGTTATTAAACAATGTTGTCCAATTTGGCAGCCATAATAAAATCGTTTTCGCTCAAGCCGTCAATGGCGCGCGTATACAACTCTGTTTTAACAACAGTATAATTCACACAAAAATTTGGATGATGCCCCTGGTTTTCGGTAATTTCTGCAACTTTTGACAAATTGAATGGCTTGTGGAAACGTTTTAAATTTGAAATCCTTGGAAATCCGATGCGTACTATCTCGATTTAACGACCAGGAAGGAATACTCTGCAAATATTGCTCTTCCTCGGCCTCGAACATCGGCTCTATGCCACCTTCGCACGGCTTGCATTGTTGGTCTTTGAGTTCCATTGGAAATCCTTAATATCCATAATTCTCGGGTTTGCAATCGTGCTATTGATTTTCAACAAATATGCCAACCGGAGAAAGGATTTCGTAAGTGATTAATTATTAATATGCTATAAAGAGGGGGGAGTGTTGTGGCGGATATTGCAAGAGAGAATAAGGGCCGGTTGTGAATAATTAGAACGCTGATAGGAAATTTATCAATCATGTGTGCAAATAGCACACAATGAGATTTGGTCACATTGAGTTTCGCTGCCATTCAAGATACAAAGGTGATTTAGTGTAAATAGCCGATTTTCCATTGGTTATGAAAATATTGCCGTCAAAGCGCCACAGATGAATTTTTCAATCCGTGCCCGGTAAATCCTTATCCTTGCAACAGTGATTGCGCGCCATCAATATACACTTCGGTTCCGGAAATATGACTTGCCTCATCCGAGGCAAGGAACAGCACCAGGTTTGCCACTTGTTCGGGCGTGCCGGGCTGTCCATCGGTTAAGGGGATTTTGCCTTCCGGGAATTCAGCCGGCTCTTTGGCTTTCTCCAAATGGCGCGGGTGGGTATGCTCCGAAATTTCCGTTTCTATCTTGCCCGGACAGATTACATTGACTCGTATGCGAAATTTCGCCAGTTCGAGGGCAGCCTGTTTGGTCAGAGCCACCTGAGCTGCTTTGGAAGCCGAGTAGGCAGAGGCCCCGGCTGTTGTAAACTTGCGATTGCCATTCACCGATGACGTGATAATAATAGCGCCGCCCTGTTTGCGCAATTCGGGAATGCTGTATTTTAATGTCAAAAAGGTGCCCTTTAAATTGATGGTCAGAGTTTTGTCCCACTCCTCCGGCTCCAGCTCATCCAATGGCGCCCACACACCGTTGATGCCGGCATTGGCGACCACTACATCGAGTCGTCCCCAGCGCTCTATAGTTTGGCGAATCGCATGTTCTACCTGATCGGCTTTGGATATGTCGGTGGTTACAATCAATGCCTCGCGATCAAATTTGTTGATTTTCGCCGCGGTCTCTTTGAGCTCATCCCGGTTTCTCGAGGCCAGAGTGACGTTGGCGCCCTCTTTGGCGAACAAAATGGCTGCGGCGGCACCAATTCCCGAACTTGCGCCCGTCACAAACACGGATTTGTTTTCAAAACGTAATTTCGCCATTTGATTTTCCTTGTTTCAATTTTCATTCATATACTCGTATAGCAACAAAAGACGGTTTTCTATAATTCTATCGCGTCATTAATTTTACCACAGCACTTGAACGCTTTAGGAAAACAAGATGGTTCTGAACTATCAGGGTCATGAAGGAGTAGTTCAATGTGCAGTAGAGATGAAAGGCCGGGCAGGAGATTTTCAGATTGAAATACATTTCGGGAGCAAACTTTTTTATGGAAATTTTACGCCACTTTTCCTATGAATCTATCCTCTGAATTCCTGCCGCCGTTTGCAAAACATGGGATGTATGAGGTTTACAATGGATCGTACATAATATCCACTTCTCATGTTCAATAGCATTATTCGGTTGCATCTTCCACCTGGAATTTTTAGATAATTATTTCATGTGCAAGAGATGAATGGCCGGGATTCAGAAGGCAAAGGCAAGGTGTGTTGTCTATTGAAATGATGGAAAAAATGGCAAAAGATATTCGATATGGATTTGTGAAATATAAACGTTTTTAAGCTGAATCGTGCGCTTGGGAGCACAGACAGCGTCCCAAATTGCGAATTTGCAAGAACGAATGATTACACTTTCGGATTGCGTTTCTATCTTTACGAGCCAGAAGAAGCTTAAACCGACTGCCCGAGCTGATCCATCTTTTCGATCCTTTTTACATGTCGGTCACCTTGAAACGCGGCGTTGAGCCACGTATCCACAATCCGTATGGCTAAATTCTCACTCACCAATCGCGCGCCCATGGAAATGATATTGGCATTGTTGTGCTCTTTGGCGAGCCGGGCGCTCTCTTCACTCCAGCACACGGCGCAGCGGATGCCACGGATTTTATTTGCTGTGATGGCCTCACCGTTTCCGCTGCCACCTAATACAATGCCACAGTCATGAACACCTTTGGCCACACTCTCGGCCGCCGGGAAAACGTAATCCGGATAATCGACAGGCGCTTCGCTGCTGGTGCCAAAATCGTCGACGTTGTAGCCTTTATCCTGCAAATAAATTTTTAGAGTTTCTTTTAATTGAAATCCGGCATGGTCGGATGCTATGGCGATCGTCATGGTTTGCTTTCAAATTAGGTGTTAACCGTAAAACATTTACGTTGTATTGAACAAAGATCAAATTTAATAACAGTAAAGCCTTTGGCTATATTCGATTTGAGGGGGGTGTAAGGCAAGTAACGCCACCGGCACCAATATATGACTAGTCCAACATTTTTAAATACTGCTGAACCACAACCGCATTATTGTGCTCCTCATTGCTCGAACTAAACAGCAATGTAACGTTTTCGTTTCGAGCGCGCTCTGCGAGAGTGCGCAGCGCTTCGCGGTGCTGTTTGAGCTCCGCAAGATAAGATTTGCGAAATTCATCCCAGCTTGCTTTTTCGCTATGGTACGACTTGCGCAATTGGTCTGAAGGTGCGATATCCTTCATCCAGTCATCCAGCTTGGCATCGTCCTTGGACAAGCCGCGCGGCCATAATTTATCCACAAGCACTCGATAGCCATCATTGGCATCGGGCTGTTTGTATATTCGTTTTAATTGAATGGACATATATGCTCCAATGCTCTAATTCTTCGTGTTTTCAGGAGGTGCTCCTGATTGCCATGCAATTAATCAACAGCTAATAGATACGTCATATTTCTAAATACAACTCGCAGCGTTTTACATGGGTGCGCAAGAAACAACGCGCCAGGCATTGGCGACAATATGCAGAAATAGAGAGCCTGGCCTGGGCGTTAAACCATCAAGTTGGAGCAATGCGATGAGTAAGGATCGTCGCGCGATTTTTGAAAGGAGTTCGTATATGACACTCTCTCGCCAAACCAAACTGGTTGCCGGAATCACGCTGTTAACCGTGCCCACCCTTATGTACGGCGGCATTACCCTTCTCGGAATCGTCACTCAAGGAACAGCGGGCCTGCACTCCGATGGCCTGGAGCTGGATGCTACTCAACGCGCCCTGTGGCGCGCCGGGCATGCCCATGCCGGCGTGTGGGTGATTTTATCCCTGGTCATCCAGGTATTGTTGGACTCTGCACGCCTCTCAAAGCCTTTAATTTGGCTGGCTCGCGTAAGCGCACCGCTTGCCGCTATCGCGATTTCAGGCGGATTTTTTGGTTTGGCGTTTTTTGAAGGATTTCGATGGTTGCTGTATTCAGGCGGACTGAGTTTGTTTGTTGCTGTGGTGCTGACCGGCATTGGGTTGTTGAAAAATCTTCAATCGTGATATAGGAAATCTGAATCCGGGGGCTCGGAATATTTTCCAAAATGAAATAGTTTCCGGCAATCCAAGTCTAAGCGACTCGGCCAAAACCTGCATATCTGTACGAAAGACGTTCTGCGTTAAAGGCCGGCATTGTTAACGTGCAAGAGCCGACAGGAGTCTCATGAAATGCTTGAATCTTAAAATGGTTTGACCTATCTTGGTTTCATGATCTTATACAAGCGCCTCACGGCTGAAAAATAATTTACGCATGTGCATACCCACAGCCAAACATTTTGGAGGAAAATTGAATCATAGAGTGATTACTGGCTGTTTCCTTTTGCTATTTATAGTGCTCTCTTCATGTGATGTTTTCAAAAAGGATTCCTACCCGGAACAGGATATTGATGTTGTGATATTTTCTTCCAAAGGCGGGAGCACAGACCGATGGGCACGGCATCTCGCATCTATTATGGAGCAAGAGATGGGAGTGCGATTTCTATGTGAAAATGTGCCAGGCCAGTTAGGAGGCGCAGGTGCGATAAAAGTATGGAATCGCCCACACGATGGCTATACAGTGCTCGGGGGCTCGGAAAGTTCTATTTTTTTTAAACTCAACAACGTCGCACCAGCGGCAAAAAATTGGGAGTTTTATATTGCCGGCGGTTCTCCCGGTGTTCTTGCCGTTTTAACAGAGTCCCGCTTTACGGATATCAACCAACTAATCCAGCTTGCGCATCAATCTCCTGGTAGCATTACAGTGGGAAATTCCGGACTGGGCAAATTATGGCACATCAAAGCTGAACAGTTTGCCATTGCTGCCGGTGTTCGTTTCACGTATGTTCCTTTTGATGGCAGTGGTCCGGCTATCCAGGCGCTATTGAATGAGCAGATTGATGTTATTAGCTGTTCCGCCGATGAGGTCTATGAGCTCGTGCGGACCGGCCAGGTTAGAGTCCTGATCGTTAATGAAGTGGATGGATTTGAATTTGACGGATATGGGTATGTTGAATCTGTAACAGAGCTCTTTCCGTCGCAAATGCAACTGTTTGGGCATTTGTTTCAGTGGGTCGGATTTATGCTTCCCGCAGATGTGCCGTCACATATAAAAGAAAAATTTGACAACGCGTTTATGGCGGCATTAAATCATCCGCAAACAACCGAATTGATGGTTCAGCAAAAATTCCAGTGGATGGGTGTGACCGGCAAAGAGGCAAAAGACATTGCACTAAAAATGGAGAAAAGCGCTTTGACCATCTCTAATGACATTGGTGTCACAAAAAACGATTCAAAATCCCATGGAAATCCAAACTAACGAGCATAAACAATCAATATGAACTCAAAACAAAAAAGAGCGATACTCGATCAAATACTAACTAGTAACGAGTTCCACAATGCCGACACGTTTAAGAATCTGTTGACCTTTCTCGTCGAATCGGAAATCAATAATCATGTTCCCAAGGAATCAGAGATCGCATTTTCAATATTTCATAAAGATTCAAATTATGATCCGGTTACCGATGCGACCGTAAGAGTATATGTACATAAATTGCGCTTAAAATTGGATAGCTATTATCAAAATGAAGGCAGGTTTGAAAAGCAAAAACTGACCATCCCAAAAGGTCATTATAAAGTTGTTTTTGATGAAAACGGCGAGACCATAAAACAAACGCGTTTTGCCCATCCTTTGCTAGGATATGTTGCGCTCGGCGTTGGGGTCGCTGTACTTGTGTATATTCTTTTAAATATGTTTGATGGTTCTTTGGAAAAAAAGCTTGCTGGCGATAAAATATGGCACGAGTTATTAAATAGCAATTATCCAGTCCTTTTCGTCCTTGGCAATCACTATATATATGAATTGAAACGAGATAATGATGAGATTTGGCACGTGAAAAACAGTAAAATAAAATCCAGGGACGAGCTGGAAAATTATCTGGACCGACATCCACAATATCGTGATCAAGTACAAAAATCAAGTATTGGTTATTTGTCCAAAGATATTGCGGTTGGAATGTCATTATGCCTTCCCATTCTTAATGCTCATAATGTTGATTATGCCATAAAATATAGTTCGGATATCGTAATTGATGATCTGCAAAACAACGAAATCCTTTTTATTGGAAGCTACAGTCAACTTGGACGCCTGGCCGTGGTTTTAAACAGCATTGGTATTCATTGCAACATGGAAACCAATCAAGTCAGTGTCAAGAATTCGGAAACCGGATCCGTCGATGTTTATGATACCTATTATGAACAATTTGGAATCCGCAAGGATATCTGCATTGTCGCCAAGCTGCCGCTGCCGAATGACCATTCTATTTTTATGTTCGTGTCGCTGCATACCATCGGCAATGAAATCACCTTGAACCGTTTTACCGACCCTCAATTTTTAAATGAATTTCAACATAATTTTGGCAATCAAGACAATTCAGATTATTTTGTCTCCATTTTTGAAGTGCGGGGAATCCAGAGAACCGGTCTGAACGAAAATCTTTTGTATTTTGGGGAGATTGATCCACTAAATCATTTTTTGTCATTGATCGAATGATATCCCAATGTTGCACAGATATGCTTGGCCATTCATCCTTAGCCTCATAGCATTCCCCCGCTGCATCACCTATTCCATCAGTCTTTAAAGAATATTGTTATCATGGGTTGTTAACATGTTAACAACCGTAGTTACATTGATATTTTCTCGATATATGATCATTATATGTCTGTGAAAATAATTAAAGATCTAAACATTCCATATTCACACAACGAAAAAGGGCGGCAAGGAGCGAAATTGTGAATTTTGAGATGAGGTTTATTCGCCGATGAAAATAGGTCTGGGCAGTTACGCTTATCGTTATGCCATCGGGACGAAAGATTTTCAGCCACCGTCCCCCATGACGCCATTTACTTTTCTTGAGCAGGCCAATAAAATGGGCGCCGAGGTCATCCAGATATGCGATAATTTGCCGTTGGAGCCGTACCGTCCACAGGATTTAGACCATCTGGCAACAACGGCCCGGCACTCTGGCATCGATATGGAATTGGGCATCAACACTAACGATATTAATGTAATGCATCGGTATTTGCAATATGCCGAACAATTAAACAGCAAACTACTTCGAATCGTTTTTGCGCCAACAGAACACACATCTGTTCATAACCAAGCTCTACATGTGCTGGATAAATTCCTCCCGGCACTTGGACAAACAAATATCGTTTTGGCGATTGAGAACCACTTTTCAATGACGCCGGCGGAATTGGTCAGCCTGGTGCAAACCATAAACGATCCCCAGGTAAAGACCTGCCTGGATCCATTTAATTCCATTGCACGGCTGGTGGGACCCGAAGCCACAATCGACACCTTGTTGGAGCATGCGGCATCCGTTCATATCAAAGATGCTACCGTTGCAAGATACAACACGGGGTTTATTGTAAAAGGCTGCCCACTGGGACAAGGGCTGCTCGAGGTTCGTTATCTGTTAACTCGAGTACAAGAAATAACTCCCTCGGCAAATATCTGTCTGGAAATGTGGATGGACGCTGTCAAAGACACAGCGCAAAATCTGCGGCAAGAGCAAGAATGGGTTCAGGAGTCATTTGCTTTGCTTAAAAACGTTCGAGCTCAGATTGCCCAAAACTAATTTTCTTTTAAGGAGTTGGAATGAATCGAATATATCGGATCGTACTCGTGGGTGCGATTATCATTATTTCGCTTGCCGGTTGTACCCAAAAGCAGAAAACCGGTTTTCCGAGCAAAAATGTTTACGTTTATATTTTCTCCAGCCAGGGGGGCGGTAGCGACCGATGGGCTCGGCATTTATCGGCGTTAATGGAAAAAGAGCTGAAAACACATTTTGTGTGCAACAATTTGCCGGGCGCTAATGGCGGAAGCGGCGCCATGCGCGTGTGGAATTCACCCCGTGACGGCTATAGTCTTCTGGGTGGTTCGGAAACCGCGCTTTTCTTCGGCGTGAACGATGTGGCTCCCACCGCAGAGAATTGGGAGTTTTTTGTGGCCGCAGGCTCACCCGGCGTCATCGCTGTGCATAAAGATTCTCCATATAGTGATTTTGCATCCTTTATGCAGGCGGCACAAGAAAATCCACGCCAGGTCAAGGTCGCCAACTCGGGAAACGGTAAATTGTGGCACATCAAAGCTGCCCAACTGGAAAAAGGTGCAGATGTCAAGTTTCAGCATATTCCTTACAACGGCAGTGCCCCGGCAATCATTGCCTTGTTGAGCAAGGAAGTTGATGCAGTGAGTTGCTCCGCTTCCGAAATTTTGGAATACGTGAGAAGCGGTTTGGTGAGACCGCTTGCAATGACCGAGGTTGAACCGATGTCGTTTGAAGGCTTTGGGCGCGTACCCTCGGTAACGGAATTTTATCCCGATATTCGTGAGGAATTCGAGAACCTCTATCAATGGCTTGGATTTTTGATCCCAAGCGACGTTCCCTCGGATGCTCTGGCCATTTACCAATCGGCATTTATCAATGCCATGAACCACCCCAAAACATTGGAAATGATTGAAACATATAAACTGCGCAAGATGGCGCTTTACGGACAAGAAGCCAAAACCAGAATGATAGAAATGCAACGGGTGGCGTCGTGGATGTCAAACGACCTGGGTCTTGCCAAAAAACATCCGCATGAGTTAAATATCACAAGAGTATCAGATTAGTGCTATTGAGGTTATGATGTTGAATGAACCGGAAAAAATAAAGGAACAGACAGTGCCTGCAATTGGCATGCGAGACAAAGATTTGCTCTTTTCAATTATTCTGATGATGATGAGCCTGGGTTTGATTGTTTATGCGCTTTCCATTTCATTGCAGGCAATGAAAACGCTGGACATCAATTTTTATACATCGCCTGGATTTTCGATTCTCGTGGTTGCCGTGTGCATCCTGTTGCTGAGCATAACGTTATTAATCAATGCCCTGAAAAACCAGGCAAGTTTAAAGTGGCTGGGGCAGATTCTAAAAATTGCCACATCAAAATCGGCACGTTCAAGTCAGTTGGTGTTTCTCTATCTGTTTTTGTACATGGTTGCCTTTTGGGAATATGTGCCAGGGACGAGAATCCATATCCCGTTTTGGATAACCACATTCATCTTTCTCATGGCCATGATGACGACCTTTAAAGCCACCAAACTGAAAACGATTGTGGTGATCAGCGCTATCACAACGCTCATTGTTGAAATTGCCTTTAAACATCTGGCGCAAATACCATTGCCATAAGGAAAATAGACGATTACCATGGAATTTTTCAACGGATTATTGACAACAAGCTCTGATTTTCTTTCATCATTTGCTCATCTGGTTCAGGCGCAGTCATTGCTCATGATGCTGGTGTCCGTTATGATCGGTATTTGTTTCGGCGTTTTGCCCGGACTTTCGGCAACCATCGGCATTGCCTTGTTTACCGGCTTGACGTATAGTTTCTCGTTGGAAAATGCTCTCATCGTCTTGCTGGGTGTGTATATTGGCGCCATTTACGGCGGTTCGGTGTCGGCCATTCTCGTCAACATACCGGGCACCGGTTCCGCGGCTGCAACTTGTCTTGACGGTCATCCCCTGGCGCTCAAAGGAGATACCCGTAATGCCAATATTCTGGCGCGCTTGTCTTCGCTCATCGGTACCATGTTTGGGATGGTGGTGTTTTTGTTTTTTACGCCGATCATTACCAAACTGGCGCTACAATTTACATCGCCGGAATTTTTTTGGCTGACTGCGTTCGGGATTCTTATTTGCGGTTCTATTTCCTCGCCAGATTTGCCGATTAAAGGATGGATCGCCGGACTAATCGGTG
>CAYPZM010000190.1:0-9631 GCA_964414825.1 uncultured Cytophagia bacterium | reverse complement strand
ACAAATCGGGCCCATACCCGGACCGCCACCGCCGTGCGGAATGCTGAATGTTTTGTGGAGATTGAGATGGCATACGTCAGCACCGATGTCCGCGGGGCTGGTGAGTCCAACTTGCGCGTTCATATTTGCGCCGTCCATATAGACCAAACCGCCATTGTCGTGGATGATCTGGCAGATTTCCTGGATATCCTCCTCAAACACGCCGTGGGTGGAGGGATAGGTGACCATCAATGCAGCGAGCCGGTCTTTGTGTTTCTCGGCTTTGGCGCGCAAATCCGCAGTATCGACATTGCCGTGCTCATCGCATTTGACCAGTACAACATCCATGCCGGCCATGCTGGCGCTGGCGGGATTGGTGCCGTGTGCGGACGTGGGAATCAGCGTAACGTTGCGATGCCCTTCGCCTCTATCCTGGTGATAGGCGCGGATGACCATCAATCCGGTAAATTCTCCCTGGGCTCCGGAGTTGGGCTGCAAGGATGTCGCGGCAAATCCGGTGAGCTCGTTCAGGTAGGATTCCAGTTCCTGGATAATTTGCATGTAACCTGGGACCTGCTCCAGCGGCACAAACGGATGAATGGACGAAAACTCCGGCCAACTCACCGGCAGCATGGCTGTTGCCGGATTCAATTTCATGGTGCATGATCCCAATGGAATCATCGACATGGTGAGGGAGAGGTCCTTGTTTTCCAGCGATTTGATATAACGCATCATGCGCGTCTCCGAGTGAAACGAGTTGAACACCGGATGCGTGAGGAATTTGGAGGTGCGCTGCAGAGGTTTTGGCACTTTAAGCTCATCGCTCACCTCTTCAAATTCGGCAACTGCATTGGCGGCTTGCGCAAAAATGCCGACGATCTCTTTGATATCCTCCAGCGTCGTGGTCTCATCCACAGAAATGCCGATGCTTTGGCCCTCGATCCGAAAATTGATGCGCGCTTGTGAGGCGAGGTCTTTTATTTGTTCAATCCCAGATTTATCGAGTTGAACGTTCAACGAATCAAAATAAAAACTATTGCTCTGCTCGTAGCCCAGTTTTATCAGATTGTGCTCCAGGAGGCGCGTATTGTCGTGGATGCTTTTGGCAATCGACTTTAAACCCACCGGACCGTGATACACGGCGTACATGCCTGCCATAATTGCCAACAGCGACTGTGCCGTGCAAATGTTCGAGGTCGCTTTTTCGCGGCGAATGTGCTGCTCGCGCGTTTGCAGCGCCATTCTGTAACCGGTATTGCCCAGCCGGTCGATGGACACACCGATCAAGCGTCCAGGCACCTGGCGTTTGTACTCATCGCGCGTGGCAAAATAGGCGGCATGCGGCCCGCCAAATCCCAACGGTACACCAAATCGTTGTGTCGAACCAACCACGACATCGGCACCGAATTCGCCTGGCGGCGTCAACAACGTCAAGCTAATGAGGTCGGCGGCAACGGCAACCAGGCAATCGTGCTCGTGCAGTTTTTGGACAAAATCGGCATACTCGTAAACCGAGCCGTCTTGAGCCGGAAATTGTAGCAGGGCTCCAAAAATGGAGCCGTCGCACGTGTAGGTCTCATGCTCGCCAATCACCAAATCAATTCCCAGCGGTTCAGCGCGGGTTTTCAAAACATCGATGGTTTGCGGAAACACGCGGTTGGAGACAAAAAAGGTGTGCGCATCGGCCTTTATTTTGTCGCGCGAGCGCAACCGGTGCATCATGCCCATGGCCTCGGCTGCGGCAGTGGCTTCATCTAACAACGAGGCATTGGCGATTTCCAGTCCGGTTAAATCAATGACTGTGGTTTGAAAATTCAACAGCGCCTCCAACCGGCCTTGGGAAATCTCGGACTGATAGGGCGTATATTGCGTATACCAGCCCGGATTTTCAAAAATATTGCGCAAAATCACGCTTGGGGTGATGGTGTTGTAATGTCCCAACCCAATATAGGACTTGAACACCTGGTTCTGTTTCGCCACCTTGTGGATGTGCAGCAAGTACTGGTGTTCAGTGAGTGGTGCCGGCAAATCCAGAGGTGTATCACTGCGGATGCCCTGCGGAAGCGTCTGTTCGACGAGCTCATCCAGACTGCTGACGCCAATCGTAGCGAGCATGTCTTGTAGTTGGGCCTCGTTCGGGCCGATGTGACGATCCACAAACGTTTTGTTAGCAGCAGTAGACATGATATATCCTCGATTCTGGTTTCTGGTCATAAACAAAACAGCCATTCCCGGGATTCCTGCGTTTTAAATCCGAGAATGGCATGCTTAAAAATTTAATGTCGTTTTCAGGGTGTCTGCAGCAGTTTTTTCCATTTGACGTCTTTAAATCCAAAAATGTCCGCATAGCGTTGCGCAATTTTATCATCAATATTTTTATAATCGGAAAAGGATTCAAAGTCGATTCGCCCGCCCGCGAATGTATCGTGCCCTCCGGCATTTACCGTAGAGTCTATGATTTTTTGCATCACTCGAAACGCCTGCCCTTTTGTGTGCGTTGTGCGCAGCGAAAGAAACAAACTGGAGCTGTACAATCCTGTCGCCAAAACCCAGGTAACACGCTCGCGGCGCAGGAAAAAATCGGCCATTTCGGCCACGATTTCCGGAGAATCCACTTTGCCAATGGGCACATACAACACGTGACGAAAAATTTGTGCTTTTTGCAAAGCGATGAGCAGCATTTCAAAATAAACATTAGGAAGGGTCGGATAGGCAATGGCGCCAATTTTTTGGGGGCTGCAAAGCGGATACATTTTTAAATAGACCGAAATATCGCGTTTGGTCGCCTCGCGGCGCAGCTCCTGGGTCTCGGTGCGAATGGCATACACAATGGCCGTGGCCAAATTGGCTTTGATTTCCACACCCGAATCCAACAGCAGTTCGCCCAATAATGTTGCTGTGGCGCCAATATGGCGGTTATAGATGATCACATCGGCATTCGCATCATCGGACGAGGCGTGATGATCAAAAACAAGATGACAATGAGTCTTTTCGGGCAAGGCGTTGTTACCGCGGCCAGGTTGTGTGTCCACAGTGGCAAGACGCTCGAATTTCTTGACATCCACTTTGTCAAACGGAACAATCTGCATTTCCAGCTCGGTCAACATGGACTTGTTTTCGGCACGGTTGATGAGTCCGCCGTATGTAATGGTCACATTAATATCGAACAGTTGCTCACACAAGGATTTGAGAGCCATGCCGCTGGCGAGTGCATCCGGATCCGGGTTGTCATGCAGCAGCACTAGCAAACTTTTGGCCGGGCAAAGAGTATTTCTTAAAGAGAGGAGAACTTTTTTAAGCGTGCTTGGTGATTGAGAAATTTTCATAAGTTACAAGAGTTTCATTTCGATAGAAGCGCTTGGCATTTAAAACATCGCGATTGTTGTTGTTTGCAATGTAGTAAAAATTGACGTCGAATTCACGGAAAATATTTTTTGCTCAATGTGTTATTTCTCACGCTTTGTAAATTGTCAGCGATTTTGTATATTGGCCGCCGTTAAACATTCCGCAATCTATTTTTTTGATTGGAAGAAAGGCTCTATAATGAACCCGGTTGTTGTAAATTTTATTCTGTTGCCGCTGGCCATTTTTTTCTCGCGAATTTTAGATGTGACCATTGGCACGCTGCGTATCATTTTGCTCTCCAAAGGCAACCGCATGTATGTTCCTATTTTGGGATTCTTTGAAGTGCTGCTTTGGCTTGTTGTGATGGTGCACGTGGTCAAATCATTGGATCATCCCATTTATTATATTGCCTATGCCGGTGGATTTGCGGCTGGAAATTATATTGGCATGTATATTGAAAATCGATTGGCCATGGGAGTATCCATGATTCGCGTGGTCACGGCGCTGGAAGCACACGAACTGGTGATTTTTTTGCGCCAAGCGGGATATTCGGTGACCGACGTGCCAGCGCAAGGAAATCGCGGCGAGGTACACATTTTGTTTACAGTAGCCCGGCGCAAAGAGATTAACAATATTGTCGATATCATCAAACGTTTTAATCCGAATGCATTTTATACCATAGAGGATGTCCGGTTTGTTAGCGCCAGTTACGGTTTGGCAATGCCTAAAAAACGGCAGGCGTTTCGTCGTATTCCGCTGGTCAAGAAAAAGTAATCGGCTTAACCGGGCAAATCGCTTTTAGCTTTGGGGCCAAAAGGGGACATCATACTAAAGAGTTTCAGCAGGGCCGGAATGCCGGCAACAAAGGTGGAGAGCAGGGCGATCCACTGGTTAAAGGTTTCCCTTTGTGTGAGAAAAATGAACAGCGCCGCCGCAATAAAAAAGGTAATGACCGGCGTGCGAATGCTGCCCCAGCTTTTTTCCTGCTTGGCCGCCCATTCGCGTATCTCTTTTGACGAACCTTTTTGCAGCAAAAATTTACGAATGCTATCGTTCAGCAATACGAATCGGGTGTGCTGCAAAATCAATCCCTTTTGCAGCAGCACACGCAAAATATCGGCATCTTTGCGAGTGACAAAACTGTTGCGCGAAAAGTGCAGTAGCATCACTTTTTCGCTAATGTGGCAGGATTCCCAAATGGCTTGATAGTGCGTTTCCGCCCGCTGCAACACTTCATCTACCATGGCCTGTCGGTTGAAAAAATCCTTTTCAAAATCAAATTTATACAATATCTCATAACCAACCTGGCGCAAAAACGGAGAATGATTGCACTCTTGTAACAATGCGCGGCAAAATTCCAGGTTTTTGTGCTGCTGCGTTTCGTTTTGCTCCTTGGACATATGCCGTGTGTATTCGAGCAGTTGATTTTCATAATCCAAATCGACCGAACGAATATTGTGGTAAACTTTGGTAAATGAATTGAACGTTTGCAGCCACAGCCGTTTGTCGATGTTTTTGAGCAATTCCGATGAGCTCAGAATATGATTTATGGGGTCGACCACCGAAACCAGGACCACGGTTTTTTTATAAGTTGAAATTAATCGTTTGATCAATTTCAATTTTAACTTTGTAAGCTCGGGGTTGTCAATATCCAAATCAAAGTGATCCAAAACCACAACCTGTGCATCGGTGATGGTCTTGCCGTATTCAATGTCTTTCAAATATGTTTCAACATCATCTATCATTCGAAAATTGATCAAATACGAATCCGTAAGCTGTCTTATATACTCGCTCTTGCCCGAACCGGGTGGCCCGATAAAAATAGTGTTGTGCGTGAGAGCAATGGTGTCCGAGATTTTTGGGGGAATGGCCGGCAAGGTGATATCCAGCATGAGCATTTTGCGAATAAAATAGAGCAGAATGAGAATGATCGAGATGAGCAGAGCCAACAATCCCAGTGACCAAAACACATTTGTAGGAATGCTAAAAGGATACAAATCGCTACGAGCAGTAATACTTTGGGTGGGCTGGTTATGCGCAATGGGGAGCCGTTTCCCAAGCCGAACCGTGTTTTTGTCGAGTCGTTGCCATTGCCAAATGCCGTCATCCGCTGTATTATAATAAAGTTGCCAATTTTCCGGCGCAATGATTCGAAATCTGCTGCGCAAACCGTACATGAACGTTTCCAGTGCACTGGCATGGACGTTTACGGATACTGCAGAGTCCGCCAGCGCCTCATCCTTTGGGGAATGCTCACTATTTTCTTGGACGGATTGTATGTCCCACGTCGAATTTTGAAAAAAGCCAAAATAGACATCCCATTTTATGTCTTGCCGTGCTTGGGTAACCCGCTGGTCTTGAGCACCAAAAAAGTCGAGTTTGGCATAATTCGATTCGATACGCGTATGTCGTTGTGAGAGCTCTTGCAGAAACAAACGTTGCACCCGTTTGATGAGCAAATCCATGTCCGAATTGTAGCTGATGCGAAAGAATGAAATGGTTGGCAAAATGCTGGTGACCAGCAAAAAGGCGATCACACAGGAGACATAACTGACGTAATAGGAGGGAAAACGATATTTGTTGAGCAACCGGCCCACCACAATTGAGGAGAGCAGCAATCCCAGCAAAATGACCAGAGACCAGGTAGCGCCTTCAAAACCTTTAGTGACAATTAAAAAGACGGCGACCGCAAGCGCGGCAAGCTGCAATATGAGGCGAATGTTGTTGAACTCGAGAATCAGCGTTGCCGTGCGATTGGGATTAAACATGATATAGGTTAACAAAACAATTAAAAATGGTGCGCTAAAAGCCAACAGAAGATTGACCGTAGAGCTCATTTGAAAAATGAAAAAATAGAGAATACCCGAAATGGCGAAAAGAATTAAAAAGAAAAGTTTATACCGTGTTTCCTGGGATTTGCGTGGCATGAGCCAATAAAAGCCGCGATATGGAAAAATGAGTTTAAAACCGAGAAATAATACGGCGTACCAAATGATCATTAGCGCAAAGAAAAATGCCGCAATGAGCAATGCGTTGAGTTCGGCGGCGTGAATGTTGGTTAAATCTACAAACGACACGATGGTCCACGGAATGTAGGGCATGGGCGATACAAACATGCGAAAGTCTCGGCCCAAATAATTCACCGTCAGATATTTGGGCACGCGGGAATAGGCTGCACTAATCAAATGGGGATTTTGATCGGTTTCCTGAAACAGGTTCTCTTGTAAATTTTTGCTTTTGTCCGAGTGAAATTGTACCTGACCGTCGTCGCCAATGATAGCAAAGCCAAACGAGCCGGGAACAACAGTATTCATCAGAGAAATAAAGCGCAAGGAGACGGCTATAATCAAAGAGTCCGGGTGATTGGGCTCCGGAAAACTGAGTACCGCGCTGGTTTCACCGGTAGTGAAAGAGATGATTGATTCGACAAAATAGGGTCGCTCCTTGTTCCACCAGCCACGACCGTTTTTGATGAGCTGATAATATGCTCGGTGACTGACATCCACCAGCGGCGTGCTGGTTTCGTCCCGATTGAGTTTGAGCTGCTGCATGCCGGTTTCTCGAATCACATACGCGATTTGCGAAAATTTGGGTACCAGATCGGACGGACTGTCACTCTTTTTCCAAATGGATGAATCGGCCATGAACGACGTGACAATGCCGGGGCTTTTGTCATCATTCAGAATGCGCTCGAACACCAAACCATCCGGCCGAGGCTCGAACAGACGTGAAGAGATCGTGTCCACCTGGGCCATTACTGCATCGACTTCCTCATAAAAATTGCTATGAATTTGCTGCGCAAACTGTTTGAGAATATCGTCCAGATGATCTTCATCCTCTCGATTGGAATAGACCGAAATAAGCAAAAAGGTGATGACTCCGGCGCCGACAACGATAGAAAAAATAGATAAAATGAGATCGAGCCGGCTGATCTCCTCCATCTGTCCCACAAATTGCAATTTGATCAACGGCAAGCTGATGAGCAGCAAGAACACCAGAAAACTAAACATGGAGATTTTAAAATGAGAGATGCTTCGCGTATCCCGATTAAAACGCTCGGATTTTACAAATCCAACCAGGGTAAGTTCGATAGGTTTTCCTGTGATGTCGTTGATTAGGTTATCAATTTGCAGTGGCTGAACAAACAAATGATACGACATATCGCCCATTTTTACATCGCCAGCCGTGACGCTTTTGAATGTTCGCCTCAAATCCGGCGCTATCGAGTCCATTCTAGTGGCGAGAAATTCATGTTTAAACATTTGATATATGACGCGGCCCTCTGCATCGTTTTCAAAAAGCAATACGTTGTCAAAAATGGCCTTATTGATGAGAGGAGTTAGAATGTGCGAAATGTCGCATGTGGCCAAAATATGCACGTTAAAGTTGCCAAACAAATGCGCATAATCAATGCGATTGCCATAATACTCGATGCCAAGTCGATCGGCATTTGTGGTGCCCGGAGTTTTGTAAATGATGCTAGAAGTGTAGGTAAAACTGTCTGCTTTGCTGGCTGCGACTTTGGTTTGCAAGCGCTCAAATCGGCTGCTGTCGATGGAAAAGTTAACACGTGTGGGACTAAAGTTTTCGATTTGGCGCAACCGGTCATTCACAAGGCGCGTGAGGCGTTCTCCTTGAAATAGAGCGTTATAGTCGTCAAAGGTTTCAGCGGGATGTTCGAGATAGCGCGCGCGCAGCTCAGTTTTTATAAAATCGTTTTTCAGGATGGTGTTGTCAATCCAGCTTTGATATCCCTGAATACGAATTGAAAAATTGGTACTCACTTCGGCAAGCAGGCGCAAATTGCGGTGGGTGAAATAATCGGTTTTGGAGGGTACATAATAGAACAGGTAATACGCCACTGGCAACAAAACGATAGCCAACGTGATTAGTGAATATTTGACGGTGCTCAAACTCTTGGAAAACTTCACAATACCTCGCGCCGGATTTTTTTAGTGGAGAAAACCACTATAAAATAGAACATTTTGAAGTTTTGCTGAATCAATTTCAAAAATTCAACACGCAGCAGTCAAGTGGAATTCCTTGCAATCTCAGGAAATCTATTCGGTTGTTCATCTTGAACTGCAAATGTCCTGTATTTTGAATTCAAAATGCAAACTCCTTGTTTTTTAGTCGAAAATTATTTATTATCCATGCAACAAGCTTTCCGTTAATCTGACTTGAGAATGTGGAGGATAGCATGAGTACCCATTATTTTCACCGCGTTCGCGCGCTCACCCCAACAAAATTGTGGATAAATAACGTGACCCGCCAGGAAGCCCAATGGGCCATTGATGCCGGCGCCGCAGGTTGCACGCAAAATCCGTCCTATACCTGGAAGATGTTGAACCATCCCGAAGAAAAAGACTATGCTTTGGCTATTTTAGACGAGACCATCAAGGAAACGGATGATGATAACGAGGTGGTATGCCGTTTTCAGCGCAAATTGATTACCGGCATTGCCGAGGTGTTTATGCAAGTGTACCAAGCCACCAATGGCGAGCACGGGTATGTCAGTATTCAGGGCGATCCGATCCACGAAGAAGATCCGCAAGTGATTATCGATGAGGGCCGTTTGAACCGCGCTATTTCTCCCAATATGATGATAAAAATCCCGGCTACCGATGCCGGCCTCAAAGCCATGCACCTGCTCATCGAAGAGAATACGCCGCTGAATGCCACCGAAGTGATGGGCGTGAGCCAGTTTGTGGATGTGTGCGAAATGTATCACAAAATTATCAAAGAGACCAAAACCAAACCGGTAATGTATTTTTCACTGATCACTGGCATTTATGATGAATGGCTGCAAACCTATGTAAAGGAGCAAAAGATTTCCATAAATCCGGATATTCTCTACCAGGCTGGTATGGTGATCGCCAAAAAAGTGGTGCACATGCGCGATGACCGCGGTTACGAACTCGGATTTATCGGCGGCGGTGTGCGCGGCTTGCAGCATTTTACCGAAATGGTCGGCGGAGATGTCTGCATTACTATGAACTGGCAGGGCCATGCCGACAAGCTGCTGGAGCTGGACCTGCCGGTCGTATCGCGACTGTTTAATCCGGTTCAGCCGCAAGTCCTGGACAAGCTGCTCGAAAAGGTCCCGTCCTTTCGCCAGGCTTTTATGGAAAATGGACTGACGGTTGAGGAATACGGCGAATTTGGGCCGGTGGAATATTTCCGCGACATGTTTGTCTCGGCCTGGAAAAATGTGCTGGCGCTGGTAAAGGAACGCCGCGCGAAAATGGATTGAACGCCGAGATACTATGTTAATCCAAATTCTAATTTGATGCATAACGCAGAGCCG
>CAYPZM010000189.1:0-9650 GCA_964414825.1 uncultured Cytophagia bacterium | reverse complement strand
GAAAACCGCTTTCGAGAATGAACCCGTTTCGCTGATTTGACGGCTGAATAGTTACTTTTTTCATATGATTCAAAACGATCAAACAATAAAATTAATTTCAAACAAGATCGTCCGGCATATTTATGCCGGACGGGCAATACATTCGGACATTCGTCCGAACAGCGCTGAAAGCCTGTACTTATTTTTCCCGAACTCCAATCACATTCGGCAATGGCAAGCCGTTCAGCATATTCCCCTTTACATCAAAAATGCTTTTGCTACTGCCGTTGTAGCTTTTTACCATCGAACGACGAGAAAAGTGCAGGGATGCCGGCGGCCCGCCTTCCAAATGCTGCGCGCACACTATGTCGAGCGGTAAATTCAAAATAATTGAATTAAATTCGTGCATGGAATACGGAGTTGTGCTGTAAAGGAGCAACACATTGCCCTGACTGTCCTGCGCCAGCGCCGCCTCGCTCCATTTTCGGTTTTGCGAACTCCAACGATTTTCGCGCGGCCGTTTGATCAAACGTAAATTTTGCAGCACCGTTTGATAAGATTGCACAATAGTATCCAGAGGCACCCGATCCAAATCAAAAATATAAAACGGCGCTAGCGAATCGGCAACCGGATTAAACGCGGCCACAGATCGATAAGAGTTAACGTGCGAGTTGTTGACGTGGTCGTAATTTTTCATAAACCCCGCATGCGTACGCAAATCGGTTTGGTACATGCCGGCGTTGATAGCCGCGATGAGGCTGTAGCGCTCGCACCATTTGTTGGTTCGCAACGGCTCGTGGCCCAGTTCCGACACAGTAAGTAAGGTAAACTCGTACAACTCGGGATTTATTTTAATGACCGTAATTCGGGTTCTGCGAAACGGCTGGAATTTTTTCGGTTTGAATTCGCCAACATACAATCCATTGTCCACATAAGTCCAGGATTGCGCCGCGGCGCTTGCAGAAAACGTCAGGCATCCCCAAAGTAAAAAAACGATAAAAATTTGTGAATCAAGTCGCATACGCTGAAAATTTGCCTGCTGATTTAAGTCCGTGACCCGTAAGGATCACCACAACTGCTCCCGTTAGAGTGCCGCGATTTGGAATTTGTAAAAGTCCGGCAACGGTCGCGGCGGCCGTCGGTTCCACATAAAGTCCCATTTGAGCTAACTGTTTCCAGGCGTCGAGTATTTCCAATTCCTCGACGACCACAAAAGTTCCATCACTGTTTTTGACCGCTCGCAGAATCTGCTCGCCACGAATCGGATTTGTGATCGCAATACCTTCGGCAAGAGTGTGGCCGGAATCTTTTTGAATCTTTTCTCCGAAAAAGCGATGCGCCAGCGGGGCGCATGCTGCGGCTTGCACAGCGATAAATCGTGGTATAGATGAAATGATGCCAGCCTGAAACAGCTCTTCAAAGCCGATATCCAATCCCAACAGCAGCGTGCCATTGCCCACAGGAACCACGACCGAATCTGGCGCTTGCCAGCCCAGTTGCTCGCAAAGTTCGTATGCGCAGGTTTTGGTGCCGTGAAAAAATAACGGATTCCACGAATGGCTGGCGTAATAGGTGGTTTGAGCGGCCTCCAATATCGCATTGGCGGTGTCCTGGCGCGTGCCCGGGATTTTGTGCAAGTGCGCGCCCACCGCGGCAATTTGCTGCAATTTTCCGGGCGAGGTGGATTCGGGGACATAGATATCGCAAGTTATGCCGGCCCTGGCGCAATACATGGCAATGGCGGCGCCAGCATTGCCAGACGAATCTTCAACCACCCGCTCGATTCCAAGCTCTTTTACTTTGCTGATGAGTACCGACGCCCCCCGATCTTTGTACGAGCCAGAGGGGAAGAGCATGTCGAGTTTGAATAAAATATCGTGTTCGGAAAAGCGGAATGGAACAAGTGGAGTGAATCCCTCGCCGAATGAAATGATGTTCCGATCATCCACAAGCGGAAGCGCCTCGCGATATCGCCACATGGTTGGCGAACGTTTTTGTACAGAGTCCGGTTCAATTTGGGGCTGCATGTTGATGTCCAACAATCCGCCGCAGGTGCAGCGCCATACGGGTTTGTTAATAGAATGGCTACGGTGACACGAGCTGCATAGTAATTGTGGAGGCTGTGCATTCATCAAAATTCGTGAGCATTAACATGTTCAATTAGCCGGTTTAAATAGGGATGATACTTTTTCGGCAAGCCTTTAAATAAGGTTTGCCGGTTTGCAGCGCCGTCTTTTAGCTTTTGTGTATAGTCGAGCATTTTTGATTTGACTTTGTCGACCACCTCGGCTTCCGGTGTGCCAGCCAGGTTCTCCGCCGCCTTTTGTATGTCAAAATTGGCTTGCACCAGATACTCAAAACACAAGCCACGAAAATATTCGGTGATGGTACCGCGGTCTCGATTGCCAAGCGCTTGCGCAGTTTGGCTAATGGACGAGTGCGAAAATTTGAGCGAGCGCAAGGTGTCCAAAATTTGTTCATCAAGCGATTGGTACTGAATAGCCGCCAAATCTTTGCTGTGTTTGCGCACATTTTGCGGCAAATCGATTTCCTGAATGAGTGTGCGTCCGTCACTTTGCGCCAAAATAGCAGCGCGACGAATGGTGTTTTCCAGCTCGCGCACGTTGCCCGGCCAGGTATAGGATTTTAAAATTTCCCCAGCACGATCGGAAAACGACGCGATGTTTTCGTAGCCATGCTTTTTGAGAAAATGTTTGGCGAGCAATAATATATCCTGGGGACGCTCGCGCAGCGGCGGCAATTCAATGGGAAAGCCGTTCAGGCGATAAAACAAATCCTCGCGGAATAGTTCGTTTTGCACCTGTTTTGTTATGTTTTTGCTCGATGCTGCAATGATGCGAACATCCACCTGAATCGATTTTTCACCGCCCAATCTCTCGAACGTTTTTTCCTGCAACACGCGCAACAATTTGGCCTGAAACGCGGCTGTGGTTTCTGTGATTTCGTCGAGAAACAAAGTGCCGCCGTCCGCTAACTCAAAACGGCCTTTACGCTGCGACGTGGCACCGGTAAATGCACCTTTTTCATGTCCAAACAGTTCGCTTTCGAGCAGCGTTTCGGGCAGCGCTCCGCAATTGACCGCCACAAACGCCTGGTCCGCTCGTTCACCCGACGTGTGGATAGCGTGGGCAATCACCTCTTTACCGGTGCCGGTCTCGCCGGAAATGAGCACCGGAATGTTATCCGAGCTCACTTTTTCTACAAGATTGAGCACGCCCTGCATCGGGCTGTCCGGGCCGTGAATGATTTGCGGGAATTTATTAGAATCCGGAGACACTTCCACAGTCTGAGACGCCTGCAAATCACGCAATTCGGTCTGCAAACGATAAATCTCTTGATGCTGCTCTTCGAGCTTTGACCGTGAATCCTCGGAAACGCTTTGTAATTGGCTCTCCAAATGTTGCCGAGTTTGTTGAAAGCGCTCTTCCGCTTGGTAAAGCTCTTGTTGCTTGTTATCAATTTGTTCGCTGTAAATCTGCTCGAGCCGAGTTTGCACCCGGCGTTCTCGGATGTACTGCTGCAGACCAAAAACAATCATGCTGACCAACACAGCCGCAACCGGCAAAAAAAATGGCAAAATCAGATTAAAAAATTTGAACAGGATTACAGCACCGAGAAGATAAATTGCCAAACCAGCGACAATAACAAGGACGCGTTTTAAATTGATGAAAAAATAGCGATCCACCAAAAGGATAGCACCGGCCACCAGCATAAGATACAGCCACCATGGCGTAAACCGCAAAAAGTTGCGCTGCATAATATTTTCCGCCACCGTAAAATGCACCAGCGAAGCCGGAAATGAAGGATTAAGCAGAGTCACTTTCATGGGCGCTGTGCCGGGCGCGGTTACGCCGACGAATACCAATTTGTCTTTCAAATCGAGGCTACCGGGATCGCGCTGAAAGGTTTGCAGTAAATCCACCAAACTCATGGACTGAAGCGCGCTCACATCCCCAAAAACGTTCAAAAACAAACGATGATATTTGTCCGTGGGAATAGTGATTGCGGTGCTATCATTTCGCAATATTATGCGTCTTTTTTTTACCTCAACTGACGACTCTTTTCCCAGCAAATAGTACCGCGCGAGCTGCAATCCCATAGCATACGTTATCTCATTTTCATGGGCTACGGCAAGAACATTTTCGCGTACTGTGGTTTCGTCGGCAATATTGCTAAATCCCAGATCGAGCGCATGTTGTCGGAACAAATCGATCGGATAAATCGGTTGATTGCCCAGTAGAAACGATTGCTTTTCGCCCTGAAAAGAAGTCGAGATATCTCTAAACACAAAAGGCAAACAGACGTTGCGACTGGTTTCCAAAAAGGTTGCAAAATCCACATCATATTCGGGATAACGAGAATTGGCAGAGCTAAATAAAATATCGATGCCGACGACCCGGGCGCCGGCTTGTTTTAAGACAAACGTGAGATAGCCGTAATAATCGCGGGTAATGGGCCAACCGCCGAGCTCTTGAATGTCGCGCGAATCGATATAAACGAAAACAATGTCTTTCGATACAAGGCGGCCGCCGCGCAAGTGGAACAGCGAATCCAAAGAGGCTTTGGAAATGTGTTCGCGAACCGGTAGAATCGTTATGCCCGAAAATAGAAAAAGAACAATCAACAATAAGAAATGAGTTTTAATGAATCGCATGGAATATTGATGCCCTCAAAAAGTTTTAACACAGGAATATAAGAGTGTTTGTCCAATTAATCCAGTACTTTACGCGGTGACTCGTTTAAAATCAAAAAGTTCTCCATGATCGGTTTTAATTGCCAGGAGACGATCATAATGTAGCCAATACGATCGTCCGTGATTTTATTACAGACGGGCAATGGATTCGGACAGTCGTCTGAGGGAATTCAAAGAATTTGATCATTATTTCAGATCCCTTGTAAAATTGCAGGATTTTTCCGGTTTTTTCGAAAAATAACTTGCAACTTTTGCCCAACAACCTTAAAATGTTTACGTTAAACCGGTTCAAAAAAATTATGAGAGGACGAATCGTGGAAAAATCAAGACGAGAATTTATGAAAACTACGGCAGCAGGAGTTGCCGGCGCTGCCATGGTGTCTACTATTCCGGCAAACGTGTTGGGGGCGAACGACAAAGTTCGAGTAGCTACAATGGGCGTAAACGGCCGCGGACATGGAATGACCGTCGAGTTTGCGAAAAATCCAAATGTTGAAGTGACTTGGGTTTGCGATGTGGATGTTCGCGCCTATGAAAAGACCATTCAGGATGTAACGGAACAGACCGGCCAAAAACCCAAAGGTGAAGTTGACATCCGCAAGGTGTTGGAGAAAAAAGATGTGGATGCGCTGTTTATCGCCGCGCCCGATCATTGGCATGCGCCGGCAGCCATTATGGCCCTGAAAGCTGGCAAGCACGTGTATGTGGAAAAACCATGCGGTCACAATCCGCGCGAAGGAGAGCTGCTGGTGGCGGCGCAGAAAAAATATGGCAACGTCGTACAAATGGGCAACCAGCAACGTTCGTCGGGGCATACAATTCAGGCGCTGGACAAAGTGAAATCCGGGATCATTGGCCGCGTGTATATGGGCAAAGCGTTTTACGCCAATACTCGGGGGCCCATTGGTAACGGCCAAATTGCGCCGGTTCCCGAATGGTTGAACTGGGAATTGTGGCAAGGCCCGGCGCCGCGCATCCAGTATCGTGATAATATTGTGCACTACAACTGGCACTGGTTCTGGCGCTGGGGCACGGGTGAGGCATTGAACAATGGCACTCATGAGGTGGACGTTTGCCGTTGGTTCCTGGATGTCGGTTATCCCACCAAAGTCACCTCCACAGGTGGCCGTTTTCACTATGACGACGATTGGGAATTTTACGACACGCAATACATTGGCTGGGAGTTTGAAGATCGCAAAGCCATTTTGTGGGAAGGCCGAAGTTGCAACGGTCGCCCGGTTGAAGGTCGCGGACGCGGTGCCGCGATTTATGGCGAAGAGGGTACCCTGGTCATTGACCGCAACGGTTATGTGTTCTATGATAAAAAAGACAACGTCATTGAAGAAGTAAAATCCGATGATGAAATTGCCTCCATGGACACCACCGGCGTAGGCGGCTCGTTAAATGGCGCGCACATTGCCAATTTTATTAATGCGATTATTAAAAACGAAAAACAAAATTCGCCGATTGAAGAAGGCCACAAATCCGTGCTCATGTGCCATCTCGGCAATATTGCCCAGGAAATGGGGCGCTCGCTTGAAATCGACCCGGTAAATGGCCGCATTGTTAATGATTCCGATGCCATGAAGATGTGGAGCCGCGATTACGAGCCCGGCTGGGAATTGACGATTTAACTATCTGTTTTGTGTAATGTCAAACCGACCGTTGCATTTTGCGCGGTCGGTTTTTTTGTATGCTGAAGAAAGATCATCTGGAGGAGGTTATGCTGCAATTTTTATCGAAACGAATGATTTGTTCGATGCTGCTAATTTGGGGGATGAGTGCGTGGGTGTCCTGCTCTAAACAGATTCCCTATCAAGCGACGGGCATAAAAATTGGCGAGGTGACGGATACATCAGCTATTGTGTGGACGCGATTGACACAGAACCAGGAGAGGATAGGCTCTGACGCACCGATGCCGATTGTGGAGTACAAATATAACACAACCGACGCCTGGAGCGATAGCGTGCGTGGGCGCCCGGATGCTGAACCGCGCGTTATTTTTCCCGATGGACACGACGTCAATTCGATCGAAGGCGCCTGTCCCGGCATGGAGGGCCAGGTTCGCCTCTTTTACAAAGCTGCGGATGAACGTGAGTGGCGGCAAACCGAGTGGACGCCGGTCGATCCGAATCGCGATTTTACGCAACAAATTGTGCTGGAGAACCTCAAACCCAATAGCAAATATTACCTCCAGGTCGAAACTCAAGCCGATGATTATGGGCAAGTGATTAAAGGCGAATTTCGCACAGCGCCCGCGCCGGAGCAGCCGGCCAAAATCACCTTTACCGTATCAACCGGGCAGGCGTATAACGATATGGACCTTCCGGACCAGGGATTCAAAATTTATCCCGCTATGTTACGGCTCAATCCGAATTTTTTTGTGCATACGGGCGATATCGTCTATTACGATCGTCTCGCAAAAAATTCCGCGCTGGCGCGATGGCACTGGCAACGTACGTACAGTTTGCCTACTAATGTCGAATTTCACAAAAACATTCCCAGCTATTTTATCAAGGACGATCACGACACGTGGATGAACGATTGCTGGCCCGGAATGCAAACGCGTTACATGGGCGATTTTACGTTTGAGCAAGGCCAGAGCATTTTTCTGGAACAGGTGCCGATGCGCCAGCCAACCTATCGAACCTTCCGCTGGGGCAAGGATTTGCAAATCTGGTTGGTGGAAGGGCGAGACTATCGCAGTCCGAATACCATGCCGGGCGGGCCGGAGAAAACCATTTGGGGCCAAAAGCAAATCCAGTGGTTCAAGGAAACCGTGCAGCAATCGGATGCGACATTTCGGGTGCTGATTTCGCCAACGCCCATTATTGGGCCGGATCGCGAAAGCAAACGCGACAATCACTCGAACGCTGCATTTCAGACGGAAGGTGAGGAATTGCGCAGTTTTATCGCTTCTCAAAAAAATATGGCCGTCATCTGTGGGGATCGGCATTGGCAGTACGTGTCCGTAGATCGGAAAACCGGAGTGAAAGAGTATTCCTGTGGGCCGGCCAGCAACGAGCATGCCGGAGGGTGGACCAATGACATGCAAAGAGCGGAGCATCGGTATTTGAACGTGACTGGCGGCTTTTTAGCCGTTACAGTTGAACGCGAGGGCGGCACCCCGCTGTTTTCCGTCGCACATTATGATGTGGATGGCGAAGTGCTGCACCTGGATCAGTGGCGCGCAAAATAAGGTATTGCAGCCTGCCGAGATGTTTTAGAGGAAATAGGACTTGGATTGGGTGGCTCCGGAGAGATTCCCCGGAGCCGATTTTGCAGTGAGCGATGCAAGTCAAATTCGTTTACAAATGCATGTTTACTATCGGAAAATATTTTAAAACCTTGTTGTTGCCGGCATAATTTAAAATACCAATTTGAACGCCATAAAGCTCTTGGGCAATATTTACGAGTGCTATTGAAAGTCCGCGAGAACGTTCAAACCGGCCTAGCCCCGCAAGGCTTATGCCTTTAAAATGATCCACCTCTAAATAAGCAGCGCTGCCAATGCCGGTAAATTTTGGAGTCTTTATATACGCTCCGGTAGCCGCAAATCCGGTTATACTTTGTCCGGCACCAATTCCCAACAAAGTGACAACTCCACCCTTAATTTGTTCACCCGCTCCAAGCCCAAGCCCGGCTAGGTGGATGCCGTTCACATTTTTTGCCGCTCCGGAGCCGAGTCCGGCAATAGACAATCCGGACAGTGAGCCACCGGAACCCAGGCCCAAACCGGCGATGACTAGTCCTGTCATGTTTTCACCGGCGCCGACGCCCAAAAGCCCGGCAGCAAATCCCGTTAAGTTTTCACCGGCTCCGACACCGAGTCCGCCAAGCGTTATACCCCAGACATCTCCGCCGGAACCGACACCAATTCCTCCAAACGTCAGCCCTTTTATATCCTCACTCGCACCAACGCCCAAACCGCCAATCGTTATACCGCGAACATCGCCACCGGCTCCGACACCGAGTCCGCCATACGTGACGCCATGAATATCGCCACCGGATCCCGTGCCCAAAATGCCCAGCGACAGGCCGTTCAAGCGACTGCCTGCTGATACTCCGAGTCCCAAACTTACGCCATTAATTTGATCGGCTTCGGGCCCTACCAAACCAATAGCTAACCCATTGATTACACCCGAATTCTGGGTTCGAGCCTTCCACAATGTCAGATTGACGCCGTTGATTTGTTGGATATCTTTGTCAGAAAAATTAATTCGCAAGCCCGTAAAGCGCTTTGAGTTGCCAAAGCTGATGCCGGTATTGTTAATGGCCAGGTCAAGGGATTGGGAAAACAGGGAGGTGGTGCAAATAAAAACGAGAAAAGTCAATAGGCGTTTCATGATGCTCCTCAAGGTTAAATTTTGCGTTCGTCCCGAATACGCGAAAGTGAGCTTGAGGTTACACCACACAATTAGGCATTTAATAATTCTTCCGCAATATCATCCCACTCGTCTTGCAGACTGAGGTTGGAGTTTGGTTTGCCAGCGCGTCTATACCAGTACGATGCGTTTCCCAAGTCGCCTTCTTCGCGATGCAAAAAGGCGTGAACCCAGCACGCTTCAGTTGTTGACAAATCCTGCACGAGTTGATGCGCGTCATCCCAGTTGCCTTTGGCATCCAGCCACAAGGCTTGCAGCGGTTCGCTTATAGTTGCGGGCAGCGAGCTATTTGAGAGCGATTGTTTGAATTGATCCAATGTCATAGTTTCCCCTGATTTTCAAAATTTGAAAAGCGTTTATTTACGGACTTTGACGATACCATGTATCCCATACATCCTTGCGGACATACAGCTCGATCGGCACGCCAGGGCGCAGCCAAATACCGTTAGGAAAGTGCGGAATGTACATGTGCCGCTGACCCGGTGGCGGTGTTTCGTATAGTTTGGTGAGTAACGCCGATTCCAGACCCGGTTTGGTGATGATTAATTTGCCGGCGGGAAGATCATAATCAA
>CAYPZM010000188.1:4548-9738 GCA_964414825.1 uncultured Cytophagia bacterium | reverse complement strand
CATCAATCCAAAGAAAAATGAACCAAGCAATACGACGACGGTCATAATCCGACCAACCCACACAATTTTTTTCTGCTCGGCTTTTGGGTTAATATAATGATGATACAAGTCGCGAGTAGCGTACATAGAGCCAAGATTGAGGATACCGGCGATGGTGGAAATATGGATGGCCAAAATCGACGCAAAGAAAAACCCAACCATGCCGACAGGAAAATATTCAAAGCCAATCTTGAACCAGGACAGCGCCGCTTCTTGATCGGAGAGATTACCTCGGGTCATCACAAACATAGCCAAAATCGCAATGGCCCAAATGGCGTTGCGCAAAATCACTGCGGCCGTGCCCCACCAGATCGAATAGGACGCATCGCGAACATTGCGGGCGGACTGAATGCGTTGGGCTTCCACAAACCAGTCAAAGTGCGTGGCCATACCAAAGCCGCCCAAAAATGGTACGGCAATCATGGTGATGAGCCACAGAATCGGATATTCACCGACGGAAAATCCAGTAGAGCGAAACGGATTGAGCATTTCGTTCAGGCCCATATCACGCAAGCCCTCAACGATGGCCGTAGGGCCACCAGCCGCAATCGCCGCCCATATCGAGACCAGCACGATCACAATAAACATAGTGATGCCTTGTTGCACGTCGGCAATGATGACGCCCCAATAACCGGCGGCAATCACATAAATACAGCACAGCGTCGAAAACAGCACAAGACCGAGCCACAACGGCCATCCGAACAGATAGTTGCACACATTGCCCATGGCAATGCCCACCCATCCGGCAATAAACATGTTCATAGCCACCTGCCAACCTGCGAGCCAACCGCGAATCAATTCGGAACCCAGACCGCTAAAACGTTGGGTGGCCCACTCGGCTTGTGTGCCGGCAAGAGAGCGCCGAAAAATACGTGTGGACACCCAGGCGCTGATGGCACACCATCCAGCAAATAAAGAATACCACATGCCGTATAATCCGTGTTTGTAAACCATGCCTGAAAACCACATGGGCGTATCCGTTGCCGTGTGCGTTGCAAAATTTGAGGTAGCCGGCAGCCACCAGGGCAATCCGCGACCGGCAAGAAAAAAGTCCGATTCCGATCGTTTGCCCAGTCGATAAAAAATGGCGCCGCAGCCGATCATTAAAATGAGATAGGCAATTGTCCAGAAATAATCAAGCCAGGTAAACTGTACCATACGCAAGCCTCGATGTGTTAGTCAGTTCCAAAGATGAGAATAGACAAATTTGAATTTGGGTGGCAAACGCCACACATGGAAAGAATAAATGTTGGCCTGCAAAATAGGAAATCCGAAAATAAAGTACAAACACTTTATCGCACAATTTATATATCTACGTAAGATGAGGGACTCTTATTAGGTTTTAGCATAGAATCGAAATCCCGGAGACCGGAGGCAGGAAACCGGACACGTTGACACCTTGTTACGGTCTCTTTTTTTCTTCTTGTTTCTGGGTCTGGAACTCTCTATCTTTTGGCATGAATAGAGAAAAAAGTTTAATTTTTTTGATATTTTTGCTGGCACCGATAAGCGGATTTACCAACGGCCTGGAGTTTCGAATCACGCTTTCCGGGAAAATTTTGTTGGGAATCGGCTATCGTTATCAGTTCGATGATAATACAGCCGCTCGACTGGGCGCGTATATGGGCGTATCAGGCGCGCCGGTTGGGTTTCATGCGGGTTTGGTTCAGGACATGACGCCATCGAAACAATGGTCGCCATTTTTTGAACTCGGAGCAGATATGTTGCTGTATAAAAAAGATGGACGTTTTTCACAACTCGTCATGCCTTCAGCACAACTGGGACTTGCCTATTCAACCCCTAGCGGTTTGAAGCACAATGCCGAAGTATGGCTGGCATTTGCAGCGGGCCAAGTGCGTCCAATGGGTCTCAGCTACGTGCATTTTAACCCGGTTTATTAATCAACGGTTTCCCCACCAGATTAGATTTTTGCATCCTAGCCCCCTAAATGGTTTGCTCGAAGGGAATCACATCCGGACTCATGTCCCCAGCCTGCTATCGGGCCAAAAACAAAACGGGCCACATATGGCCCGGTCTGCTCAAAAAAGGAGATAAACAATCGTATCAATTTTCGGCAAAAATGACATGCTCCTCATATTTCCCATCGCCATTTTTGGGCTCCAAATCACGTCGGTGTGATACGCGTTTGTACTCGGCCAGAATTTCATTTTCCATTTTTTCGCGAAAATCTTTGCTTATGGGATGTGCAATATCTCGCTGGGTACCGTCTTCCACTTTTCTGGACGGCATACAAAGCAATAGTCCTTTTTTGCTTTGAATAATTTTCATTCCCTTGACCGAGAACACATTCTCAAATGTGACATTGACAAAGGCCTTTAATTTTGGCTCTTCGCGTAGCTTGATATTAATTTCTGTTATCCTCATCCTTCAAGTCCGTGTTATATTAAGGTGTTATCAATATCTCCTCTTTGAAATTTCAATTAGTACTACAGACAATTTGATTGATTCGCGCAAATATGATTTCCTATTTCAACATATTTTCTGGAAAATCTTGTGCTCAAAAAAAAAGCCCGTCTGCTTTAGACGGGCCATAACTTGTCTCAATTGGCCGGCAATTATTTATTCTTTTCTTCTTGCAGTTTTACAAATTCCTCAAATGGCATTTTTTGTTCATACATCTTTTGATCAACATAATCGAGAATATGCGTAAAGGTTTCCGGTGGAATATAACCCGGAATGACCGTAATGATATCACCGTCCGGTTTCAAAAATCCTAGCGAAGGATATCCGGTGACGCCAAAGGCCTGGGTCAATTCTACGTTATTATATGTTTTATCTTTATAGGTTGCGGATTCGTTGCGATCCTCGGCATTGATACGTACGGTAACAAATGATTCGTTCAGCTTTTCAGCGATTTCCTTGTTGCTAAACGTCTTTTCATCCATCACTTTACACCAATGACACCAATCCGTGTAAAAATCGACAATCATGTTTTTATTCTGTTCTTTCGCTTTGGCCAGGCCTTGGTCAAATCCCAGCCATGTCGAATCTTCCGCTGCTGACAGAGTTATGCTGGCACAGAGCAGAATTAGTGTAAAAAGGTAGCGTGTTCTCATGTATTCTCCTTTACTGGTTAACATTTGCTTGCTTTAACAATAAGGGCTGGATTTTCGTTCCCAAAAACAAAAAGGCGGAGACAGAATCCTGTCCCCGCCCTGTTCTGGTGGAGGGAGCATTTATAAAAAAGAGAGGATAAATCTAATGCAGAAGAGCCAGGGTAATTTCTTTCTCAGTATGTTCCGTGCGCAGTTTGTAGATATATACACCGCTATCGACTTTTTGCCCTTGAGCATCTCTGCCGTCCCATGTGATGCTGTGTCGACCGGCGTCCAGTTGTTCAAAAGGAATGATTTTTATTGCATTGCCCATAGGCGTGCTAATGATGAGGTCAACAGTAGCCGCTCGTTTGAGCTCAAAAACGATTTCATAATCTCGACAAAACGGATCTTGACAACCGGTCTGCAGAAAAGCAATATCATCGGAATCATTGTCATACGTTGCCAGCGAAGCTCCTTCGGAAGCAAATATGTTTGGTGCAATCAAGGTGCCCGTCAAAACTAAAGCAAGCGCAAAGGCGCAAAAACGGTGGTTGAACTTTTTCTTCATAGCTGCTATCCTCTAATTCTCTTTACATCTGCTTGATCTCTTTTCAAACTTGATGCCAAACCTCCAAAGTTTAGCAAATCGAGTCCATGTTGACACCTTGTTTTTACTTAGCTTCTCTCATGCAATTGCTGCTTATACCGCTCATTTACTCGGAGGGAAATGTCCTGCCATAAACATTTAGACTTGTTTTGAGAAGCCTGTCTTGCTTTGTTACAGATTCCGGCCTGTAACTTGATGTATTGAGCAACGTCACAAACACAAAGTTTTTTTAGCCGAAACCGCAAGTTTTCTGCAAATGCGGTGTTAAAGTTAAAAACAACCGGAAAGTGAATGACAGACGAGCAGCTCGTACAACAATTTCAGTATGGTGAGCAGGATCGGTTTGACGATCTTGTCAGGCGATATCAAGATCGCGTTTTGAATACGTGCTACCGATATTTGGGAGATAAGGAAAACGCCCGGGATGCAGCCCAAGAGGTGTTTATCAAAATTTTCTATGCCCTTGACTCATTCAAGCCAAAGGCCAGGGTTTCAACGTGGATTTATCGTATCTGCTTTAATCATTGTTTAAATGTCATTCGGGCGCGTAAACGTCGGCGTTGGCTCTTTTTTTCTCAGCAGCTTGAAGATACAGGTGCGGTTATTTTGATGCAGGATGAGGGAAACAATCCGGAGCAACAAATTCAAGACTCGGAACGCGCCAAAGTTGTGCAACGTGCGCTTTCGAAACTCAGCTCCTCGCAACAAACTGCGGTTATTTTGCATCGGTATCAGGAGTTGTCGTATAAAGAGATTGCCGACGTCATGAATACGAGTGTTAATGCTGTCGAATCGCTGTTGCACAGAGCCAAGAAAAAATTGGCGATATTATTAAAAGAGACGCAAGATTTTTGAAAGCGAGGTGTTTAAATAGTAGAATGAATTTATGCCGAATAACAAAACGTCATATTTCCGCTTATCTGGATGGTGAGCTGGGCGAGCAACGGGCAAATCAAATTAAAAAACATTTGGCGGTTTGTCGAAAATGCGCCAAAGTGGCACAAGATTATCAACAAACTTATAACCTGATAAGACAACCAGCACTGCACGCCGATATCTATTTTTTAGCTCGCATAAAAGCTCAACTGAATAGCCGGCGTGCGTTTCAAATGAGTTGGAGAAAACGAATGTTACAGTTGGGTTTTTCTGTTGCAATTATTTCGGGACTGCTTATAGGTGTGGGCCTCGGAATTCAGCTCAAACAGATGCAAAACGAGCAACTCGGCGATAATAGGGCGCAGGGAACTCGTGATTCGTATATCGATACATCTGTATTCGAAACCATGCCGGCACATTCGTTAACCGAAACTTATGTTCAATTGAGTTCACACAATGAATGAGGAAACCATGTCGTCAAAATGGACACTTTTTGCATTGTTATTTTCAGTGGCTGTCAATGTAGCAGTTGTGGGTACGCTGATTTATTTTTGTGTCGATAATTGAAGAGTATGTGCGAAACAACCCCGAACAGGTACGGCGGGTAAT
>CAYPZM010000188.1:0-4538 GCA_964414825.1 uncultured Cytophagia bacterium | reverse complement strand
TGATTTATTTTTGGCAGCAAAAACCTGGAGACCAAGTGGAAGTAAATATGCTCAAACAGAGTCCGTCCGAGCCCGGCTTGGCCTGGTTCCACTCTTCAAACATTGCACCGGAAACCGCGAGCGAGCTGGATTCGCTGCGTTTGCAATATCAGCAGGAATTGCAATCTCTACGGGGCCAAATTTCGCAAAATCGCGACAAAATATTCTCAATGTTGATGCGAAATGAGGTAAATCGCGACTCTTTGAACGAGATTATAGCAACCATTTCCAATTATCAAATCAAAACAGAGCAGTTAACGGTTGATCATTTGCTCCAACTAAAACCGTTGCTCCCTGAGGATGAGTGGAAAATGATGATCCGCGACTTGGGAGAGGAGCGAAAAATTCACACCAAAATTATTAAAATTAATAAAGACAGCAATCATATCATTTTAAATCGAGAGGACAATGAGCAAATCCATTTTTTTAACAATGTTGAATAAACAAGGAGGACACCATGAATCGTTATATGATCTATTTTGTGCTGGCTTTATTATTGGTTTCGTTTAGCAAGGCACAGCAAAAAGTATCCGTAAGCGATAGCGATGATAACAAAGAGGTCATTATCAAAAAAATCGATCCCATGATCGATCCATTGAATTTGACCGATGAACAAAAACAACAATTCCGCAAACTGGACTTGGAGCTGAAAAAAGAGATTCTGCCTTTACGCAACGAACTGGATATAAAGCAAATGGAACGGGATATTGAGCTGCAGGGAAATGATCCCAATCTTCAAAAATTAAACAACCTCATAGAGGACATCCATGATTTGCAGGCGAATATCGAGAAAAAAGAGCTGGCCGCCGAATTTAAAAAGCGCGATCTATTGAACGAAGAGCAGCGCAAAAAATGGCATCCGTCATTTGGACACAATATTGAAAAAAAGGTTATTATCCGAAACGGTGATGATAGGGAAGAAATGATGTGGTTTCAGGGTAATGCTGGACAAAAACACATTGAAGAGGATATCAAGATTATAAAATAAACACTACACATCAAATCAACTGCTTCTACTCTTCAAAAAGCCCGGACATGCAAATCCGGGCTTTTTTTATAGGCCTCAAAATAGTATTTTGCATTAATGATGACAATCCTTATCTTGATGAACGCAACTAGACGTCGTACAAGGAAAGAGGTAATGCTATGGCAAAACAACCATATTGTTGCGGGAGGCATTTTGGAGAGGAGAACCCAAAAAGCCAACATAGCGTTTCGCGACGCAAGTTTGTATCTAGCATGGGTATTGCCGCGGCAGGGTTGGTTGCCGGGGCGTGCACCGCAAAGAATCCGTTGGATGCATCTGTCGCCGGTCCGGCAAAAAAGCCAATAACTCCACCGCTCGGTGGCTATTCCGGAACCGGAGAGCCGATGGCCAAAGTCGCAACCAACGCCATCAACAATTATGATCCCTATACGTTAAAACTGAATATCCAATCCGCTTTTGAAAAATTGGGCGGCCTGGATGACATTTGTCCACAAGGCGGTACAGTTGGCATTAAACTGAACATGACCGGCGGAGCATCCGCTGCCAAAAATGCCGAACGCGAATTTGGCATTGCCGCAACGGAATTATTCTGGACACATCCGGCCATTTTGCAGGCAGTTGGCGAATTATTCAAAGATCACGGGGCTGGTCGCATCATCGTGGTGGAAGCGATTTACGATTTGGAATCTTACGTACGCTGGGGCTATCAGGATGTGGTGAATTATTTGGGTGCCGAGTGGTACGATATCAATAAAAAAGCGCCCTATGGCGATTTTATGGACATCACGATTCCGAATCCGCTCACACATCGCGATACTTTGGCGCACAATGGCGTTTTGCACGACTTTGACTGCTTTGTCTCTCTGCCCAAAACCAAACGTCACTATGGCGCCGGCATCACCAATTCGATGAAAATGATGATTGGTTCGGTACCGCTTTCGGTTTATAAAAAAGGCGGTGCCTGGCGCGAAAAACTGCACTCCGGTCCGAATGGCGAAAATGCCAATTCTTACGAAGGACTGGCGAGCCTGGTGCGCACTATTGTAGATTTGAATAAAATTCGACCGATTCATCTTGCGGTTTGTGACGCCATCAAAACCGCGGACAATGGCGAAGGACCCTGGAACAGCGGCTTTGAGCCAATCGAATACGATACGCTAATCACCAGCAAAGACCCGGTTGCGGCCGATGCCATTGGCACCCAGCTCATGGGCTGGGATCCCACGGCGGCGGATACGGAAGGACCGTTTTCCTACAAATCTCTCCCCAGCAGATGGGGCAAGTCCGAAGCCACGGGACAATATATGGGCACGGATAACTATTTACGTATTGCCGAAGAACAGGGCCTGGGAATTCACGATCCCGCTCAAATACAAGTGATCGACGCTACGATAAATACTCGCGTTGAAATGCACGGCTGATAATAGATGCTCGGCACATTTCGTGTCCGGGCGTTCTTGTTTACCAGCGCAATATCACCATCTTGAACTTTAATCAGTCCGGAATTCGTTATTTTAACATATTGGCACATAAATGAGGAGAGCACGATGTCGGAGCAACACAAACCTTGTTACGCTCAAAACACTTCAAATCACGATAATAATAATAATGTAACACGCCGTAAATTCGTCGGGGCACTGGGCGTGGCAACCGCCGGTGTAATGGTTGGCGCCTGCAGCAAGCACAGTAATCCGCTCGGGCATTCGGCAGATTCCCGTACAAAACACCCAATAGCGCCACCGGCAGGCACACCCGGGGGGTCGAGTAACGGAAACGTCACCGTTGCAACCAACTCAATTTCCACTTATGACTACAGCACGCTGCGCACCAACATCGAATCGGCTGTGGATAAAATTGGTGGACTGGGTGACATATGCAAGGCCGGCGATACGGTGGGCATCAAAATTAACTTGACCGGTGGCTCGGGCAATGCGGACAAATGCCCGTCCCGCTATGGCGTTAATGCCATTGACCTGTATTGGACACATCCGACGGTCTTGCAAGTCTGCATGGAGCTGTTCAAAGATGCCGGTGCGGGACGACTCGTTGTGATGGAAGCGATTTATGATCAAAAGTCCTACAAAGGATATGGATATGAAGACGTCGTAAAAACGGTTGGCGGCGAGTTTGTCAATTTGGACAGAAAAGATCCGCATGCCGAATTTGTCAATATGCCGGTGACCGATCCATTGGGACGCTGGGATCATTACTATCACAACGGCACCTTGCACGAATTGGATTGTTTTGTATCGCTGCCCAAAGCAAAACGGCATTACGGAGCTGGCGTTACGCACTCTTTAAAAAATATGGTGGGCTCAATCCCGAGATCTATATATCACTCTTGGAATGGCGGCAAAGAAGGAGCAGAGACGGGTTCGCGCAGCTCCATGCACGAAAAAGGCAATCCGACTCTGGTGCGTAACTTTGTCGATATTTGCCGCATTCGTCCCATCCATTTTGCCATTAATGATGCCATTATGACGGCAGACAATGGTGAAGGCCCCTGGAATAATGGCTTTGGTCCGATACGCCACAATGCTCTTATAGTGGGTAAAGATCCTGTGGCGGTAGATTCCGTTTCCACCCAAGTGATCGGATGGGACCCGATGGTCAGTGATTATGAAGGATGTTTTGCAGACGGTTCGCTGCCCGGCAATTTTTCCGGCACGGAAAATTACTTGCGCTTGGCGCAAGAGGCCGGCATGGGAATTTATGATCTGAATCAAATAAATATTGTCGACGCGTCCATTGATACGCGCATTGAAATGCATGGCTAAACTTTAAGGGGATGGCTGCAAAGCCATCCCGCAATTACTATGGGGCTTGATCAGTTAAAATCAGATAATATCTCCGGAGCATCGGAAATATTTGAGCGCACGGCTGAATACTGGTTGCAAGAAATTTCCGATATGGATCCGGCTCATCTGCGCCGCGGTTTGCACCAGTTGCGCCAGCGTGGATTGTTTATCATCAGCATGCAACCGCGAATGGCGCCGCTGTTTAATTTAGTCAATCACGTGCTTTTAGCAGCCAGCCAGGCTGCAAGTGTTCAAGAGCTCAAAGACAATTCTTCAGCCGTCATTAAAAATGCCTTGCAGGAAAATTCGCAGGCAAAATCAAAAATTGCCGATTTGTGTACAGAGCTTGTGTCCGGCAATTCGACCATCGGCATGCACAGCCGCAGCAGTTTGGTATTGTTTGTGTGCAAAACGCTGGTTGAAAAGAATATCCACCTCAAAATAGTTTTAACCGAATCTCGGCCCATGAACGAAGGAATGAGCCTTGCCCAGGAATTTGCCGAGCACGACATTCCGATCACGTTTGTAGTGGATGCGGCAATGGCAGAGCTGATTAAACGATCTGATTTGATTTTTGTGGGCGCGGATACCTTTTCGACATCGTTTGTGGTCAACAAAATCGGCACCAAAGCGCTGGCCTTGTTGGCAAAGGAATCGAAAACGCCACTTTATTCCATAACCACATCGGATAAATATTTGCCGGAAGAGATTCG
>CAYPZM010000187.1:0-9795 GCA_964414825.1 uncultured Cytophagia bacterium | reverse complement strand
ATTTTCCTTGCCGCGTCCAACGCGCACCCGCGGCTTGACAATTAATGATTGCGTGCACCGATCCGGATTACACGAATGACTGGGCTCCTTTTTTGACAAAAAAAGCGAAGGGCAAAGCTGGCTTTTGTGTGTAGCTGTTGATACAAAACGGGTTAGAATTTGTAAATATTGAATATCATGATTCGTATAGCCCTCGCCATTCTTTTTCTTGCCCAGATTGATAACGCCAAGAAAATTGGTGCAGATAGAAAACGGCACACAAATTTCTGAAGCGTGCGGCTCCTCGGGATCAAAAAATGAAAAAAATGCCGTTGATTCACCTGCAGGCAGGACGAACAGTGTTCCATAATTATTGTTGCAGCTTTCCAAATCTTCACAATATTCGACCGACGGCTCCATGTGGCGTTTGCCATTAAAACCGCGCCGTTTTTCAGCCACCATGTTCAAGGTTGTAATATCAATAAGCATAAACGAAGCATATTGCGGTTTGCTGTGCCGCATAATATCTTCAATAACGACATTGGATAATTTGGAAAAATCTTGTGCCGAAAGAACACGATCGGTAAATTTCGCTAATGTATCAATAAGCTCTGGCATCCTCGCCCCTTTTTAGTTCAACATTGGATGGTTTAATACGGATACCTGTCAGGGTAATGTTTCATATAAACTGGTCTGAAGCTGTTTTTTTATGCAGCTTCCGTTTCCAGGATACAACAGTAAACAAAAAATACGCCGGTATTTCCTAAAAAATTTGCGACTATAATTATCGATAGTATACTATGAATCATAAAAAAAGTAAAAAAAATTGCATTTTTTACTCTGAAACGGGAACGTTTTTTTATTTGATTGGTCTATTAAAAAAGCGAGTTTCGCACATGGCGGCTATAGACTACCGTCAAAATAAACTCAACCCTTTGTTTTTCATGCACTTTTATAAATCAGAATGGTAAGAGTAGACAATATTTTTTATGAATGATTATGCTGAATCTGTTGTTAAACATCACAACGAATCGATCATCCAGTGCTGTAACAAAATCATATTGTACTCCTAATTTTCGAGATTTTTTTGAATGGCGAGAGAATAATCGAATTCCTGGTGGGTACAATTCCCGATTTCCCCGCTCAAACCATGATTGTCCTTTTTAGGAAAGAGGATTATGAAAATATCACGAGAAGAAGCCGAGCAGTTATTTGATTCGGTACAAGTTCTTACAACAAGCGTAAAGCAGCGCAAAAAAGAAATTCAAATACACATGCAGTTATCCAATTCCAAAACATGCGTTGTGACGTACGACCGCGAAACTCATCAAAAAAGCTACAGCTTGAGCAAGTAATCCCGATGATAAAGGCCGAAGAAAAAAGCGCAGCATATCCACTATGCCCGCATTGCAAACAGGAAATCAAACGGGTCTGGTTTCAAGAGATGTCTTCAACGCTTGGTAAACGCTACCTCTATTTTTGTCCCGAATGCAAGTGTGTACTCGGCGTGTCGCATCGCAAAGGATTTTGGATGGGGTAAGGTGTCGTCGACTGTTTACCGCAATAAAGTTGCTTTCCGCACCTGTTCGAAATTTTCTGTTTGCATTCTGTAAAAATACAATCCGCTTGGAACTGACATTCCTGAACTGTCTCTGCCATCCCAGTTAATCTCATACGAGCCTGCCGGATGGTCTTCATTCACCAGTTGCCTAACGTGTCGACCAGTGGCGTCAAAAATATCGATTTGTACGCGAGCCGTTTTTGGCACATCAAAACGAATTTGGGTTGCCGCGTTAAAGGGGTTGGGATAACTGGGTTTCAACGCAAAAAACTGCGGCGTTGTAGATAATTTCTCTTCAACATAGGTGTCTTTGTGCTCAATAATGGTGATGCGCTGATTGGCGGCTTGTTGCACCAACACCTGTTTTTGTCCGCTTGACCATAAAACCACAATAGAATCGGCGCGCGTGGCATCATGCAAACCAAAATGCTGAACATAACTGTTTTGCCCGGCGTGGCCGGATTGCGAGGAAATCTCGCGCGTTTGCCAAACCGCTTTGCCGTTCATGGTAGCTTTGACTCGAACTTTTGCACCAATTGCCGATGTGTTGGATACTGTACCCTCGCAAACAATTTTTAACCAACGATTTGTTGTACCCTTGTTCTCATAAAGAATTGTTTTGTGATCGTAGCTGGAAATGATCAAATCCAGGTCGCCATCATTTTCAACATCGCCCCACGCTGTAGAGAGCGAATTGCTGCCGTAATAAACCAGATCATTCACAGGCAATCGTTCAAACATACCCGCGCCGCTGTTGATGTAAAACAGAAATGAGCCATTGTTGGACACAAACAGATCCAGGTCGCCGTCATTATCGTAATCGGCCCAGGCACTGCCTTTGGATACGCCGTCGTCCGTGGAAAAACCGTCCATGGTTCGGGCAGAAAAGGTTTTATCCCCATTGTTGACATAAAGCGTATTGGGTGCATCGGCATTGGCGACGAACAGGTCCATGTGGCCATCGTTATTAAAATCAGCCCAACTGCACCCAACCGACGTAGCCAGATTTGAGGCGATAAACGGCTCGCCAACAAGCTGAAATCGGTTTTCACTAACTTGCTCATAAAATCTGTTTTCGCCGCCATTTGCCACATACAAATCCAAATCGCCGTCGTTGTCATAATCGGACCAACCGCAACCATAGGATTGATCGCCACTGTCGCCATCGATCACCGAGCGAGTGCGCACGTGGTAGCCGCCGCCGTCATCGACAGGAATAAACATATAAAGCATATTAGCGCCGGCTCGGTTGGTCACATACATATCCAAATGGCCATCGTTATTCACATCCACCCAGGAACAACTGCGAAACGTGCCATAATCTTCAACAATATTTCCGGAAGTCTTTTTGTTGAATGTGCCATCGCCGTTATTGACATACAAACTGTTGTACGAGTCGGCATTAGAAACAAAACAATCGGGATAGCCATCACCCGTATAGTCGCCCCAACTCGCGGAACGGGAAGGTTCAACATCCGTAGCAATGGCACCGCCGGTCACTTTTTGCAGCTTGCCATTGCCAATATTGCGATATAGGGAATTGCTGCCCTGGCCCACAAGATAAATATCGTCGAGCCCGTCAGAATTGTAATCCACCCACTGAACGCCGTAAGTTCGACCCACCGGAAATTCTACGCCGGCAATAAACCGCGTATTAAACTTGAAAAACGATTTTTGAGTTTTTAGCAAGCTTTTGTTCTGCATACCGGCATAAATACTGCCGGATTCTGACGCATAAATGGACCGCACATAATCGTCTGCGGTAGATGCAGAATAGATTTCCTGAAACGAACCGCCGTTATCTGTTGAGAAATAAATAGAGTTTGAGGTTTGCAGCAATATAGCGCCATTGTTATCAAAAGAAATATGGGGTAAAGTTTCAAAAGAATTGCTCCAGGAGCCACCCTCCGGCAAAATGTCATCCCACGTGGTTCCATAATCCGAAGAGCGCAGCACGCGCACAAACGTATAGGACTGGCTTGTAGAATTCCATTTGACATCCATCCGAAACAGGTCGCCAAAACGATTGCTGTAGACTAGAGAAAGTTCGGTCGACGGCGTATTGATAACGCTGGCGGCTTGCCATTGTTCACCAAAATCAAAGGATCGGTACAATGTGGTATACGCATCCGGCTCTGTGCCCGAAAAGATAAATGCCAAACCATGGGAAGCGGCAACCAAGCGGCCAATGGGGAAACTCACAGATTTGGGAATCCAGGAGGAGCCAAAATCGTTGGAGCGATAGTAAAAGGATCGACCTCGATCCCAAACGTAAATCAGATAGGATTCTCGGTCATAGTCGATGCCCAAATTGGCAGCATCAAATTCTTGTTTCAAACGCCAAGAAGAACCGGCATCGCGCGTTTCGTAAATTCTGTTTTTATCAATTTTCCCATCGCCATTCAGCTCGTAACCCAGCAGCAGCCAAATACGATCTTCGGGCAAGCGTTTCATTTCGATGAACTGGGCGGATTTTCCGAACAGAGTATTTTTGTCCAATTCGGTAAACGTTCCCTGATTTTTCGAGCTCCACAGTCGCCAGGAATTGGAAAACGTTGTTACGGTCAAGAGTTGTTGTTTTGAGGTGCTCGCTACACGTTTCACACAAGCTCGGAGAGGAGAAATGGTTTGGAACGAATTGCCGCTATCGGTCGACCGTGCCAGGCCGTCTTGAGTAGCGAGATAGATTACGTTGCTCGAATTTACGGCCACAGCAAAAACCGGCACGCCAAAATTGATAGTACGCCAGGAGCTGCCAAGATTGGTGGATAAAAATATCGAACCCTCGCCCGGCTCCTCCGGCGTGGCCGTTATACCGAACAGCCACCCTTGCGGCGATTCATACAAAGCGCGAAACTGCGGAAACGTGGTTGCTTGCCAGGTACTTCCTTTATCGATCGATTTGTAAGTGACACCGGTTGTGCCCAGATACACGGTATTGTTAGAGGCCACAAACAGATACCTAATAACTGACTGTGCTTGAAATGTGCTTTGCCAGGTGACGCCGTTATCCGTTGATTTGTAGACGCGGTTATCACCATACACAAACAACGTGTTTTCAGAGTCCGTCTCCACACGTTGCGCGGCTCCGTTAAAATCGAAACCGACATTTTGCCAGGTTTGCCCTTCATCCGTGGAAATGGAAAGCTTGTCCCCTTCGCTTACATAAAACACGCCGTTTTGATCTATGGTCGTGGCCGCTAAGGACCAATCTGGTTTCGTTTTCGGAAGCAAGCGCCATGATGCGCCGGCGTTGCTTGAGACACGAATGCTCGCATTATTATCTTGGACATAAAACTTGTCATTGTAACCAATTTTAAAGTTTATTGCAGATTCGTAAATTTTTGTCCAATTTTGCGCATCTTGAGAAACATTCACTGTGCCCGCGAATTGCGTTGCCAACATACCGTCACTGTTGATATAAAGCGGATACACCTCCCCTCCAAAAGGTCCTGCCAGCGGCTGCCACGCGGTTTGGGCAGCAGCGGCGACATATAAACAGAGACTTAGTGCTATGCGTAACCATCTTGACTTCATAAAACCATCCTATCGTTGCAATCAGAGTTTTGGCATACGATGCCTTATATCACTAAGGTCGTAATAACATACATTTTTTTTGGCGAAACTGCGTAAGATAGGATTTGAGGGGGGCGAGCAAAATTTAATCTTGCTCTTTAGGAGAGGCTAATATTTTACTTGAAACGACTCTTTGCGGATGGCAACCTTTTTGGTTACAGGTTCTTCTACTCGCAGACCGAGCGTATAATCGCCAGGATCCAAATTGACATGAATTTCCTGCTCGACAATTCGTTGTCGGTCAAATTCACTGCGGCTCGGTTTGGTGATCTGCCGCGTGGTTTCCTGGCGTAACACTTCGTGCATTTGCGAGTTAAAAATAACATATCGTTCCAGATAACTCAGTTGGTACAAGCCGTCATGAGGTTGTAGATCAAATTCACTCGTGGGCATTTGATAACGAAACACCACACCCGGACTCGAGACCCCGATCTTTAGTTTAAAGCCATCGATCTCGGAACTTCCAATATCCGGAGAGTAAAAAAATCCGGGTTGAAAAATATACTCGTTATGAAAAGCGCGCCAATTTGTCCAATTTTTTTGCATTGGAGAACGCATCGTTTGATTGTTCAACGAAGAGATAAAAATAGCGCGTCCAAAAATATTGGTCACATTGGGGCGAATAAAAAATGTGACATTGTTATGCTGCGAGTATTGCCAAAATTCGCCTTCGTCACTGGTGGTGCGCTCATCGGGATTGCCGAATTTGATATAAACCTCTCCGCGCGCATCCCACGGCGCGTAATAAAAATCTTGTAATCCATCAAAATAGGTAAAACGATCGCGGGCAATTCTCACTCGACGCTCAAATTCCAGTTGACCTTCATTAATTTCTGTCGTTGGGGTAGGATCATGTTTTTTCCAAAAGCGGTTCAGCCAGTCGTACCGTTCGGTGGCGGATTTGTTGCGATATTCGTCAAATTCATCGGTAGGCATAATGTGCCACAATCCAAATGCAGTGAGCTCCTCAGTGCTCCACGTATCCTCTTTGCGGGTCATGCTTTTGTACTGTTCAAAACGGCGTTCCGGAAAATAGTTCACTTTATCTTTTTTAGGATTGATACGTACCACGGGTTTGCGATCCGTAAGCTGTTCAAACTCGCCAATAACATCTTCGGCATAAATCATTTCATCAGGTTTGTCTTTGGCTTGTTCGAGCTGCGCCATTAACACATCGGTTTCCTCCTCAAAATCGACACGACCGCGCAACGCCTTGAGCGTAGGCAAGGCCGTGCGATCCCCAAGCCGCGCCAAGGCCATAGCCGATTGATAGCGCACATCCAAATCCACATGATCGAGCTGACGGCGCAAGAAAAGATAATAGGCGTCGCCGCGCTTGTCCGCCAATTTTTCGGCCAAATATATTTTATGCTGCAAGGCATCATCCAACCACACGCTGTTTGGAAAATTATTTTCCAACGCCACCAGGGCGTTATAGGCATCTTTATACTCGCCATCTTTTCCCAAACAATAGCCCACCCAGAATTGTGCTTCGGCACGGTAATGACTTTGCGGATAATCCGTGACCAACTGAGCAAATAGTTGCGCGGCCTGGTTCCATTGCTGATTAAAGGAGCGCTTTTTGGCTTCAAGATATAGTCGGTGCGAGGCATCGTCCTGAAACGCGCCCACGGTTATGGTGCCAAAAAGGAATAGCCCCAAGATGAATGTATAATATCTAAGCATAATTGCGACCTTGTCAATTTCAAGTAGATTGCGATAGAGTGTTTAGCAATTGGTCCTGCAACCGTCGTGATTTTTGAACCATTTTTGCTTCGCGAATTTTTTCACGCAGTTCGCGAAAGGCGTCTTGAATTTCCGAATCTTCTCGATTTGATAGTTCCAAAAGCAGCACTTCCAAACGGTATAAAAACGAGATCAACGACTCATCCTGCAAAAGTGTTGCTTTGCGTTGTACGGTTGTCGTTTTGCTCAACAGCGTGCGTGCCATGTCCACATCCAATGAAATATCCGACTCGGAAAGCTCTAGCGAAGCATTGGCAATGGTGAGGAGCAGCAATTCTGACTTTGCAAAATAATCCGCAATAAATTGAATATCCTCAGCAGATAGCGTTTGCACGATTTCAGGCTCGGGATTTTGTACCGTTGCCGGAACAAACAGCAATCGCCCAACAAAAATACCAACCAACAATACCGCGACAGTTCGAGCCAGGCGAAGGGCCATTTTTTGCGAGCCCCCGAACTCGCGCAATTGGGACGCGATCCAGTTGGCGGCACGTTTCCATGCGGGTTGAGTTGGAAAGCGCTTTTGCAGCTCGGTTGTATAAGCAGTAAAAACCGATTGCGGCGCTGGTGAGTGGTTGTGTTGAGACAGCAGGCTGTGCACACCACGTAATTCGTGCAGCTCTCGCGAACAGGTTTTACAGGTCAGCAAATGATTCTGCAGGTGTTGTTGCTCGGTGCCATCCAGCTCATCGAACAACATCGGCAAAAGATATTTTTGAAATTCACACGAGTTCATAACGATTCTTGTACATTCTGCAAATATTTTTTCAAATTTCGGAGCGCACGAAACAAATGGATGCGCGCCGTGCTCTCGGAACAGCCCAAAATTTCAGCAATTTCTTTGGATGATTTTTGATGAAAATATTTGAGCACTGTGGCCGTACGCTGATTTTCCGAAAGCTTTGCCAGCGCTGCTTCAAGATGTTCGCGCTGGGCACCGGTTTGCAAATCGCGCTCGGACTTTTGCCCTTCTTCAAACTGCTCATCTTTTTTTTGCCGCTCCACTTCGCGAAGGTTGCTTTCCAGCGATTCGTGCGGCCGTCGTTTGCGGCGCCGGTGTTGATCCATGGCCAAATTAACGGTAATGCGGTACAACCACGTGGAGAATTGTGCTCTTTCTTCAAACTGATGTATTTTTTCAAAAGCGCGAATAAACGCCATTTGGGCAATGTCATTGGCATCATCATAGTCGTTTATCAAGTCGTACGCCAAATAATATACTTTTTTTTGATACTTTTTGACCAACGTTCCAAAAGCCGTATCGTTTCCAGCTTTGGTTGCTTGAACCAGCTTCAAGTCCGAATCTCTCGTAGGTTCACTCATGTAGACTTTTGGGCCGCGGTTTTAAATTCATGTTTAAGACGCCACAACTTAAAACAGTGTTTACAGGATGAATTAAATATTCACACAATGAACTAATTGAAAAAGATGGGTAATTTTAGACATTTTCGTGATGATCGCGGCTGCCTTCATAAAGCTCGTATTCCAACAAACGCGATTCGATGCTGCCGTTGTAAAAAATTTGCCGGCTTTTGGTTTTGAGTCCCACATGTTTAGCCAGCTTTAAATTGCCGGTAAAAATATAGCCGTAATATCCTTGGCACGATTGCTTGAAAAAATCACCAATTTGGCGATATTGATGTTTCAAACGTTCAAATTCGTCTAACCGGACACCGTAACCAGGGTTGAGAAAAACGACGCCGGGTGCCTCCGGAAGCGGCGTTTTGCGAAAATCGGCAACATTGAATTCCAGCAACAAATCGACTCCCGCAGTTTTGGCGTTTTGACGGGCGGCATGCACGGCTTTGGCATCGTGATCATTCAAAATGATAGGAGCCGGCAACGACTTTAACGTATTTTGGCGCAGCTCTTTTCGTAATTCTTGATAATAATCCGCAGTATAGCCAATAATGTGCATAAACCCGAAGTTGCTGCGTAACAGACCGGGCGCCTTGTTTAGCGCTATTAGCGCTGCTTCAATTCCTAACGTTCCGCTGCCGCACATTGGATTGACGAACGGCATATCCGGCGACCATTTCGTCGCCAAAATGGCGGTGGCCGCCAGCGTTTCTTGCATTGGCGCATGCAAAGGAATTTTGCGATAGCCACGGCGCGCCAACGGTTCGCCCGAAGTGTCGAGATAAATCGCGGCATCGTCTTGCTTCCAATATAAAAACAACACAGTTTTGCTCCGATCTGGGCCCGAATCGGGACGTCGGCCAAACCGCTCTTGCATATAATCCACCAGCGCGTCTTTGCCTTTGAGGTTGGCAAATCGGGTATCGGTAATGGATTCGGTCATCACTGCCGAGGTGAAGCTGACATAACCATCAGGCGTGAGCACATTCTCCCAAGGATGCTGGCGGATATGGTCGTATAATTCATCCGGCGTTGACGCGCTAAATTCTTGCAACAGATACAGCACGCGCATAGCTGTTCGCAATTGCATATTCAAACGAATGCAATCATTCAAACTGCCTTTTGTGAACACACCCAAGTTCATGCTGCTGGTAACCGGAAAATTTAGCTGACGCAGCTCGCGCTCTAAAAACGGCGCCACACCTTTGGCGCAGGTGATTAAGATTGTGTTTGTTGTATTAAAGTCCATAATTCTCCTTTGTTCAACAATATACGAGTGTTGATTTGGAAGCACAATAGAAAAAGGAGACGAGAGACCGGAGATGCGCGATGCGGAAAGCGTTTTCTCCCGCATCTGGTTTCAATTTGGCCAAAAAGAAAATACTTTCCTCTTCTTCCCCACCTTCTATTGATCAAAAGTTCGCTCAAGCGAGCATAGTAACAAAAATGTGCGCATCGCTTCTCACGAGGAGTGCTGATAATCTGTATGACCTATTAGATTTCGCGGAAGGCATTAGGCTGAGCCCAATCCACCGGGCCGTGGGTAAAGCGGTAAATTAATCGTGCCAGAACGA
>CAYPZM010000186.1:0-9838 GCA_964414825.1 uncultured Cytophagia bacterium | reverse complement strand
GTCCCATACCAATAAAAACGTTTTTCGCACGTCCTATACCGGCATCTGCCGCAATTAGCACTTGAGCAGCCGCGGTACCTTCCGGGTAAGGAAGATTGTCATGCTCTTTTACGATGAGAAATCTGCGTAATGGAATCATAAACAAGACGCCGAGCACTCCTCCCAAAAGCGCTAGCGTGCCTATCTGCAATAACGACGGATTAAACTCCCACAAAAATAAAGCCGGAATGGTAAAAATGATACCGGACGCAAGAGATGAGCTTGCAGAACCGGTTGTGGCGGCAATATTCTGCTCGAGAATATTGGAGGGGCCTAACAAAGGCGCAAACAGTTTAAACACAGCAACAGCCACAATGGCCAAGGGGATGGCGGTTGAGATGGTCAACCCGACCCGCAATCCAAGGTAAGCATTGGCGGAGCCAAACACCGCTCCAAATATCACACCTGCAACTATAGCCTTGAGAGTAAAATCTTTAAACGATTGATCTGCCGGAACATACGGTTGAAAGTCAGCCAAGGTCTTTCCTCTCCAGATTTTTAAGTGGCGAGTAAAGTAAGAAATAAAAAAAGCTTAATCAAGAACGATTTTGTATGAAAGTACTGCCTGTTTAAATCAAATAATTGTGTCACACCTGCTTAAGCGGAAGTTCAGAGGTCGAGTAGACGCACGGAGTAAAAGCAAAACATGGTTTGTTTATAACCAAAAGCAAAGCCTTTCGCCCCCAAGAATTTAATTGATTTTTTTCAAATTATCCGTTATATTCGAAATCGTTTTGGGCTTTAATTCGTTGCCAATCATAGACATTTTCTTTATATATTGTAAAAGACGAGTGAACCATGTTTATTATCCAGAATTTTTTCGCAGCTTTGGCCTCTATTGTACATTTGTTTTTAATTTTGTACATGTATGTCATTATCGCGCGCGCGGTGATGTCCTGGTTTAATCCCAATCCGTACAATTCCGTGGTACGGTTTATTTACCAAATCACCGATCCCGTGTTGGAACAGGTGCGGCGTTTTCTTCCGCCGATTGCCGGACTCGACTTGTCGCCCGTGGTGGTCATTTTTGTCATTTTGTTTCTTGATCGATTTCTGGTTTCCACTCTCCGACAGTTGGCTTTTTAATTAATTACGGAGACTTTATCGTGAAACTTACCCCATTAGATGTTCGCAAACAAGAATTCCGAAAAATTATGCGCGGTTACGACCCGGACGAGGTCGAGGCCTTTTTAGTCATGCTCGCCGATGAGCTGGAATTGCACATTCGCGAAAAAAATCAATTAAATGACGAGCTCATCAAACTGCGCACGCAGCTCAAAGACTACCAACGTGTGGAAAGCACGCTTCGCGATACGCTGGTAAAAGCGCAAAATAACATGGAAGATTCGCGCGCCAATTCTCGACGCGAAGCGGAAATCATTTTGCACGAAGCCGAACTACAGGCCGACAACATTGTTAAAGAGGCGCGCGAGGAATTGATGAGCATTCGCCACGAAATCAGCTTGCTCAAAGCGCAAAAAGATGCCATTGCCAAACGACTGCGCCACATGCTCGAATCGCAGTTGGAGATGCTGGAAGTGATGGAGATTGAAGACTTTAAGCATTTTGAAACCAAACGCCAGGACACCGCGCGTCGCAATCCGGCTCCATCACCACCCAATACAAAAAGCGCATCGCCAAAAAATCCGGATGCGCACCATAGCGGGCCACGCATCATTCGCGAACAGCAAAACAGATCAAACTATCCCAGAGATTTCCGTCGAAATAACGAAAATCAGGGACCGTCGGATGAGCGAAAGTCGTAGTTCATTTGGAGTTTATGGCAGTAGTTGAGAAAATTTTTGCGATTGTAGCTCTGGCAAGTGTTCTTTTAATGAATTGCAGCAGTCGGCAGATTCCACTGGAAATTGAAACCATTCGAAAAAACCAGCTCGTAACGATTACAACTTCGAACGGGCAAAGCTTTTCGGGTGTGGTAGCCGGTCAAAGTGAATCCACTTTGATAGTGGCGCAATCGAACTTGGATCGTGAATTTGCTGTTATTGACAAAGCAAACATTCAACACATCACCGGACCGGAACCCATTATCGATGAACGCGGCGAGCTGGTGACGGAACAAGAGATTGACGCTACCAAAGATCACGTCAATTTTACAACTCATACCGTTTTAGGCGGGCTTTTTTCGTTGGGAGCAAGCCTGTTCGCCAGCTCTTTGGTATCAAACGAGTTTCCGGAAAAGGAACAAAACGCTTTTGTAATTGCCGGAACGACCCTGGGCACGATCACCGGAACGGTTCTATTCGGGCAATCCGGAGCTCGTAAAGATCGACAAATGGCTATAGAAAATATAGTAACCGAGCGTTTCAGGCAATCGTTGGCTGTGCCGAGCTCCAAGACGTCGGATGAACAGATTCTGGAACACATTCATACGCTTCGGCAAAAACGCTTGCAGCAGCAAAAAGAGATCGAACGCTTGAGAGATGAAATTCGCGGTATGGAACAACATGACGCTAAACAGTAGTTGTAAATAGAACGTGAAACTTGAAATAATACAAAGCGCCGAATTTATTCAGAAGCAATCGAGCCTTTCACCGCAAATTGGCGTGGTGTTGGGAACCGGTCTGGGAGATTTAGCGGACAAGGTGAAACATCCGGTCGTTATTCCCTATGAGAGCATTCCGCATTTTCCCCGCTCCACAGTAAAATTTCATGCCGGGCAGCTCGTCCTTGGCAACTGGCAGCAAAAATCTTTGATAATCATGAAGGGTCGGTTTCACTATTACGAAGGTTATCCGCTGCGCGATGTAACGCTGCCCATACGCGTTATGCATCAACTTGGCGTTCGCACATTGATCCTTTCAAACGCCGCCGGAGGCATTCGAGATTTTTTACCAGCCGGCACATTGGCGTTGGTGACCGATCACATCAATTTAATGGGCGACAATCCGTTAATTGGCCCGTACGAAGAATTTCTCGGCGAACGCTTTCCCGATATGAGCGAGCCGTACAACAAAAAATTGCGACAACTGGCTTTGGAATGTGCCGCATCCACTGGCGTTGAACTCAAAGAACACGTTTATAGCGCTGTAAGCGGCCCCAGTTTTGAAACCCCGGCGGAAATTCGTATGCTGCAACTTTTGGGCGCGGATTCGGTCGGAATGTCGGTCATCCCGGAAGTGCTGGTGGCACATCAACTGGGTATGCGCGTGTTGGCCATCACCGCTATCACCGATCAGGCGCTGCCCGACAATATGCCAGCGATCAGTCACGAAGAAGTATCGCGCGTAGCCAAAGAAATTACGCCGAAATTTATAAAACTGATGTCGGAAATTATAAAACGGATATAGAATATATGTCACGAGTAGGAATTATCGGTGGTTCGGGCCTTTATCAAATAGAAGGCATCCGAACCATACGCGAAGAAAAAATTGAAACCCCGTTTGGCTTTCCTTCGGATGATCTGATTATCGGCGATTTGGAAGGACACGATATCGTATTTCTGCCCAGGCACGGCCAAGGACATCGTTTATTGCCGACAGAAGTGAATTATCGTGCCAATATTTATGCGATGAAACAACTTGATGTGTCGTCAATTATCTCTGTCTCAGCAGTCGGCTCGCTGCGCGAAGACATGCACCCCACAAACGTGGTGATCATCGACAATTTTTTCGACCGCACCAATCAAACGCGGAGACATACCTTTTTTGGTGACGGCATTGTGGCGCACGTGCAAATGGCGCATCCGCTGTGCGATCCCCTGCGTCAGGCGTTAATCGATGCGAGTAAAGCGGCTGGTGCCGCCACTCACGAGCGAGGCACCTATTTGAATATGGAAGGCCCGCAATTTTCAACGCTGGCGGAATCGCAAACCTATCGCAAATGGGGCATGGATGTTATTGGCATGACGCAAATGAGCGAAGCGCGACTGGCGCGAGAAGCTGAAATATGTTACGCAACCGTCGCCCTGGTAACCGATTATGATTGCTGGCATGAAGAAACCACCGGCCAAACCGTGTCCGTTGAAATGATTTTGGATTATTTAAAGCAAAATACTGAAATGGCAAAACGTATCATTCGTAAAGTCATTGCAAAAATCCCGGATGCCAAATCGTGTAATTGCTCGAACGCCCTTCAAGGCGCAATCATCACCGAAAAATCATTGTGGCCCGATAAAACCGTTTCAAAACTGCAACCGATTTTAAAAAAATATTTATAGAGAAGGACAATGTACGAACAGATCAACAACAATCTCGCGGAACTGGAACAGGACATCCTGAAATATTGGCAAGAGCATAAAACCTTTGAACGCAGTGTGGACGAGCGCCCCAAAAACAATCCTTTTGTATTTTTTGAAGGCCCACCCACGGCAAATGGACGACCCGGCATTCATCATGTTATTTCCCGCGCCGTAAAAGATACGGTGTGCCGTTTGAAAACCATGCAGGGCTATCGCGTGGAACGCAAAGCGGGTTGGGATACTCATGGACTGCCCGTGGAAATCGAGGTTGAAAAACAACTTGGGCTCGATGGCAAAGATCAAGTCATCGAATACGGTATTGAAGAGTTTTGCAAAAATGTCGCGAGAGCGTGTGGACCTATAAACAAGAATGGGATGTATTGACCCAACGCATGGGATATTGGATTGATCTGGACGATCCCTATATCACCTATACCAATGATTATATCGAATCGGTTTGGTGGATTCTCAAAGAATTTTGGAAACAGGAACTCATTTATCAGGGATTCAAAATATTGCCTTATTGTCCGCATTGCGAAACCCCGCTTTCCGGGCACGAGGTGTCGCTGGGTTACCAGGAAGTCAAAGACCCGTCCATTTTTGTCAAAGCCAAGCTGAAAAATCAGGACAATACCTATTTTCTCGTGTGGACGACCACGCCGTGGACGTTAATTTCCAACGTAGCCCTGGCATTGCATCCGGATGTCAAATACGTCAAGGTTAAACACAAAGATCAGTATTTAATCCTGGCCGAAGAGCGCCTGCTGGTTCTGGATGATGACTTTGAGATTATTGAAACCTACAGCGGATCGGACTTGGCGGACATGGATTATGAGCCGTTCTTTTCGTTCATTACGCCGGACAAACGCGCGCATTATACCACGCTTGCCGATTTTGTTACAACGACCGACGGTTCCGGCATTGTCCACATCGCCCCGGCGTTTGGTGAAGACGATTATCAACTTGGTCTGAAATATGACTTGCCGGTCGTGCATCCCGTTGACAAAAGTGGCAAATTCGTCGCCGAGGTAGAGCCGTGGGCCGGAACGTTTGTAAAAGACGCGGACGTCGACATCATCGTGGATCTGAAACACCGCGGTTTGTTGTATCGCTCGGAAAAGATCACGCACAGTTATCCGCATTGTTGGCGCTGTAAATCGCCGTTGCTGTATTATGCGCGCAAGTCGTGGTACATCAAAACCACAGCAATTAAAGACAAGTTGATTGAAAACAACAATAAAATCAATTGGTATCCCAAAGAGGTCGGCAGCGGCCGGTTTGGCGAATGGTTGAACAACAATATCGACTGGTCTTTGTCGCGCGACCGTTTCTGGGGCACGCCATTGCCGATTTGGCGCTGCGAATCCTGCGACCACCAAGAGTGCATCGGCAGCGTTCAAGAGCTTCAAGAAAAAGGCCAGGACGTTCCGGATGGTCTCGATTTGCACAAACCCGCTGTGGACAATATTGATCTCACCTGCGAAAAATGCGGCGGTGTCATGAAACGCGTGCCCGAGGTTATTGACTGCTGGTTCGATTCCGGCAGCATGCCCGTGGCGCAGTGGCACTATCCGTTTGAAAATAAAGAGATTTTTAACCAAAAATTCCCGGCGGATTTTATTTCCGAAGGTGTGGATCAAACCCGGGGCTGGTTTTATTCGCTCTTGGTGATTGGCACGTTTTTGTTCGATCAACCAACTTACAAAACCTGTGTGTCGTTGGAATTGATTCTCGACAAAGATGGCAAAAAAATGTCAAAATCGCTGGGCAACTCGGTCAATCCGTTTGAGCAAATGGATAAATATGGCGCCGATGCTCTGCGTTGGTACCTGCTCACTGTCAGCCCGCCCTGGCTGCCAACGCGATTCGACGAAGAAGGCGTTAAAGAAGTAGGCCGCAAATTTTTTGGCACTCTGCTCAACACCTACTCCTTTTTTGCCATGTACGCCAATATCGATGATTTTGAATACGATATCGAAAAACGCATTCCAATAACCGAACGGCCGGAAATTGACCGCTGGATTTTGTCATCGCTGACATCTCTCACGAAAAAAGTTACGGCCAATCTCGAGCATTACGACATGACCAAAGCGGCACGCGCCATTTCTGATTACGTGGTGGATGACCTTTCGAACTGGTACGTGCGCCGCAGTCGCCGCCGCTTTTGGAAATCGGAAATGGGTCCGGATAAATTATCTGCATTTCAGACGCTTTACGAATGTTTAATAACCATAAGCAAATTGACAGCACCGCTGGCTCCGTTCCTCGCGGAAGCGATTTATCGCAATTTGAACCGCGATATCAATGCTCCCGAGAGCGTGCATTTGTGTCTGTATCCCAAGCTGGGTGACGCTCCGCTGGAATTCCAGGATGACCTGTTAGAAGAGCGCATGAGCCTGGTACGACGCATTGTCGAGCTTGGCCGTTCGATTCGCAATGATGTGGGTTTGCGCGTGCGCCAGCCATTGGCTTCGATTTTTATTGTAGCGCAAAACGAACGCCGACAAGAGTTACTCAAAGGCATGGAGCATTTGGTTTTGGACGAGCTTAATGTGAAACACATCGAGTTTGTCGACGATGCCAGCAAATTAATGACCGCCAAAGCCGAGCCCGTTTACAAACAGCTTGGCCCCAAGTTCGGCAAACTGGTGAATCAGGCGGCCGAAGCCATTCGCTCCTTTGGTGAGCACGAAATCGACAAGATTCTGCATCAAGGTGGCGAGCGGTTGGTCATCGACAACCATGAAGCCATGATCGTAAAAGACGATATTGAAATTCAAATGGAAAACAAGTCCGGTGTTGCAGCCAGCAGCGAAGGCGACTTGACCGTGGGATTGAGTACCGAAATCACAAAAGACTTGCTACATGAAGGCCTGGCGCGTGAATTTGTTAATCGCGTACAAAATATGCGCAAAGAAGCGGGTTTTGATGTTACCGACCGCATCCGCATTTTTGTGGATGATAACACTGATTCGCGCATGGTCCAGGCGGTTGAGCACATGAAACCGTACATCAACAATGAAACGCTTTGTGTGGAGATAAAATCATCTGCAGATGGCGGAGATTATCGCAAAGAGTGGAAAATTGATGATTTATCCGTATCTGTGGGCATCTCAAAAATTTAGTAACAGTAATCCTCGATCCAACCGATCGAGCGAAGAGCTGATGACTGGGAGGTCATTATGGACAAGGAAAAACTCGAATATTATAAAAATCTAATACTTGAAAAGCGCACAGAATTGTTGAAACAGTTGGATCACCTGCGCGATTCCGGACTGAATGAATCGGTCAGCGTATCGTCGGGTGATCACTCTACCTATTCATTCCACATGGCCGATCAGGGCACAGATACGATGGAGCGCGAACAGCAGTATATGTTTGCCTCGCGGGAGCAAAATTTCTTGTATCACCTGGATCTGGCTCTGGAACGAATTGACAAAGGTGAGTTTGGCAAGTGCATAAATTGCGGCCAAGACATTAATGAAGAGCGCCTGGAAGCGGCACCCCACGTACGATTGTGTATCGACTGCAAATCAAAGGAAGAACTCACAAAACGATAGCCGTATGAAATCTTATAAAATCTTGCTCGTTTCTGTCATTATTTTTTTTATTGACCAGGTCACCAAAATCGTCATCAACAAGTCGATGCAATTGTACCAGTCCTTTACGGTACTGGGGGATTTTTTTCGCATCACCTACGTAGAAAATACGGGCATGGCGTTTGGAATCCGGCTGGGCCATAGCTCATTTTTTACTGTGTTTGCGGTCATCGCCAGCGTTGCCATTGTGGTGTATTTGTTTAAAATGAAAGGCGAGCACTTTTTGGCGCGTTTTTCCATGGCCGTTATTTTAGGCGGTGCGTTTGGGAATTTATGGGACCGCGTTACGCGGGGCTCCGTCGTCGACTTTTTGGATGTGGAATTTTTCGACATCAACATCCCCGCATTTCAATTCTTGTTCATCGATTTTCCCGGCTATTCACTGGATCGATGGCCGGTGTTTAATATGGCGGACATTGCCATTTCGGTGGGCATGCTGCTGCTCTTCCTTTTTATCTTGTTTGAAAAACCCGAAGAGGAAAAAGACGCTTCAAACGCCGAAATTATTCATTGAATCATGTGATTATTTCGTCACCACTACTTTGCCGATTTTTTCGGCAGTTAACATATCCTCTCCTCTCGTTTTAGCTGATATTTTAAAAAGATAAACCCCGTTTGCGACAGGATCGCCCTGCTCGTCTCGTCCATCCCATTCCAAAGGAAAAACATTATAACCGGCATGCCCTGGCAGCGTGGAAAAGCGTTTAATCAATCGCCCGGCAACCGTGTACAATTTGATCGACACCTCGGCATCCTGGCTTAATTCAAATCGAAACGTGCAATCCGTTTGCATGGGATTGGGAAAAGCCAACAGATTGCGAATGCGCAAATCCGGGTCCACCACCACAAAATTGGTTTCGATAATGGAGGAATTGTTGGAATTGTCCCACGCTTTCACCTCCAGCACGTGCTCGCCAATGGGCATATTTAAAACGGGACAATCGATAGTGCCGGCGGTGTAACTGCCGGTGTTGTAGACAAAATATTCTGTGATGTCTTTCGAGTTAGCATAATCCTCATCAAAGGTCAACATAATTTGATGCCCCACATCGCTGGCCGTGTTGATGCCGCTAATCGAATCAGCCAATTCAACGTGCAGCGTGGGTTGCTTGTCCACATAATCGCCGGACATAAAATTGGGATTGCCAAAATGTAAATTCATGTGCGGCCCTTCATTATCTCGTAAATCCGCAGAGGTTCCCCCCACGGGCAATCCGCCCAGGCTCCCGGTTCCGGTGTGTTGCTCATTCCACACAAACAAGCTAATTTTGGCATCATTGCCGCCATAGGAAATATCTTTGGGAACGATAAAGTTTAGCGTGAATTCTCCGTTTAACACAGGTGTGATGCCACGAAAGATGGTATTTCCGGATCGATAAAACGGCCCCAGCGTTTTTTCCTCAGTCATCGCGTATGTATATGAATTTCTCGAATCGTATACACGAGCCAGTACCTGTCCGGAAAACGGCGGGTGCTGACCGGCCGTGGTTTCCACGTGACCGGTAATCCGCATTTTCGTGAGCGCCTGAATACTATCCGGATTCTGCGCGTCCACGTGAACGCGCAAATGCGGAGCAACAAGTCGCATAGCCGGGTCGCCGAGCAAAATATATTTTTCACTGTTTACACCGGAAGCATATTGCTTGGCCAGCATCAAAGCATCGCCCAGTCGCGCAGTTTTCCCGGTGCTTTTATACGGTTCAAAAAGAAAAGTATAAAAATGGAGATTCAAAGCATGATTTGCATCGGGATAGGCCACACGTGACGAGGCAATCATCGCAACAGCTCCGCAATTCGGAGTACAAAAAATATCTTCGGCAAAGCTTTGGACGTCCGGTCGATCCCATAAAGCAAATTCGCAACTCGCGGCAATCCACAAGGCCATCCGTTTTTCATTTTGGATCAACTCCATATCGCGCGAACGCAGCAGCAGGCGTTCATGGGCCCAAAGCTCCTGGTTGGCGTGACCGATAAAATTGATAATCAACGCACCACGGTTAAT
>CAYPZM010000185.1:0-9847 GCA_964414825.1 uncultured Cytophagia bacterium | reverse complement strand
AAGACAATATAAGAGACTGATAGCGCAGATCGCCCCATTCTTTCTCCAGCTTTAGGCATTCGGTCAAGCCTATCCGCGACAACTTTGTGTTATATTGCTGGATCAGTGCGCAACAGTAAGCGTAACACAAGTCCGGAGAGGGATGTCGTTCGAACTCGTCTGCTAAAAGCTCTATTGCTTTATCAAAACGGCTGGTGGCATACAAATAAAACGCACGCGCTAATGGATAGTGCTCGGAGTGATTTTGTTGGATACTCTCCAGCACCTGAAACCGTTGTTTGTGTTTTACATCAAATTCAACATAATCCTGGAGCAGTAAACTCGGCGTTGGTTGAGTTTCAAGGGCTTGTTTGTAACAAACCGAAGCCGAATCGGGCCGATCCGTTATATCGTAAATTTTGGCAAGCATCCACAAGGCATGCTGTTGAGTTTCCGGCTCTGGAACAAGGTTGATAAAATAGTGTGTTGCTGCATCCAGACTATCATGAATCAAAAACCGCTCCAATAGCTTGCTGTAGGCGGGCTCGAAACAGGGATTTTCGGAAATAAACGAGTTTAAAAAATGAATTTGTTCAGAGATCGGTTGTTGAACAACCCCCGGCCAGGTGGAATAAAATGACCGCCGTTCTCGCGCCGAGGTCGAGGCATACATCACCGCGGTAACCTGGCATAGGAAACTCAATACAACGCAATATTTGAGGATAGTTTTGAATTTCATGCGCTCGTAGTCAAAAAATGTATTGAATTAGAAAAAAATATCGGAAAAATGAAGGATACATGCAAGAGCAATGAGGAAAAAAAGAGAGCGATCCGCCCCAATCGCTCTCTTTGTGCTAGGTGATAGGTGACTATCTTTTTACTTTGGCCCCCCTCCATTGGTGGGAGACCCTTCGTCCTCCTGCGCCGAAGGGTCTTCTTTTATGTCCTCGTCCTCTTTGGCTGTTTTTTGTGATAGCAGACCCTGCAACACCTTCCAAATGTCATTCAATTTTTGTTGAATGAGAAACAGCATCCCCGCAATCACCACCAACGCAATAAAAATTAGGAACTCCATAATCTACCTCCACTGGTAATTTGGTGGCCCTCTCTTTATGCCAATTGAGCGATATCTAATTTAGAGTATCACCCATAACTGCGCCTGGATAATGTTTGTCAAGATCGTTATAAACTCAAACTAGTCGAGCAATATGACAGTTTGGTCATAAAACGAGCTTTTGGGATTGATGGATGTGAGATACGCTTTTGCCGTGTCATCCTGATTGTTTAGGGTATGCGCCAAACCAAGAAAAAATAAAATTTCATCCATAGAGTCAAGATTGTGGTTCTCGGATATAGTTAGGGCCGTTTCCAAATGCGAAATCGCTTGATTGAGGTCTGTTGTGGTTTTCCCCTTGGACTGCCCCAAATAGCTCATCCCCAAATAAAAAAACATGTCCCGCTTTATATTTGTGATAAACTGTGCCGGTGCGTTTGTTGTTGTAATCTGTCCTTCCAGCATGTTTAGGACGCGAATCGATTTTGCAAAATCCCCGCTTATGTAATTGCTTTTTGCGATTGTAAATAAAGAGCGTAGTTTCTGTGAGTCCGTAACTTCCAGCCCTGTATCGGAACGAAGCTCGGCTTTTTGGGCACTTTTGAGCATATCCATATTCAATTCACCTAAATAGGGCTCTTCCGAACGCGGAAAATACGTTTTATACAGTCGAGTTGTTTGGTTTTGTGGCCAAAAAAGATAGGCCGAACTCACAATAATAAAAATTGCGACTGCCGTCGTAGCAAACCGAGCAGGGGCAGGATTGATGGTTGCCAACCAATTTTTTATGACGCGAATTGCGGATTGAGAGTCTCGTACGCGTTGCTTTTTGGGCTCAACCGTCAAAGTCTCGGTTACCCGATTATAAATTTCCTCGTCAGGCAAATAGTGGCATTGTGTCCGTTCTTCCTCGGTTAATTCTTCTGCCGCGGAAGGGGCGCTTAAATAGGGCTCGAGTTGGAAAAGAAAATCGGGATTATAAACGAGCTGATCCAAAAACGTTTTTGCTTCACGTTTGCTAAAATTATGGCTAAACAGATTTTCCAAAAGAGTTAGTGTATGAATTTGAGTTATGGGCTTAAAATGAGTGGGAAGTTTTAAAGAAGGTTTCGATCGTTTTCGACTCGAATCAATGAGATCGAGAAGAAATCTCAGCTCTGGTGTTTTTTCCAATGCGCGATTTTCGGGAGCTTTACCGAGCCGCGCATATGATTTTACAAATTCATCTATTTGCATTATCTTAATCCCCCGCCAAATGTTAGGGTAATTTCAAATAACATAGGCCCTTAGCTGCATCTGGCGTTTATGGTAAACACAAAAAAAGTTTCCAAATTACGGCTTGGCTTTTTAAATTTTACTACCAATAGTGCAATATTATCGGGAAATTCTCTCAAACTATTTTGAGGTGTGTTGAGCTTTGGTAATTGTTAAGGCGATCCGACAAAGATTTGGAAATAGCTTTTTTTTGTATGCCAAAAGCTAACCGCGGTACTATAAATATTTGCACCGACTATTCCAAATAGTTTTTGAAATTTTCTACCACACATTAAAGTTGTACTAAATTAAATATGATACCAGTTTATTAGATTGCAATTTTTTTAAAATTTTTCACAATGTTTGAGAGAAATCGAGAGTGAACTTGTACTAATATAATGTAACATTTTTTAGCCGGAATTCACAAGAGAGCGGGGGGGATTCCGGAATGATTGGGTGTTCAAGGGGGGGGCGCCCAATTTTTTTGTCTGCTTTTTCCTTTATTATCTATTTCCACTTTGTTCCGCAATTGTTATATTTACCATTAAACCATCCGATAAACAAGCCAGGCTATATGAATAACGACAACGTTTCTATTCAACGCAAAATTCAGCTCTATCATACCGATGCGGCGGGGATTCTGTTTTACAGCAAGGTTTTTGATTTGGCCTTTGAAGCGTTTGATGCGCTTCTGGACTCCGCCGGAGTCAGTATTGATTACATTATTTTGGAATCCGATTTTTTGTTTCCATACGTGCATGCGGAAGCGGATTATCTGCTGCCGCTGTCTGTTGGGCAACTTGTAACGATTTATGCCTCTGTTGAACGTATTGGGGAATCCTCGTGCATTATTTCCTATGAAATTTTTACTCTGGAGAAAAAAAAGGCCGTATCAGCCAAAACCGTGCATGTCTCTATCGACAAAAAAACAAAACAAAAAATCGCCTTGCCCGAATCCTTGCGAACAGCTTTGAAATTGTATGTCAAACAGAGTGATTAGGATGCGCAGAATCTCTCAAAAGCTCGTTAGCGATTTTTTGAAATTTATTTCTTTGAATCTTTAGCCCCTGTTCATCAATGGTTGGCCATGCAAAAAAATAGTCCGGCCATTTGTATTTGGGCAAACGTTCCTGCAACAAGTCGCGAATTTCCTGCTTTGTTTGCTCAAAGGTGTTTGTGTCCAAGAACGCAACAGGGCGCTCGCCAAATTCATCATTTTTTACCGCCACCACAACTACGCGCTTTACATGTTCCACCTGCAAAATCTCGCGCTCAATTTCTTCGGGATGGATGTTTTCGCCACCAGATATGAACATATTGTCCTTGCGGCCCAAAACGTGCAAATAGCCATCCTGGTCGATCTCGCCCAAATCCGCGGTATGAAACCAGCCATTCTCATCTCGCTCCGGAACGAGAGAGTTCTTTTCAATATAGCCTTTGAATAATGTCTGCCCACGTACTAAAATTTCACCCGTCTTGTCGATTTCAAGTTCTCGATACTTGAGCAACTTGCCGCTGCTCGATAGATGTTCCGGAGAATCATTCGGGCGCGTGGTAGTGATTTGCGAGGCCATCTCGGTGGAGCCGTAGCTGGTGAATAACGGCAATCCCCGACTATGCGCCTCTTTAGTTAATGTCGGAGAAATCGCACTGCCGCCCAACAGCACGGCTCTGAGCTGAGACAGTTGGTCTTCCATAGTGTCCCATTGTTGAAGCAGTCGAAACAATTGTGTCGAAATCAGCGACAGATGCGTGGGCTGAAATGCGTGTATTGCTTCAACCGGATTTTGATTCTCACTCACACAAATCGTGGCTCCGGAAATAAGGCAGCGAAATAAAATACCGATGCCAGCCACATGATAAAGCGGCAGCGACAAAAGCCAGCGATCGCCAGGAGTTAGTGGGATGTTTTCGTTCGAACCCAGTGCGCTAAAGTAATGATTGGCCATGGTGTGCAGACACGCTTTATTCGTGCCGCTGCTGCCCGAAGTAAAGAGAATCGTGGCGTTGTTGCGCAAAGGAAAAAGCGGCATTTTTGTCCCGGTTAAAGTTATTTGCTGTTTTAGCAAATTGGAAGTGCGTTCCAGGCGGATATTTGCGGCGTGCCATTCAACCATTTCGGTTGCTGAAATTAATACTTTACAGCGGATTCTTTGCAAAAGCGCGCCAAGTTGTGCGATGGGCATCCGCGTATTGAGCGGCACGGCAATAATGCCTTTTGACCACATGGCAAACAGAATCAAAATTGTATCGATGCTTGGTGGCATGAACAATGCGCAGGGATCACCGGATTTTAACGAAAGAAAGTTTAAACGCGATTGCCATCGATAGATAGCATCAGGTAATTTGCTCCACAATACTTGCCGACTCGAGCTCTGTAACGCTGGAAAATCTCCATAGCGTTCGGCCAAGTCATTGACGTCAATGTGCTGCGTAGGCTTCATTAGAGGGATTCCAGGAGTTCCGAGTCCACATTCAAATTCTCCTGCAATGTTTGCAGTTTCAACTTGTCTCCCTCGAGCTGAATTGGCTGATGAGTGAGGTCTTGAGCAAATTGATCAAACGTATTCAGCCCCATGGGGTGCAAAGCCGGGATAAATGCCGCGGCAAGTTGAGCAATAACATTTAAACCTATGGCAGAGTAAAACGGACAACTCAACACTGAAAATTGCTTCCGGGCTTGGGCTAAATTTATATATTGAATGATTCTTGACACACCGCCATGTATGCCAGGTTTGAGAACAAGTGCTGCAATTCCCTCCGATAGCTTTTGAGCCGAATCCCAGGTTAACGATTCATCGAGCGCAAAGGGTATTGTGGTGCGGTCGCGCAAATCGAGAATGTCCGCCGGGTTTTGCAGAGGCTCTTCAATATACTCGATGTTGCACTCGTGAACGGCGTCGCAAAACTGCACGGCCTGATTTAAGCTCCAGGCCCGATTGGCGTCCAATCGCAGCGAGATGTTGTTAAAGTTTTTGTTAATGCTTAATACAAGCTCGATTGCTTTATCGATCTCAAATCGGCCGACCTTGAGTTTTAAACACTGAAAACCAGCCGACACGGCATTTTGTGCCCGAGCAACAATGTCCTCGTAATCTCCAACAAGCAACGCTTGAATGGAGATTTCGTCTGCGGCTGTCGGATTCAGCACTTTGGCGACAAAAGTCTGTTTCTCCTGTGCTTGCATCCCCAAAATCGCGCTTTCCACGCCAAACAAAACCGAGGGAGAGCTATCGTTTAAAAGAAAGGGGATGCTTGGAAAAGAAAGCTCGACAGAGGTGTGTTTTAAAATATTTAAAGCGTGGCGTAATTGCTCCAAAGCGTCGGGCAGACTTTCTTTGGATAATCCCGGAAACGGCGCCACTTCACCATATCCCACAGCACCCGTTGCGGATTCGAGTTTCAGAATGAATCCCTCGCGAAACGTCATCCGTTTTGCCATCATCTCAATGGGATTTACAAACGGGAGCTGATAGCGAAAAATGTGATAATTGCCAAGTCTCACAAAATCCAACCTATGGAAAATAAAATGCTGTAGACCAGCAATACTTTGCCTGTTTGTGCCAAAACCAAGTTGTAAATGCGGCCCGGCTGTTCACGATAAAGAATTCGTATTGAAGGAATCGCCAGAAATCCGGCAAAAACCGCCGCTATTGAAAAATAATGCGCGCCGGTTAAAAGAACGAGAACGATCGGAACCAAACACGCCAAAACAACAGAGAGCACATATTCGAGGCGACCAAAGCGTTCGCCCCATACCACGGGCAAGGTGTGTTTGCCGGAACGCCGATCCTCACGAACATCTCTTAAATTATTGACCGTGAGAATGGCGGTTGAAAACAGTCCCGGTGCGATGCCAGCTAAAACAACCAGCCAGTTGATCTGCAGCGCCTGAACATAATAGGTGCCGCCCACGGCAACGAGTCCGAAAAAAATGAACACAAACAATTCGCCCAAACCATTATAGCCCAATGGAAACGGGCCGCCGGTATACATGATGCCCGCGGTTATAGAGAATACGCCAATAACCAAAACCGGCCAACCGGCGCGCCACAACAGATACAGTCCGGCGAGAGCAGCCAGGCCAAACACAATCATGTACGCGCGTTTCATGGCTTGCGGCGTCACCCAGCCAGCGGCGGTGGCGCGTGTAGGACCGAGTCGGTCGTGGGCGTCCGAACCTTTGACAAAATCAAAATAGTCGTTGGCGTAATTGGTGCCGATTTGAATCATCAGCGCCCCAAACGCGGCAAGGGCGGCGGAGAGCCAGTGGACTTTGCCGTCGGCAAATGCCATGGCCGTTCCGATCAACACCGGCGCCAATGCGGCAGGTAAGGTTTTGGGCCGGCTCGACAAGAGCCATGGTTTTATCGTCATCGATCCCTCAATTATAATTTGAATGCGCTACGGCTGCCGCGGAAATTTTGAAAAATCCGGTTTACGTTTTTCCACAAATGCATTGCGGCCTTCTTGAGCTTCCTGGGTTTGATAAAACAGCATGGTGGCCGCGCCAGCCAACTCTTGCAGCCCGGCCTGGCCGTCGCAATCTGCATTGAGCGCTGCTTTCAAACAGCGGATAGCTGTGGGCGAATTGGCAAGAATCTCGCGGCACCATTGCACGGTTTCCTTTTCCAATGTATCGTACGGCACTACCGTGTTCACCAGACCCATGTCCAACGCTTGCTGTGCGTTGTACTGGCGGCACAAGTACCAAATTTCGCGTGCCTTTTTTTGTCCCACAATGCGCGCCATATAGCTGGCGCCATAGCCGCCATCAAACGAGCCGACTTTGGGACCGGTTTGGCCAAACACCGCATTGTCGGCGGCAATGGTCAAATCGCACATCAGATGCAACACATGGCCGCCGCCAATGGCGTAACCTGCCACCATGGCAATGACCGGCTTGGGAGACCGCCGAATTTGCCGTTGGAATTCCAGCACATTAAGCCGGTTCACGCCTTTGTCATCTGCGTATCCGGAATCGCCGCGCACTTTTTGGTCGCCGCCCGAGCAAAAAGCTTTTTCGCCCTCGCCGGTCAACACGATCACGCCGATCTCTTGATCTTCTTCGGCATCGCGAAACGCCTTCATCATCTCACTCACCGTTTGCGGCCGAAACGCATTGCGCACCTCGGGCCGGTTGATGGTGATTTTGGCAATGCCTTGCATTTTTTCATATTTAATGTCCGTATAAATTCCTGCCGATATCCAGGAAAAGGTCGTCATAAGCTCACTCCCGTTTGTTGTCTTTAAACGCATGCAAAAATTCCAAAACTACTTTAGAATACCGCGCCGGTTTTTCGAAATGAATATTGTGTCCGCAGCCGCGCATGACGTTGGCAGTCAGACGCGGCGCGCGGCCGTTCATGTCCTCGGCAACACGGCGGTATTTTTCATCAAACTCGCCGGCCAAAAACAGCACCGGCATGGTTAAACGCTCCAGTTTATCCCAAAGCGGCTCCTGCTCACCGCTGCCCAGGCACTGAATGGCTTTGGCCAATTGCAGCGGATCGTTTTGTTGCCGCTGCTGCAACAGTTGTTCGAATTTTGGATGCTCTTTGAGAGAATAAAAAATGGACTGATTGTACCACGCGTACAAAAAGTGATCCAACTTTTGCGACAGCAACTGATTGGCGATTTCCAAATCCCACGATTTTCGTTGCAACCGCTCAACGGTGTCGACAATTCCCGGCGATGCCGATTCGATCACCACATGCGAAAATCGGCCCGGAAAATATATGGCCAGAGAAAGCGCCAACCGCCCGCCCATAGAATAGCCAACCAACGAACAGCGCGGAATGTTCAGCTTGTCCAAAAGAGTCACAATGGCGTTTGCGGTAGAGGCGAACGTGCACGAATCCCACTCCCAATCGTGGCTCTTGCCATGGCCCGGCAAATCGATGGTGATGCATAAATATTTTTTCGAGAGACGTTTCAGCGCTTCGGCCCAATCCTGGCTCGAGCCCATAAATCCGTGCAACAGCAACATGGGCGGATGCGTATGGGAACCGGTTTGTTCATAGTACAGCGAATCGTTTGTCATGATTTTTTTCCAACTTCTATCTGAATATGCCGATCCAAATCGCGGTGCAGTCTTAAATTTTCTTGTGTTGTGGTGTCGATTTCAATCACGGTCGAAATGCCCTCGGCCAACGCCTGTTTGTAAACAGTAATAAATTCTTTTTTGGTTTTCGGGCGAAAATAATTCAGATCAAATAAACGAGCCGCATGTTCAAAATGACGATGGTGCGGCGTCTCAAAAAACCGAAATACGTCCTCGTATTGGGAAATGGGCAAAAAGGAAAAGATGCCGCCGCCGTTGTTGTTCAAACAAATAATGTGTATAGGATATGGGGATTGTTTTACTAAATGCAATGAATTGATATCGTGCAAAAATGCCATATCGCCAATGAGTAGCGTAACCGCCTGTTGCAGTCCCGCTGCAAACCCCACCGCACTGGCCAGGTTGCCGTCAATACCGCTGGCGCCACGGTTGGTGCCCACGCGCGGGCGAGTGCCATTATTATCGGCGTACATATTCATATCGCGAACCGGCATGCTGTTGCCCAACGCCATGCCGTGCTGGTTCGGCAAAAGTTGCGAGATCAATCGTGCAACGAGAGGCTCGGACAATTCGGATACGTTTTCGAAAAACGTATTAATGGCCGATTGGCAGATTAAATGCGCACTTTTAGATGTTGGCGTCTTCCCGGGTACCAAGTGCGTTGTGAGAAGCTCACAAAAATCAGGCACATCGCTTACGACTCGGTGCGTCACCTGATGGTTCATATCCAGTCGATTCGGTGCGGCATGCACCTGCACATAATTCGCCGGCGCTATGTTCGATAGCCAGTGCTGCACCCGTTTTGACAAGATTGGCCCGCCAAGATGCAAAACCGTATCCGGTTTGGATTGCGAGTCCAGCTCGAATTCCTCAATATGCGGAAGATCGGCATAGCCGAGCCGAAATCCGGAGGCGATGTCGGCGTAAACCGGCCAGCCCAGATGTTGTATCAACTCAAGGATTTCTCCTGATCCCTGCTGGGTGGGATGCAGCCGTCCGAGCACCATCAACCCGTGTTCGGAATTTTGAATCATATCCAAAACAGGTTGGATCGATTCGGCATCCGGACCTTGTGGTTTAACTTGATAGACGGTATTTGGCTTATCTGATGTTCTCCAGCGCTTTTCTGCTGCGGAATCAACCGTCGAAAATGGCTCTTCTCGCGGCTCTAAGGGCTCGCGAAACATAAAATTGAGATGCACGGGCCCGGCAGGCGAGTGCAAGGTGCGGCTCACTGCCTGGTCGATGGTTGTCAGAACAAATTTTGGGGAAATCGAGCGCTCAGGCGTCGGTATTTGAAAAAACCAGCGCACATACTGCCCAAACAAATGGTGCTGAAAAATGGTTTGATTGGCGCCGGTATCCAACAGCTCCGGCGGCCGATCTGCGCTGAGCACCAAAAGCGGAACAAAGTCCATACTGGCCTCGATAACCGCGGGATAATAATTGGCTGCCGCAGTTCCGGAGGTGCAAATGAGCGCGGCCGGCCGAAACGT
>CAYPZM010000184.1:0-9861 GCA_964414825.1 uncultured Cytophagia bacterium | reverse complement strand
TCCAATTTTTGCGTTTTTTCAACGTAGAGACAGGGCATTGCCCTGTCTCTACAATGTTACAAAAATTTAGATCGTCCGGCATATCCATGCCGGACGCGCACTATCTAAATCAAATTCGCTGTCCTGATGTTTATCGCGACCGGGATATTTATCCAGGTCGATCCGATCTGACTGAGGTCGTATGATACTATCGCGTTAAGGTAATTTTTTTGACAGCTCTATATCTCTCCGTCTTTATCTCGATTAAATAAATGCCACTTGGCAAAATACTACCACTCAAATCGTTTCCATTCCATTTAATCTGATGCTTGCCGGCAGGCAATGTCTCGACTCTTTGCCACACCACTTGACCCGTAACATTCAATATATGAACTGAAACGGATTGTTTGGTTGGCAATTCAAAAGAGATAGATGTTTCTGAATTAAACGGATTGGGAAAACTCGGATTAATCTCAAAATGCCGAACAGGGTCGAGATTCTTTACAACCGATGATGGCGAAAAAGTATAGGCAATGATGCCCCGACCGGCCGTTGCCACATACAACCGATTCGGTTCTTGGGGACGAATTAACAAATCGCGAATTTCACCCGATCCTTTCGGGAGCGGAGGAAAGCCGATCCACGTTTTCCCCGCATCCTGACTCCAAAAACAGGATACACCACCCGCAAATACCCAATTAGCATGTTCAGGACTCGATTCGACGGCATTGATATAACGAAAATATCCCGGCAACTCTTCTTTTATATAACTCCAACTTTGGCCGGCGTTTGTGCTTTTTAAAAGACCGTGCACGTCATTAGAGGCGTAAATTGTCTCAGGATCTATAGAGCTAATTTCAAGATCAGAAATCTGCATAATTTGATCCGGTTGTGAAATATATTCCCATATATTTCCTTCGTTTTCAGTCTTGTAAACGCCATGCCACGCCTCTTGACTGTAAAATTCTGAACCTGCATAAAATATAGCAGGATTATTCGGATGAGCGCATAAACTCTGGAAGCCTAATCTGGGAGCACCATTTGGTTGATAAAACGTCTCACCTCTATCTGTTGTTTTGTATATGCCTTCCCACGTAGCGAGCAGAAAAAATTGTGGATCTGCAATGGAATTGTCAATGGATGTTATAAATATATTGTTTAATGGCCGATCAACATAACAATTCGAGTCGTTTTGAGAAATGATGTATATACCAGTAGGCAACAAGTGTTCTATAAAATCATAAAGCCCTGCATATGCCGCGTAAATACTGGCATCCGCCGGATTATAACTCACATGTTGAATAGAAGAATAACCTCGATTGGTGGGAGATTCGGACCACTCGCCATCCTTCCAACGGACAATCCCTGCATTATCTGTCGCTGCCCAAACCGAAATCGAGTCCGATGCGAGAGAATTGCACCGACGAGCAAATACATTATTTATGCTCGGCTGCCAGGAATTTCCTTTGTCATGACTTTTATAAAAACCATCCAGGGTTCCGAGATAGAGATGATGTTCATCTACCGGCTCTATCTCTGTAATAAAATGATTGTTAAGCCCATTTGACACATTCAGCCATGCCGCCTCACCGGCTCCTCGTCTAAAAAGGCCCTCGCTTGTCCCAACAAAGAGTGATTCATCAAACCCAACCGCGAGAGCGTAAATTTTAGGATGGTCCTGGATCAAATCGAGTCGTTGCCAATGTTCTCCATGGTTATAACTTTCATACGCTCCGTCAAACGTACCAATACATAGATATTGAGAATCCTTCGGACTTTTAGCAAAAGACAGAACATATCCGTTTGGAAGAGCCGGTGATAGTTTGATCCATCCATCAATGCCACCGGATCGATTAAAATATAAACCATCGCGGGTCGCGGCATAGATATGTTCCGGATGATGTGACGAATGATGGAGTAGTTGCCAAGACCGTTATTGCACGTCCTCCAGGTATTGCCTCCATCATCGGATCGCAAGAATCCGTTTGGCGTACCTTCACCATTCATGTTATCTGTGCTTGCAAATAATATATTTGGGTTATCGGGGTGAATTAATATGGATGTAAACGGAACTTGGAGCGAAAAATTTAGTGATTTCCACGAAGTTTTACCAATGGAACCTTTTAAGATATTGTGCCAAGTTGCGATATAAATATCATTTCTTGACCGACAGATATCAAAAATCTCTTGCTGATAATAATACTCATCATCGGCATAGAGCGGCTGCCAAAATCCTCCGCCGTTAGTGGATAGAAAAGCGCCACCGACCCAGGTTCCCAAAAGCACAGTATCGGAGGCTGCATCCACTTGTATCCGTGAAATCCGTCCTCCGGGTGGCCCTAACACTTCCCAGAATCCTTTTAAAGCATTGTTCGCATTGCGGGCATGCTTGGTCTCTGCATTATAGGTCAATGAATATTGTGGGTAATTTTGATAAATCGGATCGAGTGATCTTGAAAGACAAGTTATCGAAATGAAAAAAAGAAACAGCAGTATATTCCTTTTTTGATCCATCATTGATCTCCAAAAAAGAACGGGGTAGAATTTAATAATTAAAGAGTTACTGATACAGTATTTATAGCATGTTCCGCTTCATACGTAAATGTCCCGGTTCCAGCCACAGCATCGTAATAGCGATAATAAGCTCGTACGCTTTGGCCATATAACGGATCGTAATAGTACTCCCAACGATAAGGAGCAACATTAGTTGCGATGACTTGGCCATTGCATTTTAAATCTAATGGTTCAGCGGTTCGTTGTGTATGCCAAGTAACTTTTATCCATGTTAGTGGAAGCGGATCACCACCTCCAGAAGAGTTTAGATATCTTCCTCTATCAAATCCAATGCTACTTACTGATGGAGGAGAAGATACAATGCTCGCATCATCCATTATAACAACAACAAGTTCAGCATACAGCAATGTACTTAGAAAGAATACTAATGGCAAAACTAGTTTTTTCATAACACCCTCCTATGGTGTGAATAGTGAATCTACCCCGTTCTTAAAATGATTCTGGATTTTCTTTATAGTCTATGCCCCACATAAAAAATATGTGCCCAGCCCGTCATAAAACCTCCCGTTTTGTTGTCAAGCGCAAAGTAAAAAAAAAAAAACGATTTGGCGCAAGGATTATTTTGGTGGGGGTGAATTCTTAAAGGTGACGTTCAGCGGAGAGAAACGACACAAGCCCTTATTTCACTAGCAAACATTTCTTAACGTGAGACTCGTTCCTAACCTTTAACCGATACACATAAATTCCCGAACCCACCGCATCCGCATCCCACACAACCGCATGCGTTCCCGCGGATTTTTCCCCCTGATCCAGCTCGGCAACTTGCTGGCCGGCGCTGTTAAAAATGCGCAGTTGCACGTCCGCCGGTTGCACCAGTGAATAGCGAATGGTGGTGCGGGCGTTAAAGGGATTTGGGTAGTTTTGCCGCAGCGAAAAGTCCAGCGGCGGTTGTGGGGCGTTTGGCTGCTCGGCTTGAGTGATGGTTTCCAGCAGCGTCTCGGCCGAGTCCAGTTTCATGTCGATAAACAGTTCAAAGACGCGGTCCAGCGTGGTGTAAAGCTCGGCGTTGTTGGGCTGTGCTTTGCGCAGGTTATAAATTTGCAGCGGCAGGCGCAAATGTCCCGGCTGCGCCGAAAAGGTGGAATCGAGGGAAGCGCGCACGGCTTGCACGTGCTCCAAATAGCGATAACCTGTTTCCTCGGTCGGCTCGATCATGGTGCCTTCGCCGTAATCGTTCCAGGTGACCAGTTGGATGACGTGCGGGTTGTCGGCAAGCGCCTGGTTCAGCGTGAGTTCAAAGGTGGCGCCATTGTTGGGATCGAGGAATCCATAGCCGTCGCCGACGCCGGCCTCTTTGTAAATGTCATGAAATCCCGGAAAAGCGCTGGAGATGCGATACTCCCAGGCCGCGGATTTGGAGGAAAATTGATTCAGATACTCCTGGAGCGCGGCTTGCGTGAGCACACCGTTTCGCGATTTCCACATCGGCGGCCAGGAAAACGCACCTACCGCGGCCGGGGCAACGCGGTTGTCTTCGGTAAAAAACAGCGGCTGCGACTCCAGAGCTGCAAACATGGTTTCCCATTCCGAGCTTTGTTTAAAAAATTGCGGTCCAAAGTTGAGCAGAACGCGCCGGTCGTCGATTTTCAAATAGGCGTCTTGGGAAGCCCAGGTCTCTTCTATGTATTTGATGTCCTGCTGGCCCTGATCGTATTTTTCATCTTCAAAAATTACATTCTGATTGATCAAATTCGGCAGAGTTTGGTCTTCGTAACATATGGAAAATTGGAGTCCGGCTCGTTCGATAACCTTAAACATGGCGTTGGTACGCTCGTTAATGGCGGGATAATCCCACAACTGGCCGGTGCCGTACCAATCGACAATTATGCCGTCAATGCCACCGAGTTTCATGAGCAAAACCTGGTATTCCATAATGTCCGGATCCATCGAGTCGTATGGCCCGGTGAGCGGATAATAGTGCGAAGCGATCTGACGCCGGCCGTTTTCGTCAATATTTTCCGGATTAAAGTGATTCATGGTCCAGTGCCAGCCCCAAAACGATTCGACGGGCGGCGCCTGGTTCCAGGGCATAAAGTGGGTCATGAGGAGTGGGAAGTGGTCTGTGGTTTGTTCGTTTGCAGATAAGAGTGTTGATAGAAAAAGTGATAGAATTAAAGCCTTGTAAAGAATTTTCATATAATAATCTCCATTTGTCCAGAAACCCTGTCGAGACTGTCGATAAACTATAATAGTGACTAACAAGGGGTCGCACTAGTTCGCAGAAAGAGTTCATAAACCTCTATTAATCTATCTAATAAGGCAATGTCTAAACTCGTAAGCGATCCCTTGTTGTGGTGGACTGGATCAACTAAAAATCCAACCACAACTTGCTGGCCTGAATACCTTGATTTTTTTGATATTTGCCACCGGCATAACTGTCGTATTCGCCTTCCAGGGTGTGGTAATAAATTTGGCAAATTTCCACGCCCGCATAGATGCGCAGCGGTTGAATGCAAAACATTTCCAGCGTCCAGTAGCCCTCAAATCCGATATCGCCAAAACCGGCGGTGACGTGCACAAACATGCCGAGCCGGCCCACGGAAGAACGGCCTTCAAGCATTGGCACCAGGTTACGTGTGACCGTGTATTCAACCGTGCGTCCCAGGTAAAGTCGGCCGGGCTGCAGCAAAAGGCCGGTTTCCGGAATTAAAAGAGTTTTGGTGGGATTATTCCGTTTCATATCCAATTCCGGCGGATTGTACACGAGCAACTCCTCGTGCAGGCGCAAATTGTAGCTGTTGGGATTCAAACGCTGTTCGGAAAACGGCTCGATGACAATATCGCCGCCGATGCGCTTGTAAATCTCTTTTCCGGACAAGATCACTCGGTGCCCAACTCTATGGCTTGCGGTCTGTTGTGCGGCAGCGTTTTGTTCAGCAACATTATGGCACCAACAGCCACAACCAGGCTAAGAGCCAGAACTGCAAAATACAAGGCATCGCTGCCGAATAGCTCTCGGGTAGGCAACATTCGATCCGATTCGGGCACAAACGCCGCCATGATCACGCCGCTGCCGTTGGCGATAAAATGAATAAAAATAGTGGCCATTAACGATTGGGTGCGCAAATAGATCCAGCCCATAAAAATGCCGAGCGCCAGTGCCGGAATAAATTGCCAGGGATTTAAATGAACAATGCCAAAAAAGAATGCCGACCACAAAATGGCTTTGGTGGGCGAATAGAGCTTTAGCAGGCCGTCCAGCATAATGCCGCGTAACAGCATTTCTTCAAAAAACGGTGCCGCGATAACGATGGCCAAAATGATCCAGACGTTCAAGTCGCCCAAAAGTTGGGCAAACAGGTTTTTGATAAACTCGGGCATGGGAATCAATTCGACGAGGGGTTCGACAAGAAAGTAAATGGCCAGGGTTGCCAGTACAATCAAAATCACATTCCCGAATGAAGGCCACGAATAATCGGGAGAAAAACCGTTTTCAATTCGGCGTTTTTTGCGTACCCCATACCAGATAACAATCCCAAAAATCACGACATAGCTCACTAAAAAGGTGGCCGAGTGTGTGATAAATGATTCACTCGCAGCAGGCAGGCCCAAAGCGGTGAGAATAAGGCTTATAAAAAGCAACACCAACTGAAAACCCAAAGCTACCAGAACCGTAATGCCTAAAAGTCCCCAGGACTGCTTGAGGCTGGGGTAGGCCAATGTTTTTGTTTGTTCGTCCATTAGATTCTCCGTTTCTAAAGGTTGCACATGATACAAATAATTCCATATTTGATCAAGTGCTTTGATTTGAATGATTTGTTAAACAACGGGTAACAATGCGGCAAAATTTCGTATACTGCAAAGATAACCCAAAAAAGGATACCTTTTATGCCACAGCCCTTATTTTTGCCCGTTGAATTGTTTCGAGAAACTTTGCTGTTTGGTCAGGTTGAGCACTTGGTGGACGATTTTGCCGAGGTTTGGTCCTCTTGTTCGATACAAGAGTTTCGATTGGAAAAAATTTTTACTGCGGAACAACAGGAAAAACGTGAACGACGATTAATTGAGTTTATTCACAACTTGCAATCCGAGCAAAAGAACAACAGCAACGCCTATGATGATGTTGAGGTGCAAGAGCGCATTTTCTCGCACGTGCGGATGTTTTTCTCAAGTGCCCTCGACTTTAGCAAGTCGCAGCTCGATGTGCTGTTGGCTCTCGGTTTTAAAGATTCCACCAAAGTCTTTGTGCAGCTTGCGCGGCAATTCGATCCGACCTTAAAGCCAGCGGACCTGTTCCAAGCCTGCCGAAATGTGTGGATCATGAACGGCGTGCAGCTTATGCTGGGACTCGAGGTGAAATTCACGCCGTCGATTTTTGCCTACAGCATGCTCTACCCCTACACGGATAATTATTTGGATGATGCGAGCATATCCAAAGCGGATAAAATCGAATTTAACAATCGATTCGCGCACAGATTGGCAGGGGTTCGCGTTTCGCCGCAAAACTCTCATGAGGATATTATTTTTTCATTGGTAGATATGATTGAAGGCGATTTTGATCGCCGCGAGTTCCCGCAAGTGTTTGAGAGTCTGCTAGCTATCCACCAGGCACAGACCAAAAGTGTGGCGCTATTGGGAAAAACAGACGTGTCAACGGACGACGTATTGCGCATCAGTCTAGAAAAAGGCGGTACCTCGGTGCTGGCGGACGGCTTTTTGGTAGCGGGCCGCTTAACAGACGAGCAAGCGCGCTGGCTGTTCGGCTACGGCGCCTATTTGCAGTTTTTGGATGATGTGCAGGATATTCATGAGGATTCAGAACGTTTACAAGCCACTGTATTTACGCGGTGCAATTCGGCGGGCGATTTACAAGCCGAAACCAATCGTTCGTTTCATTTTGGGCATTCGATTTTGCGAGCTGCACCTGGATTCCTTGCCGTAGCGACACCGACATATTTGCGCATTATGCGTTCGTGCATTCCGCTCATGCTGATCGAGGCGGTTGGATTTGCGCCGGACTCGTTTTCAGCGCCCTACTTGAACTATCTGCAACAGTTTTCACCCTTTCGATTTCAAAAGCTGCACCAGATCAAAGCGCAACATCAGCCCTATTATGTTTCGATGTTTGGAAAAATGATTTGATCGGAAACGTGGATTGCCACAAAGATACTATGTTAATCCCAATTATATTTTGGTGAATTGGATGCATTTAGCTTAACGCGGAGTTCGTCCAGGAATTCTATCCCTGGATGCAAAGTGGTGCAGGGCTTAAAGCCCGTTTGGGGACTGGAAGTCTCTGTCCATTTCACATCCAGGATTAGAAATCCCGGGTGAACATTTTGCAGAGTTGGTTGGATCATCAGCTATTGCTAGCTATAGCGAATGATTTTCTTCGAGTCTTTGTGGCCAATTCTTTATATTCAGAGACGCTGCGCCAGGCACATCGCCTTGTTTTCGAGGTCTAATTGCCTTTGCGGATATAGATGTTGCCGGAAAAGTTGGTAAAGCGAATTTCCGGGCCACCGCCATTGAGGGGGATTTCCAGCAGCTCTTCGGTTTCTGCCACATGGAAATTATCGCGTCGGCTTTCTTTGACATTGCGATTTAAACGGCGTTTGCTGGTGTCAAAATCGGTGTAAATATCGCCATGAGATTCCAAAACCAGTGTAGCCTTGATCGTTTTTGGCAATGTCACATCAATTTCACCATTGAATGAGCTGAACGACATCGGCTTGTTCGGAGCAACGCGGTTGATGGTTGCGGTAATATTGCCCATTGTATGCGCCACCACGGTGCCGGATATTTCAGTTAGCGTGATGCCACCGCCCATGGCTTCCACTTCAATCGTGCCTTCTACGTTTTCCACGTCCACATTGCCGCCCATGCACTCCAGGTTCAACGATGTTTTTCGCGGAACTTTGACATCCAAAATGCGGGCATTGCCGTTGAATAATGAAGCCGGGGGCATGATGATATCGATGACATTGTCCTCTTCTTCAACACTCACGCCAAAGCCGGAAGCTTGGATCTTTTTAAGACCGCGAACCTTCTCGGGATCGGGTTCCTTGGTCGAGATGTTGTAAAACTCCGGCGCTTGTGGCACGCGTACATCAACGTTCGTGCTTCCCATAAAATGCTGAAATTGAAACGCGAAACCGTTTTCCGCCTCGCGCGTGACAATGATCACATCTCTTCCGGAATGCGTCGAAACATTTATGCTGCCGGCCATGAGCTCGGTGCGCACGATGGCTGGTTTGGATGGATCGCTGAGCGTGACAATTAAACTATCGGCTGCGTTGGCCATCTGAGTCGAGGTGATCAGCACTCCAACGGTTACGAAATTAGTAACGAATTTTCGCATGATTACTCTCCTGTAAAAGCGTTTTGCCTTCCATTGTGCCGATGGTCCACTTTATGTGTTGACGTACGGCTGTATTGACATTGTCGTCCTCTTGCAAGAGCTTGAGCAGCTCCACTGGACGATCTTTGGATTGTTTGATAAAATCAACGATTTCAATTTGCACCAGTGGTGATCTTTGTTCGTAAAATGAATTGACGATATTGCGTCGTACTCCGGCATCATTCGCATACGGCTGCAACGCCTGCAACGCTGCCAATCGCACATTGGTATTGGGGTCTGTTTTTAGCGTGCGTTGCAGCGCCTCGCGAATTTCCGGCTTGGGATGCTCAAGTTGCTGGCTCCACTGCACGCCCTGAAGGCGGTCGACGGAAGATTTCTGCTTGAGCATTGACAGCATGACCAACTCGCGCATGTCGTCCAGCTCTTCGGACAATTGCTGTACTTGCTGGCGATTCACGGTTCCGGTGTTGTAAAACACGCCCAGGCCAAAACCGATCAAAACCAGAGCCATTGAAAACGCCAGACGCACGGCCGACTTGGGAAGGAGTTTCCCCAAGCTTTCCCGAATAGCAGACCAACCTGGCTCCGGAAGCGACGTTGCGGCTAATCCTTGTTGATAGGCGGTGAGCATGGATTTAAACTTGACTGCCAGCCGTTCACTTGGTTCCTGTTGCGGCATATCCTTCACTTTGAGCCAGATGTGTTGGAAGGCTATAAACTCCTTGGCGCAGGACTCACAGGAATTGATGTGCTCCCGCACTTTATGAGTTTCTTCCGGCGTCAATTCGCCCGCCTCCAACCCATAAAACTGTTTTTGAATCTTATCGCACTGCATGTTGTTGCACACCTGTTAATTCCGAATAAATGGCGCCCAGTTCTTTTATGGCCCGGTGCACCCGAACCTTGACTGTGTTAACCGGACACTTTAGCACGTCCGCCACCTCTTTTAACGGCATTTCCTGAAACCGCGCCAGCATCAACACCTCGCGATGTTTGAAAGATAATCG
>CAYPZM010000183.1:0-9869 GCA_964414825.1 uncultured Cytophagia bacterium | reverse complement strand
AACCAACATTATAACCGTTGGATGCTCCCGTATCGGAACAGCCTTCAATATCGACCCCATCATTACGATACGACCAACCATTGTTCCAGCTTGTAAAAGTACCGGATGAAATGTGATAATCCGCAACTTGTTCATCGGAATAAGCGATACCATTGGGCCCGAGATCGTAATCCGTTGCGAAAATGTGCCCTGGAAGATCATGCCTGACAAATGGAACTGTGGCATTGATTTGCACCTGCCGAAACATGGCGTCAATCACATCTTTTTGAAAAATGCAATGTTGCAGTTTAAGATTTTCCGCCAGTTGCATGAGTGCCGTTGTGGCGTACTGTCGCGACGGCTTGGCTGCTGTGCCGCTCCAATAGTCGAGCAGGCGATCATAGCCATCAGATTTGGGAATTGACAGCGGCCCGTCAATTTCCTCAATCTTTTTCAAGGGCCACCAGGCCCAACCGATGTTATGACGCTCCAAAAGTTTGAGGGCATCGGTAAACCAGGTGTTCGAGTTTTCGCCGGCTTCGCCGCACCATAACGGCACGTTGTAGCGATCTCGCATATTGAGCACCCATTGGATGGAGGCCTGATCATTATAGCTCCAATACTTGTGAAAACTGTACACCATGTTGGCATCCCAGGGCGGGGTTAGCCCGGTAAAATCATTGGCGAACCAGTTGCCTTCGATAAAAATAATATGATTTTTATCCACCTCTCGAATGGCCCTGGTGATAGCGACATATAGACTCTTCAGCGGCTGATTTCCCGACATGTTCCAGTTGGTTTCATTGATCAAATCATAGCCGCCTATCCATGTCTCGTCCTCATAGCGTTCGGCCAGCTTTTTCCACAAAGCCACGGTTTTGGCGCGGTTATCGGCGCTCTCCCACAACGATGGCTTGCTGGGATCGTAATCGGAAATGCCGGACTCGTAACCTTGTCCGCCTGGCGCAGCGTGTAAATCCAAAATTACATATATTTCATTTTCAGCACACCATTGCAGCAAACGATCGGTGAGCTCAAATCCTTTGTCCAACCAGGTATGTGCGCCTTTAATCGGTTCTTCTTCAACAGGCAAAGTGTAGAGATTGTAATGCATGGGCAAGCGGATACTATTGAATCCCCATGTTTTTAAGGAATCGATATCAACTTTTTGCACATAATTCTCCAGCCAGGCCTCGTAAAACGCTGCCATAGAGTCCGTGCCGATCAGCGCCTCAATTTTGGCTTTGATTTGATATTGCGCATTGGCAAACGAGGAGGTCTTCATCATATACCCCTCTTGCAGCATCCAGCCGCCCAGGCCCATGCCGCGCAGAAGAACCGGGCCGTCGTCGTTTACGATCTCTTTGTTGTGGCGTCGCAGAAATCCTTGCGATAACAGGCAAGAATGTACAAGAAAAATAACCAATAATAAAGTATAGAGAAACTTCATCGCATCCCTTCTACGTACGTGAATTCTTTAGACAAGTTAGGGAAATTGAACTCATTGATCAATTGATTTTGGCGCATACCTGTTGCGAGAAATGCCTCATATAGATTCGAGCTCCGAATTGATCTTGTATCATAACTGTGTAATGGAATAAAATGTGACTCTATTGACATCATAAAAGAAATCCGCTATATTCTGAAAAACCGATAATCCAGCTTGTGATGTCGCCGACTTGGCGTTTAACATTTATAGAGGTGATCTGTTATGCAGTGGGATTTAAAAGAAGATGTCCTCGTTTTCAAACTAAAAGATAAGCTTATGGGCGGGTCCGAATGTGAGGATGCTAAACAAACACTGCTCGATTTCATGAACCAGGGCTACAAAAATGTGGTCATGGATTTTTCGGAATTGGAATGGGCCAATAGCGCCGGAATGGGTGCCATCATTTCGTGCTATCACACCCTGAGGCGTAATGATGGCGAACTTAAATTCGCAAGTCCTACACCCAAAGTAGAGTATTATCTCAACATTACGAAATTGAACCAGGTGTTTGAGGTTTATAGCAGCGTGGATGAGGCGGTGGCGAGTTTTAAGATTAAGACGGGACTGCCCCATTAGAAACGCCCGGCATGAATATGCCGGGCGATCTTTTTTTTGGCGCTTTTCCCGCATTGGAAATCACGCTTACAGCACAAACGGAATCTGAAACACGCAGAAATACCCAAACACCAGAAATGCCAGCAGCAGTCCCACCGCAAAAATCCAGTGCGGTTTGAGGATGGTTGAAGCTTCTTTGGAGAGCAGCCGTGGCATCACCACATACAATCCCAATAGCACCCAAATGGCTTGAAACGGGGTTAGCAAAAGACCGTCCAAAATGGCCGAGAGTTTAACGAGCACCACGGGTTTGAGGCCGAACGAATAAACAATAAGCATGTTGGTGACAAAAAAGAAGCCGAGAAACAAGCGGAATTGCGTTTTCCATTGAAAAACTTGATTAAATTTAGGGAAGCAGATACGCACCGAATCGGCCAACAAGCGCGGCCAACCGGCGAGTTGTCCAACTTGCGTGCCAACCAAAGCAGCAGAGCCGGCGATTAAAAACAACATTCCGCCGAGCTCGCCCCAACGCGATGAAAAAATGGTGGCCAGCGTCGTGGCAACTTGCGGCCCATCCGGCGCCAGTTGGCTAACGCCCAACACGCCGGCGCCAGCCAGTAAAAATCCGCCGGTGGTCACAATACCGATGACCATGGCAAGCGACGCATCAGCATAAACCACGCGGCACCAGCCTTTAATCTTGTTTGCCGTGTCTTGGGTCATCTCTTTCAGGGATTTTACATCCGCGGGACGCCCATAACCGCGTTCGGCAGAAGCGCCATAGCCCGCGCCAATCACCCAATATGTATACCAAACCTGACTGGCAAATCCGCCAGCCGCCCAACCGAGCAGCGGCAAAATTTCGCGCCAGGGGTTATCACTTACGCCTTGCAACGATTGCGCCCACTGCGGCACTTCCGGTATCTGAAACAGCATGGATTTGAGCACCGTTTCAATCCCCGGGAACACCGTACCCGCCACGTACAACACACCTATAATAACAATGAGCACGAAAAAACTCATGACGATTTTTAATACGTCAAACACGCCGGACCATACCACAACCAGCGCAAAAATAGTGACGAACCAGCCGCCCATACTTGAGGAGATAGGCACGAGCGAACTTATAAACACACCGGCTGCCGTGGCAATCGAGCCGATGGAAATGGTAGCACTGGCAAATTGCGCCGCCAGGGTGAGCCAGACCGCCCAGTTTTTCGGTCCGGGCATGCGCGAGATCATGTCGATCATGCCTTCGCCGGTGCAGACCGTGTAGCGGGCGCCGCTCATGCCGATCCAGTATTTCAAAAAAATCCCAAATACAATGGCCCACAACACCGTGGGCCCCAAAATTGCGCCCACTCGCGTGGACAAAATCACTTCACCGGAGCCAATAAATTCAGCCGCCCAAACAAAGGATGGGCCAACAAGAGCCAAAATCGCCCAGCCTTTGGGCGGAGTTTTAACATTCAGCATAGTGTTCTCAGTTTTGGAATGAATTGGATATCCCTGTCGAGATTCTTTCGTTTGCCTCGACTGGGTTATTGGCTATGTTAAATTTGCGGCACAATATTCAAAAAACTGGTTATCGAGACAATCAAAATCAAAATACCCAAAATGATAAACAATTTTCCATAAGCTTTGGCCGTATTCTCTTTTCTTCGCAAATAGGGCAGGACCTGAAAACCCAAGAGCACAGCTATGGGAAGCAAACTGGCGATATGATGCCAGCGATGCACAGAAACCCGAAAATTGGTACTTAGCAGCAAACCGCTTAAATAGAGGAGCAATAACGCTACGCGCACAAACTTGGCGATAACGCGTTCGGCAGCGTTGGTCCTGTTTTCGGTTTTGCGCACAAAACGATAGCCTAAAAAGCCATAGCCGGCAAGCAGTAGGGTTGTTAAAAAGATGTGGGATAAAGAAATTGTTTGTTCCATTGGACTCCCGATCGTTTATTTTTAATTGGGATAGTTCTAAATGGTAGCAATTCGTTGATAAAGAAGCAATGTTTTTTCGATGGGCAAAAGGAAGAATCATTGAGGAAAGCTATAAATTTTAGCGCTATAAATGCGAGCAGCAGAGCTAAAGGGTTTCGCTAAAGATATTTTTAATTTTAGCTATATTTTTTCTGCCTGTCTTTCTTTTCGCTTGAACCCTAAGCAGCATTTTGTAAATTATCTTTTACCGGGGGCCAAAACGTATACACACATTTTGAGGAAAGATTATGTTAAAGACTTTGGTTGTCCTGATTAGCTTTTTTGTGCTCCTCGCCTGCTCCACACCGCAAAATTTTTCTGCTTCGGTTATTATTTATGGCGGAACGTCTTCGGCAGTTGTTGCCGCTGTTCAGGCTGCAGAAATGGGCGAGTCTGTGATAATGGTGTCGCCGGACATTCATCTCGGCGGCCTTACCGCCAGTGGACTCGGCTGGACCGATGCCGGACGAACCGGCGCCGTGGGTGGCCTGGCGCGGGAATTTTATCACCGCATTTATCTGCACTATCAAAAACCGGATGCCTGGCCGTGGCAAGATAAAAGTGATTACAGCAACATCGGACAAGGCTCCAAGGCCATGGACGATGAAGACCAGGTGATGTGGGTGTTTGAGCCGCATGTGGCCGAAACCGTGTTTGACGAATGGGTGGCCGAACACGATATCACCGTGTTTCGCGACGAGTGGCTGGACCGCGAAAACGGCGTAGCCTTAAAAGATGGCCGCATTGTTTCCATCTCTACACTCAGCGGCAAAACGTTTGCCGGTGACATGTTTATCGACGCCACCTACGAAGGTGATTTGATGGCCGCAGCCGGCGTCTCCTACCACGTAGGCCGCGAGGCCAATAGCGTTTATGGGGAAACCTGGAATGGTGTCCAGGTCGGCGTGCTGCACCATTCGCATTATTTTAAAGAACCGACAAGTCCGTATGTGGTGCCCGGCGATCCGTCAAGTGGATTGTTGCCGCGCATTTCCGCCGAACCGCCCGGAGTCAAAGGGGAAGGAGATCACCGTGTGCAGGCGTATTGTTACCGCATGTGTTTGTCAAATCACCCGGACAATCGCGTGCCGTTTCCCAAACCCGAAAGCTACGACCTGTCGCAATACGAGCTGCTGTTGCGCGTGTTCGATACGGGCTGGCGCGAGGGTTTTCGCAAATTTGATCCGGTTCCGAACCGAAAAACCGATACCAATAATCACGGGCCATTCAGCACGGATAATATCGGTAAAAACTATGATTATCCCGAAGCCTCGTACGAACGCCGGCAAGAAATTCTTCAAGAGCACCAAACTTATCAAAAAGGGTTGATGTACTTTCTTGCCAATGATCCGCGCGTGCCCGAGGATGTACAAAGCATGATGAACGAATGGGGCCTGGCCAAAGACGAGTTTGTCGATAACGGACATTGGCCGCATCAAATTTATGTGCGCGAAGCGCGACGTTTGATCGGCGAGTACGTCATGACCGAGCACGATGTTCTGGGCAATCGAGAGGTGCCAAAACCGGTCGGCATGGGCTCGTACACGCTGGATTCACATAATGTGCAGCGCTATGTCACGCCTGAAGGTTACGTACAAAACGAAGGTGACATTGGCGTGCACGTGCCGCAGCCGTATCCCATCGCCTTTGGTTCACTAACTCCCAAAAAATCCGAGTGCACCAATTTGCTGGTGCCGGTGTGCGCCTCGTGCTCGCACATTGCGTTTGGCTCAATTCGTATGGAGCCGGTGTTTATGGTGTTAGGCCAGAGTGCCGCCACGGCAGCTATTCACGCCATTCGAGAAAATTGTGCGGTTCAGGACGTCAATTATGAAACGCTGCGCGAGCAACTTTTAACGGATAATCAACGATTCTAATTCTAGCCACGAAGGCTCCAAGTCACGAAGAAACCATTCGATAACAATAATCAAAAGGGCTTAAATATGATTCGAAAAATTCTGATTCTTACACTCGTTCTTTCCGTTTTGGGGCCGATTTTCGCTCAAACACTTGAGGTGAGTGAAAATAATCGCTATCTGCAATACAACGACGGCACCCCGTTTTTTTACCTCGGCGATACGGCGTGGGAGCTGTTTCACCGCCTGGACCGCGATGAGGTTTTGCTTTATTTGGACGATCGTGCTGATAAAGGCTTTACCGTCATTCAAGCCGTTGTGCTGGCCGAGCGCAACGGTTTAACCGATCCTAATCCTTACGGACATTTACCGCTTGTGGCTAAAGATCCGAGCCGGCCTGTTGAGGAGTATTTTGAGCATGTCGACTTTATTGTAAACGCGGCAGCGGAACGTGGTCTGTTCATCGGCATGCTGCCCACCTGGGGCAAATATTGGAGCGATAACAATCCATCTGAAACCATTTTTAATCCGGAAAACGCGCGTGTCTTTGGCAAGTTTCTCGGTCAGCGTTATAAAAACGCGCCGATCATCTGGATTCTCGGCGGCGATCACAACATTCACACCGAGAAGGAACGCCTCACGGTTGAAGCCATGGCACTTGGATTGCGCGAGGGCGACGGCGGTGCGAACCTTATCACCTTTCATCCGCGCGGTCCGGGATTGTCGTCGGATTATTTTCACAATGCTGACTGGCTCGATTTCAACATGGTCCAATCCTCGCATGGCGCCCACGATCACGACAACGGCCTGTTTGCCGAGCACGATCTGCAGCTTACGCCCCTCAAACCCACATTGGACGGTGAGCCGCGTTACGAGCTCATTCCGGTTGGATTTTATTTTGATGGCGCCAATCGCCTGGATCTGTTTGACAATTTTGATTGCCGCCAGGCCGCCTACTGGTCCATTTTAGCCGGCGCTTGCGGCCATACGTACGGCCACAACAGCATCTGGCAAATGTGGACGCCGGAGGAGCAAGGCGTGCTTGGGGTGAGAGTGCCCTGGCACGAGGCTATCCATCACCCCGGCAGTTTGCAAATGAAATATGTCAAACAACTGTTTACCGCGCGTCCGTTTCACAAACTTGTTCCCAACCAGGAGTTGATTCTGAACGGGCCGAAAACCGGAGGGGAAAAAATCCGCGCCGCGGTGGCAAACGACGGCTCCTTTGCCGTGTTCTATTCGCCTTATGGCTTGCCCTTTACGATCGATCGCAGCATCATCACATCCAACAGAAAACGCGAACTCTGGTTTGATCCGCGCTATGGCGTTTCTTTTCCTGTGCATACATCGGATACGGCTGGCTTTCAAACTTATACGCCGCCCACCAGCGGTCGCGGTCAGGATTGGATTTTTATTATTGAAGATGTGAATCTCGAATTACCGTTGCCCTAAGTTTCAATTCGAGCCGGGAAATTATTTTTCCGGCTTGATCGTTTACAACTGGTAGGTACATCTAACCCTGTCAGGTAACCAACCCTGACGAGACTGTCGGAAAACTATAAAAGTGACAGAACAAGAGGTCACGGCAGATGGCAAGAATTGGTTGCAAGTCTATATTTATCTTGCTAATCAGGCAATATCTATATTCTGAAGTGACCCCTTATTAAGGAGCCACTATGACTTTTTCAACAGTCTCGACAGGATTTCGCAACATATGCAGAAATTACCAACGACATTTCCTTCCACTTTTACAAAAAATGACATATTTTTTTGGGGAGGCCTTCATGCGACAACGTCCCATGTACATGGAAGAAAAGCCGGACAAACCGATTCGTGCTCAACGCGGCAGAGAGCTTCGTGCGCAAACCTGGGAGGCCGAGGCCGCTCTGCGCATGCTGGAAAACAATCTCGATCCCGAAGTAGCGCTCGATCCCGATAAATTGATCGTATACGGCGGCTCTGGCCGCGCGGCGCGCAACTGGCGCGAGTACAACCGAATCGTCGACAGTTTGAAACGCCTGCAAGCGGATGAAACCTTGCTCGTACAATCCGGTAAAGCTGTGGGCGTGTTGAAAACGCACGAGTACAGCCCGCGCGTGCTTATTGCCAACAGCAACATTGTGCCGCAGTGGAGCACGGCCGAGCAATTTAATCAGTACGATGTGATGGGACTCATCATGTACGGTCAAATGACTGCTGGCTCGTGGATTTACATTGGCACACAAGGCATTTTGCAGGGCACCTTTCAAACGCTTGGTGCGTTGGCCGAACGCCATTTTGACGGATCGCTGCAAGGTAAATTTGTGCTCACTGCCGGCATGGGCGGCATGAGCGGCGCGCAACCCATGGCGGTTACCATGAACGGCGGCGTGGTTTTGGATGTTGAAGTGCGCGCCGAACGCATCGAGCGCAAAATTCAGGAAGGCTATTGCGATCGCATGACCTTTCACTTTGAAGATGCGATTCGCTGGGTTGAAGATGCGGTTAAAAAGGGCGAAAGCCTGTCGGTGGGTTTGGTGGGCAATGCCGCTAAAGTTTATCCCGAACTCGCCCGCCGCCACATTATTCCCGATGTGGTCACCGACCAAACCTCGGCGCACGATCTTCTCGATTATGTACCCATCGGCGAATTGACCGAATTGGATGCCCTGCGCGTAAACGATCCTGCCGATTATCGTAAACGTTCGCTCGAGGCGATTTATGCGCACACAGAAGCCATTTTGGATATGCAAAACCAGGGCGCCATCGCGTTTGATTATGGCAATAATTTGCGCGCCCAGGCCGAACATGCGGGACTGCAAGTTCGCGATGCGCACGGCCATTTTTTATATCCTGGATTTGTCCCCGCTTACATCCGCCCCTTGTTTTGTGAAGGCCGTGGACCGTTCCGTTGGGCCGCCTTATCTGGCGATATCGAGGACATCCGTCTTCTCGACGATCTGGTGTTAGAAATGTTCCCCGATGATCATCTGCTAAATCGCTGGATCGATCTGGCGCGCAATCGCGTTCCGCAAATCGGGTTGCCGAATCGGGTGTGTTGGCTCGGTTTGGGTCAGCGTGCTGAATTTGGCCTGCGAATGAACGAGCTGGTCAAGCAGGGCAAAGTAAAGGCGCCGGTGGTGATGGGGCGCGATCACCTCGATTGCGGCTCGGTCGCTTCGCCAAATCGCGAAACCGAGGCCATGCTGGACGGCAGCGATGCCATTGCCGACTGGCCGCTGCTCAATGCCATGGTCAATACCGCCTGCGGCGCCGATTGGGTGTCGATCCACAATGGCGGCGGCGTCGGTATCGGCTACTCGACGCATGCCGGCCAGGTTCTGGTGGCCACCGGCACGGAAAAAAAAGCCAAACGCATCGAGCGAGTTCTCAATGCCGATCCAATGATGGGCATTTTCCGACACGCGGATGCGGGTTATGAGCACGCTATTAATTTTGCAAAAAGGTCAAATATTGAATTTTTCAATAGATAATTGGATTATATAGAATAAGGCGATAGGCAGCAACGGTTTGCCTCAGTTAATCAGTAGAGTTTTTCGGAGGAGTTTATGGACCTGGGTGCATTTTCAATAAGTTTGGCCGTTCGAAACCTGGAAAAATCCAGGTTATTCTATGAAAAGCTGGGATTCCAGGAATTTGGTGGCAATGCCTCACAGAATTGGCTGATTATGAAAAATGGGGATCATGTCATTGGACTGTTTCAGGGAATGTTTGAGCAAAACATCCTGACCTTTAATCCCGGCTGGGACCAAAACGGCAACACGTTAGAGGCCTTTGCGGATGTCCGCGATATCCAGCGAGAGCTGATCAAGCAAGGAGTGGACATTGACAAAAAAGCGGATGAAAACACAACCGGGCCCGAAAGTATCGTTATTGTGGATCCGGACGGCAATCCGATCTTAATTGATCAGCACGTATGAGCATTTAAAATTTGAGTCCACTTTAAAAAGGTCAACTATAGCATAAAATCAAAAAAAATGTTACATTCACCTCATCGGTCATATCAAA
>CAYPZM010000182.1:0-9902 GCA_964414825.1 uncultured Cytophagia bacterium | reverse complement strand
GGCGCGAACAACAAGTTTGGTTTGATGGGTTCGGCATATTTGAATAAAACACAGGATCAGCTCATCATCGTTTTTGTAAATGTTGCAGATAAAGATGTAAAGGTGGATTTTGATATTCAGGGATTGAATACGGGAACGGATATCCTTCAATTCACACCCATAGTCACGTCAAACAAGAATGAAGATGATCTAAAAGCATATCCGGCCATTCCTGCCGACCAAACGTATACCGTGCCCGCGCGCTCAGTCGTGACGTTGATCGGCGAAATGGAAAAGGGTACCCGTGTTGGCACCCATCAAATGTCCACTCCAATAAATTTGAGACTAGCAAGTTTTCCCAATCCTTTCAATGAAAACGTAAAAATTCGCTTTGAATTGTCCGAACCGGCATCGATCGAGTTGGATATTTTTAATCTGAACGGACAAAAAGTAAAAAATATGTCCACGGGATTGTTTTCTCCGGGATTGCATGATATTTTCTGGGACGCGACCGATTCAAACGGCCAGGCCCTGAGCAGCGGTATTTATTTTTGTTCGCTGGTTACGTCCGATGCTCGTGAAACCATAAAGCTCGTTCTGGCCGAGTAGGATGGGTTTCAACCCATCCTATTGCAGCAGCATCATTTTCTGAGTCTCTTGCTTGTCACCTGCGATTAACGTGTAAAAGTAAATTCCGCTGGACACCGGGTTCCCGGCGTCATCCTGTCCATTCCAGGAAACCGAATGTTCGCCGGCAACTCGAAGATTATCGATCAGCGTGCGAATTTTCTGTCCGAGAGAATTGTAAATGAAAAGTTGCACATCCGAATCGGTTGTCAATTGGAACTGAATCGTTGTGCTGGGATTAAACGGATTTGGATAATTTTGCAACAATCCAAATTCCTGCGGCGCAGATGTTTTGTTTTGCACAGCCGTTTGCGGACGCGAGCCAACAGCAAACCAATAGGGATTGGTACCGCCGCTTAGATACGATTCCGGATTACCTTGGGGATGCAAACGATCTTGAGTGATAGCCTGCTTGTTGATTAATGCGTACCCAGCTTCTACGTTTTGGTAGACGATCAAATCATCATTTGTAGAAAACCGTGGTCGCGCCGGATTAAAACCATTCGCTGCCGAATTGACCACAATGGGCTGCGCGCTCAGCTCCCCACTAAAAATGTTCAGTGCATACACGGCTGCTTGTTGACTTTCGGTATCCATATAATCAAACACAAACACGGCATCGTTAGTTTGCGCAAACGTGGGATTGCCAATATTAATCTCTTTGGACTGCGGCGCAAAAATAGGTTGAATGACGTCATTTTCCACATCGAGAATGTTCATATCCCACTGCTCAATGGTTTCGCCTGAGGCCAACGAAAAGCGGTTCAGGGCATCGTATAGCAAATATTTTCCGGTCAAGTCCCAATCCAAAGCATCGGCAAAAACGACAATATCCTCGTAAATGCCTTCCTGAGTGGTAGGGCGCAACAGCGTATATTGCCGGGCCGAGCCGCCGCTCACCAAATCGAATACATAAATGGTCTTGTCCTCATTTAGCGACGTGGCCGCCAGCAGCGTGCCGTCCGGCGAAATATCAATGGATTTCCAAATACCGGAATCCTCGATAATCACATCTCCCTCATCCGTGTATTGGCGCAAATTGTTGTCGGAATCGATAAACAAGATAATCAAGCCATTTTCCGAAACCGTAATGGAATTGTTGGTATTGGAGTAGAGCTTTGTGCTGGTCAGTTGTTGAATGTCTTCATCCATTTCGATGACCGGAAGCGCAATATACAAACTCTGATCGTTCGGATCCGAAGCTATAGCCAACACATATTGCTCTCCCTGCACCGCGGGCGTATCTGGCGGCGGTGGTGTGCCCGTACCATCCAAAATGCCAACCGTGTCAAAGGCGTTGGCCACGTGTGCAACTTCCGTGGAATTTTCACCATAGAGCTCCTTGGCCGCACGAATGGCTGCCAGACGCATATCCACAAATGTCGATTGAGTGTTCAAATAGCGCGCCTCCAACACACGATAGTAGATGGTTTCGGTTTTTTCACGGCCAACGGCCTGGGCAATCAAATAACAGGCGCGATTCGGAATACCGCTGTTGATGTGTACACCGCCATTGTCCTGGTCAATGTTGAGCTCTACATACTCGTTCATGGAAGCCGGCTGCCAGCCCTGATCACTCAGCGTAACGCCGCCGTTGTTTGGATTGGCCATATCGCGCATGGCGCCGCTGGGATAGGATTGGGGCAGCACGATATCTTCGCCAAGCAGCCAGTCTTCGCGATCGACCATAACACCAAATATATCGGCAAACGATTCGTTGAGCGCACCGGCTTGGAATTTGTATTCCAAACCCACGGTTTCCTGGATGACACCGTGAGACATCTCATGCGCAGCGACATCAATGCCGCCGGCCAGCGGTTTAAAGCTGTTCTTGCCGTCACCATAAGCCATCATGGCGCCGTTCCAATAGGCATTATCCATGGGCTGACCGTTGTCAGCCACGTGAATAACCGAAATGACGGTCGAACCGTTGCCGTCAATGGACAGCCGATTATGCGTATTGAGAAAATAGTCAAACACCACACCCACATTATAATGTGCGGAAACGGAAACCGCGTCCTGCCAGGTGTTATTTGGAGAAGTGACGTGGAAAAGCTGGGCTTCTTGATCCAAATTCTGGCCATTGACATCAATGGTCCATAATGCACCTTTGGGATCATTTAACAAATTCGGCTGAACATTTTCCCACATGGGTCGCGATGCGTCGATCATGTAATAAGCGCCCTGCTCCAAATATACGCTGAGCATACGTGTTTGTCCATTAAGATCAACCCCCGAGCCTTGCACGGGACCGTCAAAATTGGTGGCGTTGTATTTTTGCACGATATTTCCCGTTTCTGCATCCACAAAAATGTACCAGTTATCGCGCAAATTGGGACGAATTTGCACGTGCCATACCACACGGGGCTGAGCACCTTCGACCCAAATGTATTTTTTGGCGGTCGGGCCATTATAATCAAGCTGCTCGAGGAAAAATGGAGGTAACGTCTCGAACGTCACAGATCCTTCCAGTTGAGCTTTTGCCAACCGGATAGCGTGCTCGGCCGATAAAGTGCCGGAGGTTACATTCAATTTCGGCGTGGGCGAATATCGAGCATTCAATCCGTACAGCGCGCCATTTTTGTTATAGTGCAGCACCAAATCTTGCCCCCACACCGGAATGTCTTGATACTGCTGCGTCAGCTTGACATGCTGCTTACCGAAACGATCTATGGACACGTCCGAAATTGTCAATTCATTTTCTGGGTTTTCCAATTTGAAAAATTCCGCATGCTCTTGGATGAATTGTAACGCGGCAAGTCCCGGACTGCTTTTCTGCAAGCCAGTTGTTGAGCCAAGAGGTGAAGAAAAGTCGATAAACACCGGAGTTTGGTGTTCACTCCAGCGGATTTTAGCGTTGGGTAAAACATGCGATTGGAATTTGGACCTGAGATTCACCGCCTGGCCCTTCCAGGAGGAGACGGCGTTATGAAAAACCGCGGTTTTATTCGGGATTGAGGCAGGCGCAGACGACGATATTATATTTTTAGAAAGGTTGGTTTGAATATGCTGCAACGTATTCGCATCCAAAGGCGGAGCATTTTTCAGTGTGGTCGTTTCAGTGGTTATTGCAAAAAGCGCGGTAATGGAGAACAGCAAAACAGTTACAATTAAAAATTTTGTTCGCATTGGATTCACCTCGTTTAGTCGATATTTTTTTGGCAAAACTGCCACATGGACAAATAAAGTTCATTCAGCTCTGCGGTGGGTTCGGTGTCGGTGTTTTCCGCATTCCAGAGCCAGGTGACTGTGGTATCCGGACGCTGCAATACCAATTTGGTGGTCATGTTGCCCGGCGACTCCAAGTCGGTTTCTATAAATGTTTCAATTTGTTGAAAAAATGGCTTGACCTTTTTGGCTTTTACCTTGTCCGTGGCTTGCACGTCTTTTTCGCCTGCGGCGGTTTGCTGCCAGGATACCAGTTGACCTTGGGAGGTTATAGAATAACCATTGTAAATCCCTGTAAAGCCCCCTCCCTTGGACAGATGAACGGTAGAGACGTTTTCGGACTGTGATTTCATTTGCTGTTTATTGCAGGATGACATCATAACAACAAATGCACTGAACAAGAAGATCAGAAAATGTTTTTGCATGAATTCCCCAGTAAAAGGTTACATAGTCGAAACTATTAAGTTAAGGCAAGTTAAAAACACAGGCTATAAAGGAAAAATTCCAATTCGGTTGCAGATAAATAGGAAGAAAAAAAGAGTTGATACGATTGAGGCTATCAAAAAACATGAAATGGATGTTCGAGGACATCCGATAGAACAAAGGTCGCGATCATTTGTTCGAGCCCCTGTTTGGAGATATTGAATTCCAGACAACCTTGGTGAGATTGATAGACCCTATCAAAACCGCTCAGCAGGGCCGAATAACCTTGTCGGCCAGGGCCATAATGTGCACTGTATCTTCCATGTTGCCTTCCTCACCGATGGCCAATTGGTCGCGTTTGTTGTGATAATCGAGACAGGTACCGCAAGTGGCAATGCGGGCGCCTTTGTCTTCAAGCGTTTTAAGGCTCGGCAACACCGTGCTGCCTTTTGTGGTTAATTCGATACCGGCGTTAAGACAGCCGATCAGGTCAATCTTCACATCGGACTCGGCTAATTTGGCCAGAAATTTTTCCAAGAGTTTCTTGCCCAGCGTAGAATCGCCGTGGCCCATTTGATTGGAATTCAGGTACAAGAACGTCATGAGGGTCTCCCGAGTTTGGTGTGAAAAGGGGTTGTTCTATTTGGAAAACATCAATGTGCTTTTATCGTGTGCTCACTCTTTCGGACGAATGTCCGAATGCATTGCATGTCCGTGATGGAAATCACGGACGATCTGTACATCACCCTGTCAGGGTTTAAAACCCTGACAGGGTGATGGGATACAACACTTTATCCGCCCAAACCGCCAAACAGCGCATGATGGCATTTCGTTGAATGACTCGTCGGATCACATTATGCGACACTGTCGCCGGGCGACTGTAGGGGCACACGTGCATGCAAATCCCACAATCCGTGCCGAACCGACGCCAGAGCGCGTAACAGGCTTCCTGGTTAGTGGACCATTTGTGCACGCCGCGTACCGATTTTTCGGAACCATGGGAGATGGCGGCCGCCGGACATGCTTGGGCGCATTTTTTGCAAATGCGGCAAAAATCCTGAGCGCCAATAGATGTGGCTGGATCCGGCAACAACGGCAGATTGGTTGTTACGGCACCAAGCCGAATGCGCGCACCGTAACGCGGATGAATGAGATAACCAATGCGACCGACCTCACCCAATCCAGCCGCATGTGCAGCAGCGGGAACCATCAGTCGATAATTAGCATCGGTATGCGCGCGGGCAGGATAGCCGAGATTGCGAATGTAAACGGCCAGCGCCACGCCAATATTAGCCGCATTCAAGTACTGTCTGGATGATTCCACAACCACCGGCATGTTCGGCGCCAGGCGCATGGTTTCGGCGTCCATTTCCACGGCAAATACGATTACCCATTTATGATCAAGTTTAATCGGGGAGCCATATCCGCCGGGGCCGCGGCCAACGTGCGTGTACAAAAATCCGGGGTGCAGCTTGGCTACGCCCACATCAATCGCTCCGAGCTCTCTGGCCTTTTGTTTGAGCTGCACCGTCGCGGTTTCGGCATCCACTTTAATTTGGCTTTCAGCCTGTTGGCCGTCGGTTTGGGGAATTAAAGCTTCTGTTTTTTCAAAAAAGGTTTGCGCAAGCAGGGCTTGCGACCGTTCATAAAATAAACCACCTGGCTCTAGCAAATCCGGCAAGCCGCGTAGAGCATCATCACCTTTTTGCTTATCGGGATGGCGCTTGTAATAGTCGTCATACTCTGGCGTGCCCGGGCGATAACGTGCGCGGGCAAACATTATATCGCGTTCGTCATATGGCAAAATGGTGTCTGAAATGCGCAACGATGATGGCTTGCTCCACGGCACCATCAACATAATATAAAAAAAAGCGACAAGAACATTCAAACTCCACAAAAGCAAACCGCTGCTGATAAAAAGCACTATTGTTCCGGCTGAAATGAGCAGGAGCATTAGAACAAAGGCGGCTAAAAAAGCAGCGCACTTTTCAGATTCGCGAACGGAATCGTATAAAAAATAAGACAGAAAAAGGAGAATCGGGGAGAGGAGAAGGAGAAATATCAGCTTTACCATACACGTAGCTGAATCTCTAAAAGTGTTTGGTCAAGCTGAAATGCACGGTCGGCTGGCGCAGGCCATCACCAAAACGCAAATTCCAATCCAGGGTCGACACTCGATTCTTTTCGTATTGATGCACACTCCACACCGCCTCAATGGCGCTGATGATGTGGTTGGCGACAATGGTTCCCAGTACAAATGTGGCGCGATTCTCCGCGGTATCCGAAGAAATGCGCAGTTGATCAAACTTGTCGCGGTGCGCCTGATTTTGCCACTGCCAATAATAAGCTTCAGTGTCATAATAATAATCGACGGTATTGCGTTGTCGTAATCGATATTCATTGTGCTCATAAACGCTGTCAAAATTGCCGACATCAATAAAAAAGGTGTTAGTTTTACCATCGAGAGTAACGCCGGCATTCGTAGCCGCGTAATTGCGATAATCTTCCTCGCGCCAGTTGCTGTAGGTTCTGAATCCCGCATAGGTGAGCCACAAGCCCACTTCGACACCAAAAAAGACGCTGCTCTTGAGATTCGCGCCGGCATACCGTTGTCCCCAACCTGGAATTAACAAGGACATAAAAAAGGCCTTGCCACGGCTTTTGCTCATTTTTTCTGAGGATTGTTGGAGCGACGGCTCGGCCTCTGTTTCCGCTTGTTGAAACAGAGCAAACGTTGTAAATGACGCCGAGTCAAGGAACGGCTGTTGCACAGCCGGAATCGGTTCATGCGGTTTCGCTAAAATCGGAATTAACAGCGCTAAAAAAAGGGCAGATATAATTGTTTGTTTACTCATTTACCAATTCACTCGTAAAGTTAAGGCCGTATTGGTTTGATAGGCATAATACATCGGCTCCAGGCGCAGGCTCATGGTCACGCGTTTATTGTAACGCGAGGTCGTCCACGCCGCATCCACCGCGCTAAGAAGATGGTTGATAAGCGCAAACGTGGTGGCGGTGGTGGCATTCTTGAGCGCGTCGTTGCTGGCATCGCGTCGGCTCTCATAGTGGGCTCGGTTCGGATTCAGTTCCCCGGTTTCATTATAACGCGCCGTAACTTCGCCGGTTGTGATGGAAATGTCGTGGTTCTCACGAAAATCATCCCATCCCCAGCTAAATTGATGGTATTTGCCGATCATTTCATAATATTGCTGATCCTTATCCCGGTGCAAGCCGTGGCTGAAATGCTGATGTTCCCAATCGCGTAAAGGCTCCAGGTTGTTCGGATTGTACTCCAAGCCGGATTGATGCGCGATCCATTTCCAGTAATCCGGCTCGCTCCAGTGCGTATTGGCGTAATTGTGGAATTCGTCTTCGATTTGTTTACCTTGGTCGCGATAATTGGCGTGCAGCACCCAGGCCGTTGCTTCAACCGCCACAAATGCAGCCGCTTTGAGATAGGATTTAGCGTACACTTGGCCACTACCCGGCACCAGAGCGGACATAAAAAACGCGGCTTTTGGGTTTTTTTGCTTTACGGCCACTGATGTTGATGGATTTTCATCCAGCTCATCCTGCACAAACAACGGCGCACTGGTTTCGCGCATCATCTGCTGCAGGTCCTGCGCAAAGACACCAGAACCGATCAGCAACGTTAAAACAGATACAAGATATTTCAACAGTCTCTCCTCAAAATTAATCCATAAAATCGAACAAGAGGGTGAAATAATAGCGCCACTCTTTGCCGTAACGGACGTTATAATTTTCGTTCAAATGCTCGTCCAGGCTGTACGCCGCATCCAATCCCAATGCCGTGGGAAAACCGTAGAACGAAAACAGTTTGAGCCGCAAACCGGCGCCAGCGCTACGACGAAATTTGCTCAACTCCAGTTTGTCTTCATCGAACGCATTGCCGATTTCGAAAAACGTGGACAAGTACAATTTATCCGTTGTCAAATGCAACAACTGTTTTTGCCAGGTGCTGAAAATGGGAAATCGATACGTAAAGCGGCCGAGCAGCAATTTGCGGCCTTCAATGGCATAATAAGGATAGCCGCGCAGACCGGGCATGCCACCGGCAAAAAAGTTGAAAAAGCTGTCGATGGGCCTGTCAATGTAGCCGCCGCGAAAGTCCGCCGTCAACGCATGTTTGCTCGACCATGGCATGCCAATGTACTCGCGCCATTCCAGTTCAATTTTGTTAACGTTGTAATCGGTGTATTCTTTTTGCGGCAGAATGTTTTCGTCTTCGGTGGAATAACCTTGAAAAAATTTATTAAACTCGTACGAATAGCGCAGCATAATTTCGCGACCAGCCGGAGGATTGATATCGGCAGTGACGCCACGTGCTGCTTTGTCGATGTCCCACTGCAACCGAATGTGATTGCCGATAAAATAAGTGTTTGCCGGCGCGGAAAATTGAATATTTTGCGGAGAATAGTAAAAGTCATCAATATCGCTGGTATAGCGCGAATGCACAAACGAGAGCCGCACCTGCTGGTCGTCCTTGATGTCGTAATAGCCACCAACATCACCCTCAATGATCTGGAAATCCACATCGACTGGAAATTGCTGCGGATAATCTTCGATCACCGCAATGTTACGGCGCGCATGGCGGGTGAAATAGTAAAATTCGGCGAACAAGGTGGGCGGCAGTTTGCGGTATTCAAAAAGGCCGAAAATATCGAGGTCCTTGTCCGCGTTCATAGCTACGCCACCAAGAACAGAAATGTGATCCAAAACATCGCTGGCGTAAAAGTAGGTTCCGAGTTTGAGTTTGAGCGAATCAACCATCACACGCGGCAAAAATGCAAATTGGCCATAGGTGTTTTGATACGGCTGACTGGGCAGCGGCTCCAGGTTGCTATCGTTGTAATTGCGTACCGACACCAGTTGTGTCGGATCGTAGGTGTTTTGCAATTCGGGCGCTACGTCCCAAGCCTCGACATATTCTGCGCTCCTGATGTTGGTGGGTTCCGGTTCGGATATCACGGAAATTTTGTAACCATCTTTATCAAAAATTGAAAAGGCAAGTTTGCCGCTTGAATGAACAGCGGGCATAAAAGCGCCACCAACAACGTTGGTCCATAGCTGAAGATTCTCACCGTTTAAATCACTGCTGTAGATATTGAAAATTCCGGATTTATCCCAGGAAAAATAAATTTGATTTCCGTCCGGAGAAAACCTGGGATCACGCGCATCACCCTGATTGGCAAAAACATCAAAAATGCGTCCCGAAGCTACATCGAGCCATTTAACATCGCGACCGTGATTACGGGCTTGGGAAAAAACAATTTTCGAACCATCCGGTGAAAACTGCGGCACGTACACCCCTTCACCATTTTTAAACTGTGTCAGCCGCTCGAGCTCGTTGCCAGATTTGTCAAGCAACATTAAATTGTCCGTGCCATCGGATTGAACCACACAAACGATGGATTCGCCATCGGGCGACCAACTGGGATCGACCACGCGTTTGGCTTGCGTGAGCTGCTTTTCTTTTTTGGTTGAGACATTGAGCACAAATAAATCATTAAATTTCGATTGATGTTTGGTGCGCTTTTTTCGGCTGTATAAAATTGATTGGCCATCCGGCGACCAGGAAAGCTGACTGTTGACACCGGATTTCAAGGTCCGTGTCTTTTTCGTTTCGGTATCATAAATTTTTAAACTGGTGAGTGTAAGATAATCCGATTTGGCGCTGCCGCAAT
>CAYPZM010000181.1:0-9944 GCA_964414825.1 uncultured Cytophagia bacterium | reverse complement strand
GCAAGGCGTAGATGCGCCGGTTTTAGCGCCGGTCACGTCGATTATGGGTGAAATTATGACCGTGGGCTTGACCTCGGACTCGCTGTCGTTGATGGATTTGAGGACATTGGCACAATACGATATTCGGCGTCGATTGCTTGCGGTTGCTGGCGTGGCACAAGTCAAAGTTTACGGCGGCGAGGTCAAGCAATACCAGGTATTGATAGATCCCAATCTGTTATTAAAATATGATTTATCCCTGCACGAGGTACATCATGCGGCGGCAGGCGCAAACATGAACGCTGCCGGCGGCTTTTATGTGCATTCGGGAAAAGAATATCTCATCCGCGGTCTGGGCCGAATTCGCAATCTGACAGAGCTCGAACAAACCGTTATTGCCACGCGGAATAATGTACCCATATTGCTGCGCGATGTGGCTCGCGTCGTTATCGGGCCGGCCACGCGCATCGGCACGGCATCTGTTAATACGCAAGAGGGGGTGCTGGTGGTGATCAGCAAACAGCCGGATGCCAATACGCTCAAACTCAGCCAACGCTTGACTGACGAGTTGCTCGATATTCATGATTCCTTACCCGCAGGCGTCGATCTGCACACCGAGCTGTTTCAACAAGCGAAATTTATCGACCGTGCTGTGGATAATGTGGTTGTAGCCCTGCGCGATGGCGCGTTTTTGGTCATAATTATTCTGTTTTTATTTTTGGGCAATATTCGAACGTCGTTCATATCGCTCCTCGCCATTCCGTTGTCACTGGTTTGTGCATTTATTTTTCTCAAACTTTTAGATTTATCAATCAATACCATGACTCTCGGTGGCATGGCCATCGCCATCGGCGTTCTGGTGGATGATGCGATTATTTATGTGGAAAATGTCTACCGCCGGCTACGCCAGAATGCGGCCAAACCCGAATCCGAACGCGGCGAATATTTGCAAGTCGTCGCCAGCGCATCCAACGAGGTGCGTGCGCCCATCACCATTGCCACATTTATTGTGGTGATTGTCTTTTTGCCGCTGTTTTTCCTCAGCGGTGTTGAAGGCCGTATGCTGCAACCTTTGGGACTCGCCTATGTGGTGTCCGTCGTCGCCTCATTGTTGGTGGCAGTTACGGTGACACCGGCACTCAGCTCGTTGCTGCTAAAAAAAGTCTCAATCCGCGAGCGCAAAACCAGTTTTGTGGTGCGTATTCTGGAACGTCTTTACAAGCCGGTACTGGAATTTAGCCTGGCACACCGACATTGGGTTTTTATGTTTGCCCTAATTCTCTTTATCTCGGCCATGGCGTTGTTCCCGTTTATGGGACATTCGTTTTTGCCGGAATTTAACGAAGGTGCGTTAAACATCAGCATTGCTACGGTTCCGGGCACCTCGCTGGAAGAATCGACACGTATTGGACGGATGGCGGTCAAATTGATCTCGGAGAATCCGGCGGTTTCCTCAATCACACGCCGTACCGGCCGCACTGAGATGGACGAACACTCGCTCGGATCGCACGCCGCAGAAATAGAAGCGGAAATCGATTTTAACGAAACTAGCAAAGATGAGCTGTTGTACGATTTGCGTGAAAAATTATCTCTGCTTCCCGGCACGATTTATGTAATTGGCCAGCCCATTAGCCACCGCATCGATCACATGCTCTCCGGAACGCGGGCCAATATTGCGGTAAAGCTGTTTGGCGAGGACTTGCAAACTCTGCGCTCGCTCGCCGAGCAGGTACGCAGTCGCATGAGCGGCATTGAGGGCATTGCCGATCTGTCCGTAGATCAACAAGTGGATATTCCACAGGTTCGCGTGCGCGCCAATCGTCCCAAAATGGCATTGTACGGACTAACCATGGCGGACATGGACGAAGTCATTCACACCGCATTCCTCGGAGCTACGGTTTCTCAAGTTTACGAAGGCCAGAATCAGCACGATCTCATCGTTCGTTATGATGAGCCATTCCGCGATAACTTGCAAGCGTTGCGCAACAGCCTCATCCATACGCCGGCTGGCGCAACGATTCCCCTGGAAATGGTTGCCGACATTAACATCGACCGCGGCCCTAATTATGTGTCGCGGGAAAATGTGCAGCGCAAAATAGTGGTGCAAACCAATGTCTCGGGGCGCGATGTGGGCAGTGTTGTCGACGACATTCAAACCATTTTCCAGGAACACATAACGCTTCCTCCCAACTATTTTTATCAGCTTGGTGGACAATTTGAAAGCGAGGAGCGCGCCTCAAGAATCATTACCATGCTCAGCATCGTGTCACTGCTGCTCATTTTTTTAGCGCTCTTTCTCGAATTCAAAAATGTCAAACAATCGTTGCTGGTTTTGGTGAACCTTCCGCTGGCGCTGATTGGCGGCATTTACGCCATTTTGCTCACTGGCGGCGTGATGAGCATTGCCTCGTTGGTCGGTTTTATCTCCTTGTTCGGAATTGCGGTGCGAAATGGCATCATTTTAATAGAACATTATAAAAATTTACTGGCAAACGGCCACTCGGTCAAACAAGCCATCATTAATGGCTCCTTGGAACGACTCAGCCCGATTTTGATGACCGCGCTCACCACCGGATTGGCGCTAACGCCGCTGGCATTTGCAGGCGACAAGCCCGGGAATGAAATCCAGGCGCCCCTCGCAACGGTAATCCTTGGCGGGCTGATCACATCAACCTTGTTGACGCTTATTGTGCTGCCCGTGCTGTTTAGCTGGACGGCCAAAGAATCGACAACACGTCAAGTTCGGCCAAGCTCCTTTGGGTCGGTTTAATCCTTAGGATTTTTTGAGAAACCGTCATTGTTTACAAAGTTGATTAATCGGTCAAAATGAAACTGAATCTATGGCACACTCGCATCAGCATTCGTCTCAATCGACGCGGAACATTCGTTTGGCGTTTTTTCTCAATCTGGTATTTACCGTGTTCGAGATTATCGGCGGCCTGTGGACCAACAGCCTCGCCATTCTCTCGGACGCTATTCACGATTTGGGCGACAGTTTTTCGCTGGGCCTTTCCTGGTATCTCGACAAATATTCCAATCGCGAACGCGATGCTAAATTTACCTATGGGTATCGGCGTTTTTCGCTGCTGGCCGCGCTCATTAATACGCTGGTGCTGCTTACCGGCTCGGCGCTGATTATAAAGGAAGCCATCCCCCGAATCTTTAATCCCGAACCATCGCACGCACAGGGCATGATCCTGTTTGCCATTGTGGGAATTATGGTGAATGGCTTTGCCGTACTGCGGCTGCGTGGTGGAAAATCGCAAAACACCCGAGTGATTGCACTGCACCTGCTCGAGGATGTGCTCGGCTGGACTGCCATTTTAATCGTTGCTATTGTTTTGTTGTTTGCCGATCTCTACGTTCTTGATCCATTGCTCTCCATTGTGATAACGTTGTATGTGTTGTTCAACGTGTTTAAAAATTTAAAGGCGACTTCATTCCTGTTTATGCAGGGCGTTCCGGATTCCATTCGCATTGAACAACTCGAGCAAGAGATCAATGAACTGCCCAATGTAGTCTCCACGCATCACACGCATATTTGGTCGTTGGACGGTGAACATCACGTGCTCACCACACATGTGGTTGTCGAACCGATGACTGAACGTGACCAGGTGCTGGAAATCAAAAAAGAGATTCACAACATGGTCTCTGCTTTGGACATCATTCACACGACAATTGAGATCGAATTTTCCGACCAAGCTTGTCTTTTAGATGAACAGTTTTATCACCAGGATTCTAACTAAATGTTTGCGTTCATCTCTCTACCCGCCTCATGAGCCCGTTTGGGTCACTTTTACGATCCTAGTTCACCTCATTTCGAATCACTCCCAAAAATGGTGAAAAAAGCGTCTTGATCTTGCAAAGAACCTTTTGAATTATTATGTTTTATCAACTTGCCGAATCAACAGCACAGCTCTTTATCAAATTCGAAAACAAACCGATGAAATATAACTCGTTAACGCTGCTTGTTGTATTGATTGTTTTGATCGCTTTTCTTACCGCCCTCAATCTGCTTTTGCCTCAAGGTGAATTTGCCAATTTAAGCGCGCCGGACCAATTACCCCCTTCAAAACCGGTTACGGCCCTGGCAAGCGCACTTTTGATTCTTGTCGTTTACGGTGGGCTCGGAGTTTTAGGGCGACACCTGGCCCTCAAGCTGGGCTTTCCCGATCTCTTGGACCCAACCGTTACCGACCGAGTCCGATTCAAATTGCCTGCGCTTGTTGGTATTGTCATCGGAATTCTTTTTATCCCGTTGGACCACCTGTTTGCCACATTTCACGGCATGGGACCGCTGCCGCATCCGCCGTTTCCAACCTCACTCGTAGCCTCTATTGTGGCCGGTATTGGCGAGGAATTAATGTTCCGCTTGTTTTTCATTTCCTTCTGGGTCTGGCTCATTTCACGTATCCTTTTAAAAAGCCGTGCACATGAAACGGTGTTCTGGATTGTTGCCGTTTTATCGGCGCTGGCATTTGCGGCTGGACATCTACCTTCGGTTATGGTCATTGTTGGCGCAGAATCGATCTCGGCCCTGCCATCGACTCTGATCGCAGAAGTCTTTTTGCTCAATACCATGGTTTCTTTGCCAGCCGCCTATTATTTGCGTCGCGCCGGATTTCTCGCCGCTGTCAGTATCCACTTTTGGACCGATGTGGTGTGGCACGTCATCTGGGGATTATTGTAATCTTCCGTATTCCTTGGCCCCTCGTACGTCATCTGCAAACTACGAGAAATGAATTTCCATTTATAGCTGTTATATATTTTCCACTTTTAAATACGGAGGAAAATATGCCCACAGAACAGAATCCGGTGAATTGGTTCGAAGTACCGGCCACGGATTTGCAGCGCGCTAAAGATTTTTACGAGCATGTTTTGCAAACCGAACTTTCGTTGCAAGACATGGGCAACCTGAAAATGGCGTGGTTTCCCATGCATGAAAATGCTCCGGGTGCTGCCGGCACCTTGGTGCAGGCCGAAAGCTACACGCCGTCGCATGCCGGCAGCATGGTTTATTTTTCTGTGGATGACATTGAATCCACACTAAAGCGAGTGAAAGAAAGAGGCGGCAAGGTCATCAGTCCCAAACAAAGCATCGGCGAATATGGCTTTGTAGCCCATTTTGAGGATAGCGAAGGCAATCGCGTAGCGTTGCATTCCAATTCTTAAAACTGCACACAAACAATTTCGAGTGTCAAATGCTCCAGTTTCTGCTTGCTTTTCACTGTTTCTGTTGGTATCATATAAAATGATTTTCATTCAGTAACGTGTAAACTTGCAAGGAGCCATATGATAAATCTTGAACCGCGTACCCTCAAGCAGGTGTTCAACCGCAGCGTCGAGCTGTATGCCAATTTGCCCGCACTCTCCATGGTCGATGAACAGCCTATGACCTACGGCGAATTGGGAGAACAAGTTAATACCCTGTCCACTATTTTGCACAAGCGCGGCATTACCGCCGGCGATCGGGTTGCCATTTTGTCAGAAAATCAGCCCAACTGGGGTGTTGCTTATTTTGCGATCACCACCATGGGCGCTATTGCCGTGCCTATTTTGCCCGATTTTCACGCCAACGAAGTGCTGCACATTTTGCGGCATTCCAGCGCAAAAGCGATTTTTATTTCCGAAAAGCAATTTCAAAAAATTGAAGACACGGACGTCGAAACGCTGCATACCATTTTTCTAATAGAAGACTTTAGTGTCATATCTGCAGAAACTCGAGTGGAGCGCCTTAAAAATGTATTACGTGATGGCCAGCGCGAATATGCCAAACTCAAAGAAGCAGCGCTAAAAATGGCTCGGCGTCTACCGCAGGACGTTCGGGAGGAGGACATTGCATCCATTATTTATACCTCCGGCACCACGGGGCACTCCAAGGGCGTCGTTCTCACTCACAAGAATTTGGTTTTTGATGCTCTGGCAACCATTAAAATTCAAAAAGTAACCTCCGATGACCGGCTGCTCTCTGTTTTGCCGTTGTCGCACACCTATGAAAACACGGTGGGATTTCTCATTCCCATGCTGCAAGGCGCATCTATTTATTACCTCGACAAACCGCCGGTGGCGCGGGTCTTGTTGCCGGCCATGCAAAAAGTCAAACCCACCATAATGCTAACGGTGCCATTGATCATGGAAAAAATTTACAAAATGCGCCTTTTGCCCAAATTTACAAGCTCCTCATTAATGCGCTATCTGTACAGCAAACCCGCCATTCGCAAACGCTTGCACCGGATGGCGGCAAAAAAAGTTCTCAAGATGTTTGGTGGCGAGGTGCACTTTTTTGGCATTGGCGGCGCATTATTGGCACCCGATGTGGAGCTGTTTTTGCGGGAAGGTCGGTTTCCTTATGCCATTGGATATGGGCTGACCGAAACCTCGCCGATTGTTGCCGGCTGCTCACCAAACGTGACCCGCTATCGTTCTACAGGTCCGGCATTACCGGGAGTCGAGGTTCGGATCGTCAATCCGAATCCCGCCACTGGCGAAGGTGAGATTTGCATACGCGGCGAAAATGTGATGCAGGGCTACTATAACGATCCGGAGCGCACCGCCGAAGTGATTGATGCCGAAGGCTGGTTCCACAGCGGCGATTTGGGTGTATTGGATGAGGATGGTTTTCTGTACATCAAAGGCCGATTGAAAAACATGATTTTAGGGCCTAGCGGCGAAAATATTTATCCTGAAGGAATTGAATCGATTATCAACAAATCCGATTTGGTGTTAGAGTCGTTAGTCTATAAAGAGCATGGACATTTGGTGGCGCGCGTGCACTTGAATTACGAAGAGCTCGACAAAGAATTCAAAACCCGCAAACTCAGCGAATCACAAATTGCCCAGCACATTCAGCAAAAACTGGAAGACCTGCGCAAACAAGTCAATGCCAATGTTTCCTCCTTTTCGCGTTTGAACAAACTCATCGAACAACCCGAACCATTTGAAAAAACGCCGACGAAAAAGATAAAGCGGTATTTGTATGTGAGCCAGGAGGAGGTGTGACTTTTTCACAAATATGTCAAAACAGCTCCGGGATTGTGAAATAGTTTGACACAGAATTTCGTTTCATCGTTGTGAAAACCAAAACCTGTAAACTTGGAGACAATGATGGAAAAAGAACTCGAAAAACTGCTCGGCGGGCGTGAGATCAATCAAAAATTTATGGAGGATCGTACCATTTTTTTGTGGGATACGGTGGATGACGAGTCGGCGAGCGATATTGTCAAACGCTTGCTCTATCTGGATTCGCTGAACAATGAGGACATTGCCATTCTCATCAATTCGCCAGGCGGATCAGTGAACGACGGGCTGGCCATTTACGATGCCATACAATACATCAAAAGTGATGTGCGAACCGTGTGCATGGGCATGGCCGCCAGTATGGGTGCGCTGCTGCTGGCCGCCGGTACCAAAGGCAAACGCTCGGCTTGGAAGCATAGCCGTTTGATGATTCACCAGCCCATGATGGGCGGGCAAATTATTCAGCCGGCATCGGGACTCAAAATCCAGGCGCAAGAGATGATGCGCACAAAAAAACTGCTTAACGAAATTCTCGTCAAACATACCGGCCAACCCATGGACAAAATCGAAAAGGATACAGATCGGGATTATTTTATGAGCCCCCAGGAAGCTGTAGAATACGGAATGATCGACAGCGTCACCAAATCATTGCAAAAATAGCATCGCAATCGGGTGAAATTCATCACCCGATTTTCCAATTACGCAAACAACCATGTGTAAATCGCCAAGCAAAAGCAAACAATCGTTAAAAGACTCGTACCCAACGCCGCCAATCGGTGATTTTGCGTTTCAGCATTTCTTTCCTGAAAGCCGAACAAATAGGCCCCCAAAACACCGCCCGCAAATCCCCCGGCATGCGCCAAATTATTTACGGCTGGCATCAAAAATCCAAAAATGAACAACACAATGGTCCATGTACCCACCTGGCGATAAATGGCCGCGCCAAAGCTGCCACCGCGTTTTCGTCCATAATACACCAGCGCGCCAAGCAACCCAAAGATGGAGCCGGAAGCCCCGATGGTAAAGGGGATGCCAGCAAGGTCAGACGCCAAAAATCCCGTTACACCAGCCAGCGTAAAAACAAGAAAGGAGCGCGCAGTACCGTACAGATGCTCAACCATATGGCCTAACTGTCTAAGCCACAGCATGTTAAATAAAATGTGCAACACGCCGCCATGCAGATAAATGGCAGTAATGAGCGTCCACCAGCGCCCTCGCGCCATGGCAAATGTACCGGTCATGCCCAGATTATTCAGCGCCTCGCCGCTGGGCGAAAGAAAACCGAGCATGCCTTGCATTTGGAAAATGGCCGAAGGATCAATCAAAAGGCTTACAACATACAGCCCAATACTAACTGCGGTAATGACGGGCACCATACCATTGGCGCCGAGTATTTTTTGGATATAGTAGCCATATCCCCACAATCCCGGATTTTTTTTACCGCAATGAATACACTGCTTGGCGTTAGCGGAGACCAATTTTCCACAATTGGGACAGACGATAGAGCCCGTTGTTTTTCGTAAACCCATGTATTTATCCTTGGTTCTGTTGTAAAATTGAACCTTTAAAAATAGGCAAAATTCAACCGATTCCAAAGTACTTTTCCTTGAGAATTACACAGGTAACAATTATATTTCAGCACTTATTCATTAAATAACAAAAGGGTATCGATGAAAATTGGCATTGTTGGCTTGTCGCTTTCCGGAAAAACCACGTTGTTTAATGCGCTCACCGGCGCACAGGTGGATACCGCAGCGTTTGGCAAAACCGAAGCACATCGCGCTATTGTTAATGTACCGGATGTGCGCGTAAACATTTTGAATGATATTTTTTTACCAAAAAAGAAAACCCCGGCCACAGTAGAGTATATTGATTTGGCCGGATTGGGAGCGTCGGAAAAAAAAGGCGGATTTAGCGATCAGTTTCTCGGACAAATTCGGATGGTGGATGCGATTTTGGTTCTGGTTCGAAATTTTAAAAACGATCTGGTTCCGCATCCGCAAAATTCGATCGATCCGTTGCGCGATCTTAAAAATGTCGAGGCAGAGTTTATCATTAGCGATCTTGGTATTGTTGAAAATCGAATGGATCGATTACAGCGACAAATGAAATCGAAAAAAACCGATGCAGACATGCGCGAGTTTGCCTTGTTGGAAAAGTGCAAAGACTATCTGGAAGAGGAAAAACCACTTCGTTTTCTTGATATGTCGGAAAACGAAAAAATGATGGTTCGTGGTTACCAGTTTCTCACACAAAAGCCGCTTATAGTGGTGGTGAATATTGACGAATCCGACATTCAAAACGAAGACAAGGTGCTTGAGCCGTTCCAAGATTATCTTGATGATCCTCATGCTACGGTGCTAGCCATCTCAGCGCAAATTGAAATGGAAATTCAGCAGCTCTCCGAAGAAGAAGCCAAAGATTTCCAAGACGAGTTGGGAATCCTCGAATCCGCCATGGGACGACTCATCCGCACATCTTACGATCTGCTGGGATTAATCTCTTTTTTTACCGTAGGCGAGGATGAGGTGCGCGCCTGGACCATCAAACAGCACACCAAAGCACCGCAAGCCGCCGGCGCTATTCATACCGACTTTGAGCGCGGCTTTATCCGTGCCGAGGTGGTACATTTTGATGATTTTATCAAACGCAAGTCTTTGCCACAATGCAAAACCGATGGCGTAATGCGGCTGGAGGGTAAAGAATATGTGGTTCAAGATGGAGACATAATTAATTTTCGATTTGCGGTTTAGCTATGTTGGAAGCAGCGTAGCAGCAACAGTACGTTTCCACTCCGTGGCGCCACGTGCGAACTTGGTTTTGCTAAAAAGTAATTGCACAGTACAAAAAGTCGCACATTAAATTGAGATGTAAACCCCTTGAAAGGAGGCAGTTATGCAATTAGGATTTGTAACCGCGATTTTACCGGACCTGGAGTTTGAGGACGT
>CAYPZM010000180.1:0-9947 GCA_964414825.1 uncultured Cytophagia bacterium | reverse complement strand
GACGGATTTCTCTATGTGTTCGGCATTCCGGCAGGCCGCTATGGCGGGGTTAAACTGGCGCGGGTCGGACTTTACGATATTTTGAATCAAACGGCGTACCGTTATTACACCGGCTCGAACTGGAGCGAGACCGAGAACGATGCCGTCACCCTGGTTGGGCCGCCGGTGGGGGAATTCTCTGTTTTATGGAATCCGTATTTGCGGCGCTGGATGATGATGTACCTCAACGAAAACAAGGCGCAAATCGAGATGCGGCAGGCGCCGGAACTGCAAGGTCCCTGGAGCGAGCCGCTGGCGGTGGTTGGCGCGGCAACCTATCCCGGACTGTACGGCGCCTATATGCACGAAACGTATATCGAAAATGACGGCGAGGTGGTCTATTTTCTGATGTCCCGCTGGTTTGATTACAATGTGTTTGTGATGCGGCTCGAACTCGAAAAACCAGCCGGCGCAGTGGCGAATCATTCCTCAACGGCGCAACCGTCGTCCTGCATTCTCTATCAAAATTATCCCAATCCGTTTAACGCGCAGACGCGCATCCGTTTCGAGCTTGCCTGGGCGGGCCGGGTTCGGTTGGAAATTTTTGATATGGTGGGCCGCAAGATTCGGACGTTGGTAAACGACGAAAAATCAGCCGGGCAGCATGCCGTTGTCTGGGATGGAACTGACGCCGGCGGCCATCCCGCGCCGAGTGGGGTGTATGAGTTAAAATTATCCAGCAACCGGGACATGCAGTTTCGGAAGACAATGCTTTTAAAATGAGACAGCTCCGGGGATATGCTACCACCGGAACTTTTTTCCCTTGAAAGTATTTTAAAAATCATTATATTCAATCCGTCATCAATTCAGGATATTATGAAAAAAGCATTCATCACAATTGTACTGATTTTCTATGTTGCGGCCGGTGTAGGGGTCGGCAGCATGCAGCATTATTGCCTGTTGGCGGAAAACACCCCTTTGCAGGAAAATAATTGTTGTCATGCCGGATCAGATCCCGGTCATGAATCGGTGTGTCGCTTTTCCGGAGAGCCGTCGGCGAATGAACATGCCAACCGCGGCGACACAACACTAAATCCGGGCTGCTGTGAAATTCAGTATACCTTTGCGCAATTGGAAAGCGAGTCCCTGCTGCTCGCGGTTGATCTGCCGGAGATTCCCGATACCGCATGCGATGTGCTTGTTGTTTATCCTCGATTTCACCAAACCTTTTACCGCATTGCCCTGCTGACGGCCGATCCGTCTTTTCAGCTCAATCTCCCTCTTTTGATTTAATACCCCGGAGACAAACGTCTCGACAGCTATACTTTTTTAATCCCGTTCACATTCTGTAACGTCCTGCTTTTATTGCTCTCATGCATAGTGCATTCGGGTCAGCGGCACGGACGGGAATGAATAACGAACATACAGGCGTATTGCCCGGAACCCATCAAATGAGGAAACACATGAAGAGCCTATTTCTTTTTATCAGTCTTGCAATCGTTAGCAATGCTTTTGCTCAAACAGAGCATCTCCCTGATCCCCACCACGACCACCTAAACGGCGCGGTTTACGGCCTGGAGCGGGGCCACGGCCATGTGGACACGGTGGCGCTGGCCGCGGCCAATGTCTTTTGGCTTGGCACCACGGTCGGCGCCGCCACGGACGGCGACGGCCGTTTCGACATCCATCGCCCGGAAGCCGGCGAGCACGATCTGGTCATCAATTACGTCGGCTATGAAAACGATACGCTGCGTGTTGATCATGATGCCAACAATCTGGTGGTGTATTTGAAAACACTGCGTTCAACGGACGACGTGCATGTGCATGCCGAAAAACCGCACACGCTGCACGATATGGACGTCGCGATCAATAACGAATCCATCTCCAGCCATGGGCTGACGCGGCTGGCGTGCTGCAGTTTGGCCGAGAGCTTTAAAGCCACCGCCTCGGTCGATGTGGAGCAAAGCGACGCGGTGAGCGGCGCCAAGCGCATCAAAATGCTGGGACTGGCCGGATTTTACACCCAGACGATGATCGAGAAAAAGCCGGTGATGCGCGGATTGGTGAATCCGTTCTCGCTGGAATACGTGCCCGGATTCTGGATGGAATCGGTCAACATTTCCAAGGGCACGGCGTCCGTGGCCACGGGGCACGAATCGATTACCGGGCAGATCAACGTTGAGCTGAAAAAGCCGGATACGTCAGAGCCGATTGCCGTCAACGGCTATGTCAATTCCATGGGCAAAACCGATGTTGCGGTGTTGGGCGCGCATCAGTTCAGCCCAAAATTCAGCACCATGCTGCTTACGTTTGGAACCTATCACCAAACCCGCTGGGACACCAATGACGATACATTCATCGATATGCCGCTCGTGCAGCAGTTCAATATCATGAACCGCTGGAAATACGTCGGCGACAAATTGCGCGGTCAGTTCGGCGTCAAGCTGATTCATGACGACCGGCAGGGCGGGCAAATGGATTACGATTTTGACGATCCGCAGCAGTCGGTCGGACTTTACGGCTCGGAGAGCAAAATCCGCCGTTACGAAGTGTTTGCCAAAGGCGGGTTGATGCTCGACGAACGGGGTTCGAGTTTGGGGTTGATCGTCTCGGCGTTTCAACACAATATCGAGTCGTTTTGGGGTTCAAAAACGTATGACGGCGACGAGTCGAGTTTTTACGCCAATTTGACGTTCAACAAAAATTTATCAAACCATAAAATCTCCACCGGTCTTTCGTACCAGTACGATGATCGGCAAGAGACCTATCGCGCCGACGAATACGACACCTCGGAACGGGTACCCGGCGTGTTCGGAGAATATACCTTTCAGCCGAGCGAAAAACTCACCGCCATGGCCGGCGTGCGTTATGACCGCCACAGCCGCTTTGGCGATTTTGTGACGCCGCGGGCGCATCTCAATTACCGGCCGACCGAAAAAACCGCCGTCCGTCTTTCCGCCGGAACCGGCTATCGCAATCCGCATGTGTTTATGGACAATCCGGCGATTCTGGCCAGTTCCCGCCAGCTGGTGTTTGTGGAAGATATTGACGCCGAACAGGCCTGGAATGTTGGGGTGCAATTTACCCGGGATTTTGTCATCGGCGCCGACAAGCCGGCGACGCTAATGCTGGATTTATACCGCACCGAATTTCAAAACCAGGTGGTGGTGGACATGGAGCAGAGTGCGCGGCACATCTATCTGTACAACCTGGACGGCCGCTCGTACTCGAACGCCGCCCAGGCCGAAATTTCCGCCACTGTCGCTCGCGGCGTTGATGTGACCACCGCGGTGCGCTATAACGATGTGAAAACCACCTATTTGGGCGAGCTGAAATCCCTGCCGCTCAACAGTCCCTACAAGGGCTTGCTGGTGCTGTCGTACACCACGCCGAACAAAACCTGGCAGTTTGATCTCACCACCCAGTTTAACGGCGCCTCGCGGCTGCCGAACACCAGCATGAATCCAGAAAAATACCAGCTCGGGGACGAGTCGCCGAGTTATGCGTTGATGTTTATGCAGGTAAAACGAAAATTTGAGAGCTGGGAAGTGTACGCCGGCGTTGAAAATTTGACCGGCTACCGCCAGGATAATCCCATTCTCGCCTGGGACGATCCGTTCAGTTCTTATTTCGATTCGTCGTTGATTTGGGGTCCGACATTCGGCCGGCGGTTCTATGTGGGATTTCGGGTGAATTAACTAAAATCGACATTCCCTTTGATTCGGGTATAAAAAAAGCGGCTTGTTCAACAACAGCCGCTTTTTTAATCATCGATTCACATTATTGCGCCGGCGCCAGATACACATCAATTTTCGTGATCTCGCCGGTGCGATTAAATATTTTGCTGCTCGTTTCGGTATCGAGTTGTAATCCATCGTAATCAACAGACCGGCCGTTTTGCTGCACGATCATCTTGGACTTTTTGGCTTTGTGGTAAACAACCGGAACCTGGCAAAGTGTAAACGCCAGCGTATCCGCCTCAAGCTCGAGCTGTTCTTCCTCGCCGGCCTGATCATAAAACGTGTAAACGGCCGGAGCATCGAGAAATTCAGCTGCTTTGAGCAGCTCACCGGAAAACGCCAGCGCGCCGTCGTTGACGCTGACGCCCAATTCCATAAAACGCGACAGGATATCTTCCTTGACCTGACCGGTCATGCCCGGCTGTTGCACGCCGGAAAAACTCGGCGTGTGCGAATAGGGATCGGTTGGAAAGGCGCCGTACACCTCGGGCGATTTGTGAACACCGACACCCTCGCGAATGTCGTAATAATGCTGCGTCAAACGATCGAGAATTTGTTTATCTTTCTTTTCAGCGACCGCCTGTTCAAAAATTTCCGCCACGATGCCGGGCGAACTTTCCTCGCTAAAAACATACCATTGCCGGACATTAGTTTTGGTTTGGAGGCTAAAATGCTCGGCTTCGCCGGCTACCAAACCATCGGTTTCCTGAAACACCAAACTATCGGCATCTGCGGCAAATAGCAGTGGGGCCGCAAGCAAACATATAATTAAAAGCGCTTTGTACATGCGACATCTCCAGGTTTATGGGGAAGCGTGAGGCACAATATACAAAAATGAATTCAAAATACATAATGCTAAATGGGGTGGCGTTTTTCATAATGGTCATTTTAGAGCTTGTATAGTTTTCATTCTTTGCTTGTTTTTCACTTTACAGATGTTATTTTAAAAAGCGATTAAACGGCAGTCTAGTTTCAAAATAACTCATGCCGAGAGGAAAATAATGAAAACATTCCTGATCCTGTGTCTCCTGTCGTTGTTTTTCGCTGTGAACGCGTCAGCGCAGAATAAAGATACGAAACCAAGAGTCATTGTCATGACAGACGGCGAAATCGATGACCGTAGTTCCATGGTACGGTTTTTACTCTATACCAACGACGTTGATCTGGCTGCTATCATTGAAACCAATTCGGTTTATCAACGAGAAGGTCACAGCACAAAAGATTGGTACGAAAAACAGCTTGATGCTTACGAGAGCGTGTATCCCAATCTTATAAAACACGATCCCGAGTATCCGACTGCGGATGAAATCCGGAGAAAAAGCTATGTGGGCGATGAAGACCCCAATCATCTCGTTGTTGACCGGAATTCTCCGGCCCGACGACCTGGCTCCAATGTACAGATCATGCCGGACGATTGGCCGGATACACCGGGATCGGACAAGATCGTTGATATTTTGTTGGAGGACGATCCCCGGCCGGTTTACATACAGGCCTGGGGCGGTGGCAATACCGCAGCGCGAGCGTTTTATAAATTAAAGACCGAGTATCCCGACGATTACGGCCGGGCTGTGTCAAAAGCCGTGATGCACAACATTTGGTACCAGGATGGCGCCGGCAATTATATTGAAAAGTACCATCCCAAAGTAACCATGTTACTCGATCATTACTTTAATGGATCCTGGAATTATGGTAGCCAATCGTTTACGTATGCGTTTATCGAGAACGAGGTGAAAAAGAATCACGGTCCACTGGGCGCGTTGTACCCACAGGATTATGTTAGCGAGGGAGACTCGCCGGCATTTTTGTGGGCCCTAAAAAATGGATTACGTAATTACGAGGATCCCACGTTTGGCGGATGGGGCGGACGATTTTACAAAGTTGATGATTTTGAAAATGTGTATGCAGATGTCTCGGAGGGATCATACACACGATGGATTGAAGATGCGAATCGCGACTTTCAGGCCAGAATGGATTGGTGTGTTGCCGAGAACTTTGAGGATGCCAATCATAAACCTGTCATAAACATCGACGGGCCGCTCGACAGGACCGTCCAGGCCGGCCTAACCATAGTCTTAAATGCAAAAGGAACTATGGATCCCGACGAGGACAGGTTTTCCTACAGATGGTGGCAGTTTCAAGAAGCCGGGACTTGCGATGGAATGGTGAACATCGAAAATCCATATAGCGAAACCACCAGCTTTAAAGCGCCAAGCGTTAACGAGCCTCGTACCGTACATATCATTTTAAAAGTCCGGGATCGAGGCAAACCGGCGCTTGCTTCCTACGTACGGTTGATTTTTACTGTGGTGCCTTGACTCGATTACCCGTTTTGACAATCTTCATTGATTGCTTTCGTCTGAACAATTTCATATTTTACGTTCAACTGCAGAACGTGCTTGCTATTAAGTAAAACAAATTTTGATAAAACATTGATTTGCAGCAGGCGCGTTCAGCACCTTAATTCGTTAATACAAAATCTATATCATTCAAGTCATGCCAGCTTCTTTACAAGCACTTTTAAAATCCACATTCGGATACGATCAGTTTCGTCCGCTACAGCAGGATATTATTGAAAACGTGCTCGCCAAGCGCGACACCCTGGTGATTATGCCCACCGGCGGCGGCAAGTCGCTGTGCTATCAGGTTCCGGCGCTGATGTTTGAGGGGCTCACCGTGGTCGTTTCGCCGCTTATTTCGCTGATGAAAGATCAGGTGGAGCAGCTACAAGCCGTGGGTGTGGCTGCTGCATTTTTGAACAGCTCGCTGGCTCCGGAAGAGCATGCGGAGATCGTTAGGCAGGTTAGCGCGGGTCAGTTAAAATTGTTATATGTGGCACCGGAAGGATTGCTCACCGAAAGAATGTTCAATCTGCTAAAGACCCAAAATGTCGACTGCCTGACCATTGACGAAGCGCACTGTATTTCGGAATGGGGCCACGATTTTCGGCCCGAGTACCGCAAACTTGTAGCCGTGCGCGAAAAATTTCCCGATGCCGTGTGTATCGCGCTTACCGCCACGGCTACGCCGCGAGTGCAAAAAGATATCATGCAGTCGTTGAGTTTTGACAAATCCAACGAGTTTGTCGCCAGTTTTAATCGCGAGAATCTGTTTCTGCAGGTGGTGCCCAAAACCGATCCGGCGCGGCAGACCATGCAGTTTTTGGAGCAGCATCCCAATCAGTCCGGGATTATTTACTGCTTTTCCAGACGACAGGTTGATGAATTGGCGGATTTTCTCGATGCGCATAAATACTCGGTTCTGCCCTATCACGCCGGATTACCGGATGAGCAACGCAAAAAAAATCAAGAGCTGTTCATTCGCGATGATGTGCAGATCATTGTTGCCACCATTGCGTTTGGCATGGGCATCAACAAGCCGAACGTGCGGTTTGTCATTCATTACGATTTGCCGAAAAACATCGAGTCGTATTATCAAGAAATCGGTCGCGCCGGTCGTGATGGCTTGCGCGCTGATTGCCTGCTGCTGTTCAGTTACGGCGATTTGCAGAAAATCCGCTATTTTATCGACCAAAAAGAAGACCCGCAAGACCGTCGCAACGCCCTCCAACATTTGGAAGCGCTGATCCGCTATGCCGAATCCGACGCCTGTCGCCGCGCGCCCCTGCTTACCTATTTTGGCGAAAACTACACCAAACGCGACTGCGGCATGTGCGATAATTGCGTAGAAGAGAAAAAGCAGCAAGTGGACATTACGGTAGCAGCGCAAAAGTTTCTTTCCTGCGTCAAACGCACCAAAGAGATGTTCGGGGCAAATCACATTATCGATGTGCTGCGCGGTTCGGAAAACAAAAAGGTCATCGATTTTGGGCATCACCATTTGTCCACCTATGGGGTTGGTAAGGAATATTCGAAACAGGAGTGGATGACTTTGGCGCGACAGTTTTTGTCTTTGGATTTGCTGTATAAAGACCTGGATTACGGCAGCCTGAAAATCACCGAAAAAGGCGCGGCTGTGTTGTTCAAAAACAAAAAAGTCTTTGGTCGGTTGCAGGAAAAACGCGTGTCCAGCGGCATTCAAACCGACTTGACCTATGATCGAGCCTTATTCGAAATGTTGCGCAGCAAACGCAAAGAAATCGCGGATCGCCAAAATGTGCCGCCGTATGTGATTTTTTCGGACCGATCTTTAATTGAAATGGCCACGCACCATCCCATTCGGCGTGACAGTTTTCTCGCCATTGGCGGCGTTGGCACAACCAAGCTGAACCGATACGGCAATGTGTTTATGCGGCTCATTCGAGACTATTGCGAAGCAAATCAAATTAGTGAAAAGCCAAAATACAGCTCCTCCAAGCCGGTTCCCAAATCGCCCGGCAAACGACGCTATCAGCAGGTTGGCGAAGCGTATTGTGAAGGCCGATCCATCAGCGAGATGGTGCAGGAATCCGGCGTGAAAAAACAAACCATCATTCGGCATTTGCTGGATTACGTGTATAGCGGCAACTCTATTCCTGTGGAGCCGCTGTTGCAAGAGGTTGCTCTCTCTCCTGAAGAACAGCAAGAGGTATTGGATGCCTTTGATCGCTTGGGCACGGACAGACTGGCGCCGGTGTTCGACGCGCTAAACGGACGGATTTCGTATGCGGAATTGCATTTGATGCGGTTGTATGTGATTGGGGCGAAAACGTAGGAAACCCTGTCAGGATTTTAAATCCTGACAGGGTTATTAATTACAACGGCTTAACTGGTGCACAAATCTCGACGATGTGCTTGCCTTCCGGATGCTCTTTGGGATCATTGAGATAGAGCTCAAACGGCGGACGGTCATCGGGCTGATAGCCGCTTTCTGGAAACCAGCCGGCGTACACCGCCGCCCAGGCGTCGCGAAATTGCGTCGCATCGATCTCAAATTTTGCCATGGCGTATTTGCCGCCGGGTAGAGTCATGGTGCCGATCTCGCCCTCGACCGGCGTACCTTTCGGAACCGTCATGCACACATCCACACGCAGTTTGCTCTCTTCGGTCAAATCCGGGTCGTCGTAATAGACTGACAAGAATGTGCTGTTTTCAAAATCGAGCAGGTCACGTGCGGCGGCCCACTTGCACAATGTGCCCCACAGGCGTTCAAAGAGTTGCTCATCGCCGGCGTACGGGCCAATGTGGCGTACGTATGCGACATTCATTTCCGGCAACTCTTGAATGCGCACATCCGCGTTTAGTGCTGTTTCTGATTGTTTCATGTTTATCCTCCATGTTTGTTGTTTGTTGACAGGATCAATATACATGGAGGATACCTGAAATGCTTTGCGATAGCTGCGGAGCAGTTGATTCACATTGCTTTCCGGTTTGCAATTCTTGCTATTTCCCTGTCGCCACTCGCTGGCGCTGATGCCGTACGCTTCTTTAAATGCGCGGGCAAACGTGGCCGAGCTGGAGAAACCGCAATCCAGGGCAATTTCAGTTATTGTTTTTTTCGGATTTTGCACCAGCGCGGCCCGGGCTCGTCCCAGCCGCACACGACTGATAAAGTGATTCAACGTCTCGCCCATCATAGCCGCAAAAATGCGGTGGAAATGATAGGGCGAAAAATTGGCCACGCGCGCAAGCGTGTCCAACTGTAATTTTTCATCAATATGACGTTCAATATAATCGATAACCCGGTTGATTCGGGCGGTGTATTCGTGGCGTAAGAATTCGGATTGTGTGGTGTTTTCAGTCATATAAATGTGTAAAAGGTGAGTGACTATTGGCAATGTTGTGGAGGAATTTTACGCAGGATGCGACAAATATTCAACTGTTTTTTCGAATTCTTTAATCTGAGCAAAGCCGAAAATTTCTTGTTATTAGAGGATTTGAGCCCTACATTTATTCATGCAAAATTTACACGTGACATTCCAACCCATTCCCACGGATCATACGTTAACCTCACAATCTCAACCCAAATTGATGTGGAGACATTATGAACTACCGCTTGCTATCTGCAATTTTTCTAATCGCAACTCAGCTTGTGTATTCGGCACCCAATACCAAAACGGACTGGTTTACCGACGCCCGGTTCGGCATGTTTATCCATTTTGGATTGTATAGCGTGCCTGCCGGCGTGTGGGAGGGCCAAACCATGGGCCGCAATATGTACGCGGAATGGATTCGTATGCAGCACAACTGGCCGGAGAATCCGGGACTGACACAGCAGGAATACGACACGCTGCTGGATCAATTCAATCCGGTTCAATTTGACGCCGATGCCTGGGTCAGCGAAGCGAAAAAC
>CAYPZM010000179.1:0-9958 GCA_964414825.1 uncultured Cytophagia bacterium | reverse complement strand
AATCGAAACCGCGCGGTTTGGCATGTGCTCGAGTGAAATAATGGCAATGGTGGCAGCCGATGCGGCGCCCACGTTTCCTTCGGCAAATTTGGCCGCACCGACGGGCAGTTCGCTGATGTACAACAGCTCGAGCAATATTCCAATAGTGAATCCAAATTGTACGTTTCCCAATATCAAGCCAATGATCGTGCACGACACCATTGGACGGGAGATCATTGTTTGAAAAACGGCGGTTGTATCCAATGCTACAATGCCGCCCCACAGACTTGCGAGGAAAAGTTCAGACCACATGGTTTTTTCTCCTGAATGAAAGGAAATTATAACCAATTTGATTTAAAGAAGCAATGAAAAAAGAGTGCCTCAATTTTTGAACCCTTTGAACCGGAGTATTTAGACCGTGAGTGTTAGGAAACCAATATATCTGGATTATAATTCCACAACTCCAATTGACCCGGAGGTCAAGCAGGCCATGTTGCCTTTTTTGGAGGAGCAATTTGGCAACCCGTCCAGCTCGCACTGGTATGGGCAGCAAACCAAGCGGGCTATTGAGGAGGCGCGTAAACAGGTTGCAGGGCTGTTGGGTTGCCAAGCGGACGAGATTTATTTTACCTCGGGCGGCAGCGAGTCGAACAATTTGGCGATAAAAGGATTTGCGTATGCAAATCAAAATCGTGGCCGTCATATCATTACTTCAGCCATTGAACACCCGGCTGTTCTAAAGGTGTGCGGCTATCTGCAAAAGGCAGGATTTGACATCACCTATGTACCGGTAAATGAATTTGGGCAGGTAAATGTTGCGGATGTTAAATCCGCTATTCGTGCGGATACAATTCTCATCACTATTATGCATGCCAATAACGAAGTGGGAACACTGCAGCCAATTGCGGAAATCTCCGAATTGGCCAAACGATTTGATATTGCCGTGCATACCGATGCAGCTCAGTCGGTGGGTAAAGTATCGGTGCTTATTCATGAACTGGGCGTCGATATGTTGTCGATTGCGGGCCACAAACTTTACGCGCCCAAAGGAATTGGCGCGCTGTTTGTGCGTCGAGGAGTCGAGCTCGAAAAACAAATTCATGGTGCGGATCATGAGCGCAATTTACGCGCCGGGACGGAGAACGTGTTGGAAATTGTTGGGTTGGGGAAAGCGTGTGAAATTGTCCGCCGCGATTTTGCCGGGATTCATCATCATTTGCAAAAAATGGGGCAGCGACTTTATAATGGGATGAGCGAACAACTTGGGGACTTTGGTCTCAATGGCCATCCCGAAAACCGATTGCCGAACACGTTCAGTATTAGTTTTTATGGTCTGGAGGCTAATACCATATTGTCCGAGTTGGATCATATTGCCGTGTCCGCCGGAGCCGCTTGCCATGCCGACCAGGTAGATGTTTCTCACGTTTTGGAAGCCATGAACGTGCCAACCGAGTGGGCAATGGGAACGCTTCGATTTTCGGTTGGGAAAATGACGACGGAAAGCGAAATTGACCGGGTGGTTTATGATATCTCAAATACGATCGCGCAATTGCGGCGGTCGGCGAGTACAGAAAAAATCGAGACTGACTCGAAAATTCGATTAACCCACTTCACGCACGGCCTGGGTTGCGCCTGCAAACTGCGCCCCCAAGCCCTGGAAGCCATCCTTGCGGCGTTGCCGCGCCCCTCTGACGCCCGCATACTCGTCGGCACCGACTCGTCCGATGATGCCGCCGTTTACCAGCTCGATGACCACACCGCCATTGTGCAAAGTCTGGATTTTTTCACGCCCATTGTCGACGATCCCTATCACTTTGGTGCCATTGCAGCGGCCAATGCTCTGAGCGACATTTATGCCATGGGCGCCAAACCTCTGTTCGGATTAAATATTGTCGGATTTCCCTCAAGCCGCTTGCCCATGAATGTGCTGCAGCAAATTCTAAAAGGCGCACACGACAAGGCGGCGGAAGCGGGAATTTCGATTATTGGCGGGCACACCGTAGACGATACGGAACCCAAATACGGTTTGGCCGTTACAGGCATAGTGTCTCCGCAACGTGTGCTCAAAAATAGTGGCGCGTTATGCGGAGATGCGCTGATTTTGACCAAACCGCTTGGTCTGGGAATTGTCTCCACAGCCGTAAAACGCGGTATAGCGGATAAAACTGCAGCGGACGAGGCTATTCGCCTTATGAGCACACTAAATCGCAAAGCCGCGGAAGTGGCGGCCGAGTTTGAGATTCATGCCTGCACCGACATCACCGGCTTTGGCCTGCTCGGCCATGTGCTGGAAATGACCCGCGGCAGCAAAATGAATGCAACGGTGATGGCGGATGAGGTGCCGGTGATCTCGTCGGTATTTGATCTGATCGCCGTCGGTGCGGTTCCGGGTGGCACGCGCGACAATTTGGAGCACGTATCCCAATGGATCTCGTTTGATTCTTCAATTTCAACTGCACAGCAGCTCGTTTTGGCCGATGCTCAGACATCCGGCGGTTTATTGTTTGCGGTGGCGCAACGCGATTCCAAGGCATTGCTCTCCGCATTATCGGAAAAATGCGATACACACATTGCGCATATCGGACATATTAGAGAACCTGGCGACGGGTTTATTCGTGTCGTTTGAGCCGGAAAAAGGCCTTGATTTTTATACATTTTTGGGTTATATTTTTCGGTTTTTCGTGTTAAAAAAAAGTAATAAAACATAAAGGGAAACGAGGAAAACATGGCTGTTATGAACAAAATGCGCGAGAGCATGAAAACGATATTGATAATTCTGGTACTCGCGTTTGTGGCAACCATCATATTTGACTGGGGCATGGGAGGCTTTCAAAGTGGCACGCCGCAAGGCGTTATTGCCGAGGTAAACGGCGATGAAATTACATATGAAGAGTTTAACAATGCCTATCAGCAGGAATTGCGTCAACAGCGCGAGCAGACCGGTCGCGATCCCGAAGGATATCAATTGCAACAAATTGAAAATCAAGTATTTGAACGCCTGGTGCAACAACGCCTGCTGCGTGATGTGGTTCAGGAAATGAATTTGGCCAGCAGCGACGAAGAAATTGGCGAAGAGCTGTGGAATAATCCGCCGCAATTGATTCGCGAAACACCGGCATTTCATGACTCGCTCGGTCAGTTCGATATGTCACTGTATCAGTCCGCCCTGCAAAATCCGCAATTGGACGAGCAGTGGCAGAGTGTGATTTTCTATTTGCGCAATACGTTGCCGTTTCAGAAACTTGGCAATTTGATCAATGCCACTACGGTGGTGACCGATGATGATGCTCGAATCGAATTTATGAAAAATAATATTAAAGCGCGTGCCGAATACGTCTTTTTTGATGCTGCCAACTATGCCGAGCAAATTCAGGAACCGACCGATCAAGAGATTCAAGCCTATTATAACGAGCACAAGGAAGATTTTCGCCAGGAAGAAACTCGCGTTTTGGATTATGTGCTGATTGAGCTGAAACCGAGTCCCTCGGATAGCGCATCCGTAAGAAATCAGGCAGAGGAATTATTGACCGACGCCAAAGAAGGGCGTAACTTTGCTGAATTGGCGGAAATTTATTCGCAAGACCCCGGATCCGCGGAAAACGGGGGCGATCTCGGTTATTTTACGCGCACGCAAATGGTCAAACCGTTTGCCGATGCTGCGTTTGCGGCTAATGTGGGCGAGATTGTTGGCCCCGTGGAATCGCAGTACGGATTGCATATCATCAAAATTGAAGACAAGCGTACGGAAAATGGCGAAGAACAAGTCAAAGCGAGCCACATTCTGCTCAATTTTGATCCTTCAAACTCCACCCGCGATGCGCTGCGCGATGAAGCGGAATATGTGGCCGAAGCCAGCAAAGAATCCAGTTTGCGCGCTATTGCCGAAGGTGAAAATTTGAACGTGCAAACGACCCAGCCGTTTACTGTGGAAGGATTTGTGCCGGGCATAGGCATGGAGCGTCGCGTCAATCGCTGGGCGTTTCGCGCCAAAGAGGGAGATGTGAGTGATGTTTTGCTCCTGGATCGCGGCTATTTGATAGCGCAATTGGCAGAAGTTAATGAAGAACATATTCAACCGCTCGAAGAGGTGCGCAGCATAATTGTCAGCACGCTCAATTCTGAAAATCGCATGAAAGCGGCACAGGCAGCGGCACAAGAGTTCTATGACAAGCTTTCGGGCAACACCCCCATCGACGCAGTGGCTGCGGCAGATAGTCTCGAGCTCAAACAAACCGACGAGTTTACAGCTAGTGCCAATATCCCCGGCGTGGGACGCGAACCGCGATTTGCCGGCACAGCTATGAGTTTGGAGGTGGGCGACATTTCCGAACCGATCGAGGGCACGCGCGGTTATTACGTGTTGCAAGTTTTAGACAAAACCGAGTTTGATGAAGAGGCTTTTGCTCAACAAAAAGAATCGCTCAAATCGCAACTGGCCGTGCGCCAGCGTAATCAAATGTTCGCGCTCTGGTACACAAAGCTAAAGGACGAAGCGAATATCAAAGATTATCGAAACGAATATTTCTAAACGTAAAGCGGGCCTTTGAGCCCGCTTTTTTATTTGCATCCCACTTTGCCCTTTTCTATATTGAACCAACGCTTTGCCCCAAACTCGAATTTTATAAAATTGAATACTTTTGTGATCTGCTTTATAGTTCGTCCGGAATTGCAATCCTCGCTTTAAACATGCATTTCCGCAGTTTTTATTCAAAGCTGGTGCGTTTTAACCAAAAACATCACGATCGAGGAGAGTTATGAGTTCGATTTCTCCATCCCGACGTCAATTTTTAAAATGTGCGGCTGTGGGAGTAACAGGATATTTCTTGTTTTCCTGCAGTCAAAAACCGCGCGCACCGTGGCGATTTTTTACCGAACCGGAAGCCCGTATGGTGGATGCGATCACCGAGCAAATTATTCCTACAGACGAATTCCCAGGTGCTATTGAAGCCGGATGCTTGAATTTTATCGATAAACAATTATCCGGCGAATATGAGCGATTTCAGGAAGAATATCGCCATGGCCTGGCACATTTGGAAAAAACATGTCAGCAGAAATTTAAATCCTCATTTGTCAATTTGGACTGGGATACTCAGACGGCCATTCTGGAGGCGCTTGAAGCCGGAAATGTGGAAAACAAGATTTGGACGGGCGTATCTGCGCAAGAATTTTTCGAGCTGATTCGCGATCACACCATGCAGGGGTTTTATGGCAGTCCACGCCACGGCGGCAATAAAAATTACCTCAGTTACCGCATGCTCGAGTTGGATTATCCCTACATCATTGGACAAAATCGTTATACCCAGGGCATGGACAAGCCGAATGGTTGGATTCAAGCACAATAAATGCTATTTTCGAGTCTTTGTCTTTGTGGCATTCGAGTTTTTAGGATGATACAATCAATTTTTCTATTCGGATCGGGAGAGAAGTTATGGCAAATAAACACGTAAACGCCATCGTAGTTGGTGCTGGTGCGGGCGGTGGTGTTGTGGCAAAGGAGCTGGCCGTTAACGGCTTGTCCGTTGTGCTGCTTGAACGCGGGCGCTGGCAGACTTTTGATGAGCACAACACGGATGAGCTGCTATCGCAACGCACCACGGTGTTGGGCAATGCGTACGGCCCGAATAATGAACAGTACCGCCGCGTGTTCGTCGATCGTGAAGGTAACGAACATATTGTTCTGCCCAACGAATGGCCTTACAATAACAATGCCGCCTGCGTGGGCGGCGGCACGTTGAGCTACGGTGCCATGGCCTGGCGCTTTATGCGCCAGGATTTCAAAATGCGCTCTACGTATGGCACGGTCGAAAATTCGACGTTGGAAGATTGGCCGATTTCATACGAAGATTTGGAACCCTCTTACGAAAAAGCCGAATGGGAAATCGGTGTCTCCGGCGATGACAGCCAAAATCCGTTTGCGCCGCCGCGCGCCAATCCACATCCAATGCCGCCGTTTCCCTATAACAAAGAAGCCAAAATTATGGATGCTGCGGCAAAAGCTTTGGGCTGGCATCCGTTCCCCATACCCATGCTGCGGAATTCCATCTCGTATCGTGGACGCGGTGCCTGTATTCGCATGCGCACCTGCGTCGGATTTGCCTGTCCCGTACACGCCAAATGCGGCACGCAAAACACGGTCATTCCGGAGGCCCAGCAGACCGGCAATTGCGAGGTGCGTGCGCTCTGTAAAGTTTCCAAAGTGCTGTTCAACGATTTGGGTCGAGCCACTGGCGTCGAGTATTTCGATGAAAACGATAAATTGCAAACGCAAACCGCCGATGTGGTCGTGCTCGCCGCTTCTGCCACTGAAACGCCGCGGTTGCTTCTCAATTCGAAATCGAAATTATTCCCCAACGGTGCCGGCAATAACAACGATTGGGTTGGCCGTAATTTGCAAGGACATGCGTACACCGGCGCGTTTGGTTTGTTTGAAGAAGAAGTCTTTGATGATGTCGGCCCCGGCGCCTGTATTGCTATTTGTGACTTTAACCATAGCAATCCCGGACTCAAAGGCGGCGGTTTGCTTGCCAACGAGTTCATCCGTATGCCCTATTTGTTCACCGGCATTCGTCCCTCGGGCGCCAAACGTTGGGGATCGGCGCACAAACAGTTTCAAAAGAATTTTTTCAAACGCCATGCGCAAGCCGTCGGGCCAATTCAAGAAATGCCGGTGTTTGAGGCGCGGGTGCAAGTCGACCCGGTGATTAAGGATTATTGGGGCGTGCCCGTGGTGCGGTTGTCGGGCCATCGCCATCCGTATGATCTGGAGTTGACCGACTTTTTATCCCGCAAAGCCGAACAGTGGATGCAAGAGTGTGGCGCCGTGGAAACCTGGCGGCATCAGCCTGGACTCGGTCTCAGCGGCGGTCAGCACCAGGCCGGCACCTGCCGCATGGGCGACGATCCGGAAACGTCGGTCACCAACAAGCACGGCCAGGTTTGGGACATTGACAATCTGTTTGTTGCTGATGCCAGTTTGCACGTCACTAATGGCGGATTTAATCCGGCGCTCACCATTTTAGCGTTGGGATATTGGGTAGGCGATTATATTGTAAAAGAGTGGAAAGGCACAAAGTTTCGTTCCTAATTTCTTTTCAATGTGAGGAGGTTTATGAATTTTTTTAAAATATCCGGCATTGCGCTATCTCTTCTTCTCGTCGGCTTGTTCATATTTTACTTTTCCTGGTCGCATGCTTCGCCGGAGACCACCTGCCTGTCGTGTCACGAGCTGCAAACGGCCTATGACGATTGGATTATCTCCTCACATCGCGATATCCGCTGCGAAAAGTGCCACGGAACCGCGTTGAGTGAGGGCTGGCACAGTCTCACCGAAAAAGCGGGCATGGTGTTTTCGCACGTCAGCAAACCTTATCCTGAAGAAGAGATGCGATTGACCGAAGTACAAGCCATAAACGTGATGCAGCGTTGCCGCTCCTGTCACGAAAACGAGTACGCCGGTTGGTTGGAGAGCGGCCATTCAGCAAACTATGCGGATATGTTTCTCAACGAAACCCACAACAGCATTGAGCAGCCGTACGATGACTGTCTGCGCTGCCACGGAATGTTTTTTGAAGGCACGATCGAGGATGTGGTCACACCCCTTAACACCGTCGGACCCTGGCGGCTTGTAAATGACGAGTTGAGCGACCGACCGACCATTCCATGTATGGCGTGTCACGAAATTCATTCCCAAGGCATGGTAGCCAAGCGTCCGAATTATGCCGATCCCCAGCGCATTCATTTTGAACGCGAGCCGCGACTGATCAAAGCCGCGTTTTTTAACCGGCACGAAAAAATGCACTTTGCCGCACAGGACTTGCCCGAGCCGGAGCTGTTTGATCGTGATGAGCAAATCATTGTCTCGGATGACGAACGCCAGCGCTTGTGCATCCAATGTCACGCCCCGAACGCATTTCACCAGACCGGCACCAGCGACGACCGCACACCGCGTGGCGTTCACGAAGGCTTTAGCTGCCTCGCTTGCCATGAAACGCATACGCATGATGCCCGTCAGTCCTGCGGCCAATGTCATCCCATTATGTCCAATTGCGGCCTGGATGTCAAAACAATGAACACCACATTCGCCAACCCGGACAGTCCGCATAATATTCATTTTGTGGCGTGCGAGGATTGCCATACGACGGGGATTCCAAAGTAACAAAATCTAATCTCCGAGACCGAGCTTGCAACCAGGGGAGAAAACTAAAACCTAAACGGACTAGACGCCTTTCAGGTTTGAAAAAAGAATTTCTTGTTTCCGTCCAAGCCATAAGATGCGTTTGAATTTTTAGCACACCTTAAGAGACTGTCGAAAAAGAAGCCAAGTCATGCCTGCGGAGGCAGGTATCCATAACTCCTTTAAAAATAGACTCCCGCCTCCGCGGGAGTGACTTGGGAAACGTGCTTTTGTGACTTTTTCGAAAGTCTCTCCAAGTGTACTACAAATAGTGATCGCTTTATTTGATCAACAACAACCGCTTTTTTGCATCAAAATCACCGGCGTGCAAGTGCGAAAAGTAAATGCCGGAGGGCAAAGATTCGCCCTGTGCATCTCTGGCATTAAAGGAAACCATATGTATTCCAGCCTGCAAATCCATGTCCATTAGCTTGCACACGCATTCCCCTTTAAGATTAAAAATTTGTAGAGTAACGTGTTGTGCACACGGCAGCGCAAACGGAATGGTTGTGCTCGGATTAAACGGATTGGGATAATTATCGCCCAACCAATAGCGGCTTGGCAACGGATATTTCGCGATGTTCAACGGCGCCAGTTTGAATTTGATAAAAAAAGATAAACTGTCGTGCGAAGACCGGGCTTGAATTTCTGAGAGATCAGAAGAAAAAGACGACTGCCAGACCGTGGAAACAATCCCGTCCTTATCGCTCAACATCGAGTCAGCGCGAAGAAAGCGGCCGTCCCCCGACAGCTTGACAAAGCGAACCGGAATTCCAGCGAGCGGTTCGTTTAAATCATTCAAACACTGCGCGCGCAGTTCGGCCTGAGGAATTTCCCGATCTATTCTCAATGTATCAGGCACAAGCGCAAAAAGATGTTCGGGACGTTGATGAACAAAAATCGTGAATAGTGTGAATACGGTTCTGTTAACCTGGGCTTTTATAATGCAGACACCGGGTTTTTGCGACGCTTTAAAATTAAAGTGAGCCATGCCGTTTTCATCCGCTGGCTTTGCTTCCGAAGCAATAACAATTCCGCGCTCCAACTGATTAAAATAAACCTCGATGACCGGAGTGGGATTGCCAAATTTATCTGTAACTTGCACCGTCAATTCCACGGACTCGCCCACGTAAATTGCAGTAGAATCCGGAGTTTGTTTCAAGAGTTTTGCCGGTACATCCGGTTGGGCGGATGCCGAGAAAAAGACGGACGGCGTCGATTCCTCCACCATCATGACTTGCACCGAATCGCTATTTTCACCCGAGTGTGTGCCGAGAACAAAAGCAGCCGCAGCTAGTCCGTGCTCGTTGCAGGTGCAGGCATACCTTGAATCGCCGTAAAAATGTCCATTTCCTCGAATCACAGAAAACTGCACGTGCTGTTGCTGCGGCTGACCGTACTCATCTGTAACGCGAACAACCAGCGAATCAGGCAGCGCCTGGTTGACCACGCCTTGCTGCATATTGCCTGCAACAATATCTAAAAAAAAGCGGGTTGATGGCGGGTTGGCAAAATCAATTATTAACGAGTCGGGGACTTGCGCTACACCAGGGACTCGAGCGGTAATTTTCTTTTGTTCTGCTTTTGTTGAAGAAAGAGAAGCAACCACTTGGCCGTTGATGTCCGACATCTCATTTTCCAATTTTACAATATTCTCTTCGCCCGTCACATCGATGCCAACAGGATAGTCTGGCAAGGCCACTCCCTCTTCATTTCTGAGTTCTATGACTACTTTTGCCGAATCGGCACCATCGGCCACCGCCTTTCTGGGGCCGGTAATTCTCGAATCCGCGAGAGAAGGAGGTA
>CAYPZM010000178.1:0-10043 GCA_964414825.1 uncultured Cytophagia bacterium | reverse complement strand
AAGACCGCGGTGCAGCTCATCAAATCGCGGCGTGTATTCCAGTGTGGGACTTTTGATGGTTCGCGAATAGACCAGCAATTTCCAATAATAATGTTGCTTCCCGCCAAACCAGGGATTTGAGTAGCTAAGCTGCCCCCCAGGATTATAGCCAAACCACAGCTCGGCAAGGAACTTGTGATTTAACCCATATAAATTGTTATGGAGAAACCCGGCGCCGTACGACCACTTGTCCCACGAACGCTCATTACGAAATAGCAAGGGATAAGGAAAATAAAACCAGCGTTCCGCAACCAAAACCACCAGCGCGACCTGATTTTGATCGGTACTGGCGGGATAAATTTCAACGCGCGTAAATAGCAAAAGGTTTTGCACGCGCTTGCGGTCCTGCTCGATACGCGAGTCGTCAAACGTATCGCCCACCTCGGTTTTCATTTCACGTAAAATGACGATATCTTTGGTATAATCGTTACCAATGATGATAATCTTTGAAATGGTTCGCCCGTTAAAGGCGGAAAAATCTTTTTCTTCCTGTGCGGCCAGCGCTGTTGTCAACACACAGAACAGTATTATAATACATCGCATAAATTTCGAATACCAGACGTTCAAAAATAATTGGAAAATGAATGTACGGAAGGAGATTTTATTTTGCAATCCATGTTTACAGATTCTTGGTTAAAATAACTTGCGTACCCCGCCCGGTAAATTCGAACCGAACATCATCCATAAGTGATTTAACGATAAAAATGCCCCGACCACTTTCCTTGAATAAATTTTCCGGATCCAGAGGATTGGCGAGGCTATTTGGATCAAAACCAGCGCCATTATCCTGCACCACAACTCTTGCCTTTTTGGGGTGTTTTTCAAAACGCACGATAACCTGCTGCGATCCCTCGCCTCGATTTCCATGCCGAATGGCGTTGTTGACCATTTCTGTGGTAGCAATTCCGAGGTTATCAATCGTGTCCTGATCCAGACCTTTTTTTCTAAAAAACTCTTCTAATTTTTTTTCAACAACGTGGATTTGTGACGGATCTGATACAATTTTCATCTCAAACGTCTGGCCGCGTGACAAGCTTGATCCTCTCTTTAAAAATATCTTTTTGTGTAATCCTAAACCCAAAATTGGGGTGATGTATTTCCTAAAATGACTAGTACGTTCACTGAAAAATAATGGGGAAAAATGATTTAGCTGATGAACTAGGCAAGCTATGCAAATATGCTGCCATTTAATAATACCACAAAAAGCCGAATTCAATATTGTTGATAATATAATCCGGCTGATCCGACACACTCACGCGGTAGCGGGTGGCATCCACATAGAGGCGCAGCGAGGCTCTGGGAAAATATTCAAGCCGCAAAACAGGGCCCTGGCTGAGATAGGTACCAGCGCTCTCGATGCGGGTGGTTCCCAGGGCATCGGTGTTATGGCGCTGCTCGTCGCGTTTGTAAATGGTATACCCGGCATTAATTTCAACACCGGGTCGTGGCACATATCGCCAATAGCCGTGAATCCACTGGTTTGTGCGCGTGCTGATGATTCTTTCCGCCCACTCATCCCAGTACAGTTGCCCGTTTTCCTCAATCTGCAAACGGTAATCGAGCAATAGCCAGGTTTTGGGCATCAGTTTAAATTTCAAACTGTCGGTCATGGCAAACTTGCGAAATACAAAACTGCGGGTATTGACGTTAACGTCTTCGAAATCATAATCCACATAATTGGCCAAAACTTCAAACGATTGAAACAGCCGCAGCGATTCCGTGGGCTGATATTCAATGATTGGTCGCAGTAAAAAAATCCGATTCCAATTATTGTCCGCGCTGCGTTCGCCAAAGATGTAAACCATGTGGTATAAATTTGCGCTGGCTAGCAACTCCACTTTTAGCGCGGGATTGAACCAGTGCGATACGGTTGCGCGAGTATTGATGCGCAGCTCGTCGCGGTCGTCAAAATTGGTCGTATCCGGGGTATCGTATTGAAACTTGCTGAGCGAAACGTAGACCGAGGCAGAATCACGATTCGTAAATCTGCTTCTCAAAAAGGAGTTAAACGACAACCGCGAGCTAGAGTTGTCCGGCGTAATAAATGCGGTTCGCGACGAAAATGGGCGGTCGGCATTGGTAACATTCAAGTCATAACGCTGCTCTTGCATCCAAAATGCAATATCAAAATTGCCCTTAATTTTGTCGCTATTCAACACAAAACTCAGATCGTTATTAAATCTTTGGTCGTTGCGTTTACGCCGGCGTTCTTGGGATGTTTCGCCGTATTGCCGCAATTCAACATTTTTAAACTCAAGCAGCGTTTCAAGCTCCAAATTCCAGAAATCGCCCAGTTTGTAAAACAGATCATTGCGGCCGCCTTTGACATTTTCGCGCTGGCTTTCAACATCACCCACAATAGAAACATAGTTGTCGCGCCGACGATTGGAAAAATAAATCTCCACAGAATCGGCAGCGTTTTCGGTGAATTCGCGACTCAATCGATACGCAGTCATGTAATTGCTGTTGCGCCGGCGGTCATACGCATCTTCAGCCACCGTAATATTGATATTATTATCATATTCTTGCCACTTGAAATTGCCGGCCCGCAAGGTGACGCCATAATTCAAGCCACGATCGTCTTGATTAAATCGAGAATCCCATTTGGGCCCAAGAAACGCCTGACCGTAAAGTTGTGGAATGGGCGTGTATTCAAATCCAACGGTTCCGGTAAAGCTGCGGACATCGTTGTTAAAACCGGATTGTTTATCCAAAAACACAATCGACTGCATGTCTCCCTGCATTTCGAGTGTTGGCAGCAGCCGATAGGCCAACCGCATGGAGGCATTTTGATCATCCTTCCAACGGTCGCCTTGCGACGCCAATTTTAATACAGATGTACGAAAATTTTCAACAAACGAAACTCGAAATCGATTGTTAATCTGTTGATCCATGGAAGCATTCAAGGTCCAGCGGTGGCTATTAAATTCTTGGCGATAGCCGAGTCCGATACTATTTCCTCCCGTTTGCACCGAGGAAGCCGTTGTCTGGGCGAGCGATTCGCAGAGACAAGCGAAAAGAAAAATCAACAAGACTATTTGTGATCTTGGATTGGGCAAAATAACATCTGTGTGATTACGCTTCTGGTACGCTGGCGGCTTGCGTGGACGACTCGTCTTTTTTTCGTTCCACAGGTACAATCGAGCCACCGGAAATGATCAATTTGAGGGCTTCTTCAACTGAAATGTTTAACGAAATGACATCATCTTTGGGAACAAACAACAGATATCCGGATGTGGGATTTGGCGTGGTTGGCAAAAAGATGCTATAAACATCTTTGCCGCTGGCCTCGAACAGGGCGCGCTGAATAAGGCCTTTGGTGTCTTGAGTGATGAAACCGATGGAGTAAGTGCCAGGACGCGGATATTCGAAGAGCACGGCGCGTTTGAATGTTTCGCCGCGATCCGACAAAAAGGCGTGGCCGACCTGGTGCAGAGTGCCATAAATGTGTTTGACAATGGGGATGCGATTGAGGACGAAATCGCTAATTTTGACCAGTCGGCTGCCGATATAATTGCGCACCACCAATCCGGTAAACACCAGCAGCAGCAAAAGGGCTAGCAAGCCGATGCCGGGAATGGGCTGGGCCGGGGTTTCGATTTCAAAAAGTTGATACACGAGTCGACTGACGCGTACATTCAACAATCCATCGAGCCACAGAAACAGCTCGAGCACCACATAAACGGTTAATGCCAGCGGTACAATAAACAGCAGTCCCGCTATAAAGTCACTTCGTATACGTTTTAATATTCGAGTTTTCACGATACTTTTTTGTTACAGTTTGCAGATACGCGCAGGTCATTCGCGAATATGGACGATCACTTCATCCGGCTCAGCATAACCCAGGCGAATGGCTTCCTGTTTGATGCGTTCGATATCGTGCTGCAGCGCCTTTACTTCCTTTTGCAAGAATTTTAATCGTTCTTTTGCTGCAGCTACTTCGGATTGTAATTTCTGATTTTCTCTTTTAAGCTGATATTGCCGAATAAAGCCCGAGCGTTCAAACACAAAACTGTAAAGAATAAACACAATTCCAACAATAAACCACAACCGGGGCCGCAGGAAAAAATTTCGCACACTAGTCCAGTCAAAACTCATCAAATCAGCCCTGTTTTATAAAAACATTTCGAGACCGGTTCAAGCCGGTCTCGAAAACCACATTATTTCACTTTTTTATATCCGTAAATAGCCGTGTCGCCCAGCTCTTCTTCAATGCGGATGAGCTGATTGTACTTGGCCATGCGATCCGAGCGGCTCAACGAACCGGTTTTGATTTGACCACTGTTGGTGGCCACAGCAATATCGGCAATGGTCGCGTCTTCGGTTTCACCGGAGCGGTGCGAGATGACCGTAGTGTAACCGGCACGATGCGCCATTTCAATACAATTCAATGTTTCTGTAAGGGTACCGATTTGATTCACTTTGATCAGAATAGAGTTGGCGCAGCCTTCGCGGATTCCGCGTTCAAGGTATTCAACATTGGTGACGAACAAATCGTCGCCAACCACTTGGCATTTGTCGCCAATTTTTTCAGTCACAATGCGCCAGCCTTCCCAGTCCGATTCGTCCATACCATCTTCAATCGAATCGATGGGGAACTTGGCAATCAGCTCGGCCAAATAGTCGGCTTGTTCTTCGGAGGAGCGTTTGGCGCCTTTGTCACCTTCAAATTTGCTGTAATCGTATACGCCATCCACATAAAATTCGGAAGCGGCACAATCGAGAGCCAGAGTCAAATCTTCGCCCGGTTTGTAGCCGGCCTTCTCAATAGCTTTAAGAATGCTTTCCAGCGCATCTTCGGTGCCGTTTAAAACCGGAGCAAATCCGCCTTCGTCGCCAACGGCTGTGCTCAAACCGCGTTGTTTTAGCACACTTTTTAGGCTGTGGAACACTTCGGCGCCCATGCGCACAGCTTCGCGCAATGTGGGAGCGCCAACAGGACGGATCATAAATTCTTGGAAAGCAATCGGCGCATCCGAATGCGAGCCGCCGTTGATAATATTCATCATAGGAACAGGCAAATGTTTGGCGTTGGTGCCGCCAATGTAGCGGTAGAGCGGCAGTGCAGTGGCCACTGAAGCGGCTTTGGCAACGGCCAAAGAAACGCCCAAAATAGCATTGGCGCCCAATTTGGATTTGTTTGGAGTACCGTCGATCTCGAGCAATATATTGTCAATTAAAACCTGTTCGGCGCCGTCTTCGCCAATAATTTTCTCCGCAATAGTTTCATTTACATTTTCTACGGCTTTTAATACGCCTTTGCCCAAATATCTTTTTTTGTCGCCGTCACGTAGTTCAATAGCTTCGTTTTCGCCGGTGGATGCGCCAGAGGGAACCGCTGCCTGCCCCCACGAGCCATCTTCCAGCATCACTTCCACTTCTACGGTTGGATTGCCTCGGGAATCGAGAACCTCCCGCCCTAAAACATCAACGATGGTTGTCATCGTTCCTCCTATTGTTTTTATTCATCGATTTTGGATTAAGTGTTGAATATACTACTTGAAACAAAAAGAGTAAACAGATTTATTGAGCTCATTGGATTTACTGAAATGCTGCTTGCAACGCACGAAAAGGAGCATGTCGCTGGACGATCTTAAAACCCCTTTTCCGAGCCAACTGGATAGTGCAGCCTACAACATCAGCGACATTACCCATGCCATCAACACGCCGCTCGCCGCGCACAGGCCGTTGACGACATCGTTATTCACCCAGCGCCAGCCATGCGCAAACCGGGTTTTGCGGTTTTGGCAATGATTTTTTTTCTCGGTAACCTTGCCACAAATTGGACATTGAAATTGCGCTTGCACTGTGGCACCAAGCAGGCTGTCCACCATACTCGCAAACAGCCCGGCCAGCAATATAATGCCGGCCTCCGAAAGTCCCACAGCGCGGGGCGAAGAATGCGGGCTAAACATAAATCCAACAGCCACAAGCACAGCCGAACCGAGCAGCGCACCGCTTGTTCCCAAAAGTGAAACTCCACCTGAGGTCCCCATGGGCACGGGTTTGAACGTTAAAATGGAGCGTGGTTGGCCTTTGGCCATAACGCCAATTTCCGTGGCCCAGGTGTCCGCGGTAACAGCGGCCAGCGAGGCAATGTAAAACACATAAAACAGATCATTTTTTGAATAATACCAGAGCACCAGCATCAATCCGGCAACACCGCCATTAGCCAGAACCTGGGCGGCATCGCGCTGGCTGCTTTTTTCAAACACATTCATCAGGGTGAGTTTGCGCGTTTTGCCCACTTTGGAGAGCACACTGGAAAATACAAAAAAAGCAAGAATGGGCGCCGAAAACGTCCAGCGGCCTACGCCAAACACCAAAGTGCCCAATAAAAACAGTGCAACTGATCCGCCTTTGTCGAGAAATCTCAGCCGAAACGAAACAAAACCAATGACCGCGGCCAAGGCCATACCCACTGTAAAAATAGTGATGTCGTACATGCTTTCATTCAACATGTAATACATGGTGAACGCGGCACCCAACGGAACCGTGAGATTGTCTGAACCTTGCGCCGAGATGGTTTCAGCCATGGTGGCTACAATGGAGACGACGACGGCAATCCAAATCATATTAAAGTTGGTCAGTGAAATTAATTGCAGCGCATTGGCGATTTCAAGCGAGCCCAAAATTATGATTAGCGTGGTGAGAAACATAGCAATTGAGCCTTGCACGGATTTTTTCTCCGGCCCCAGCGAAAATTCAATCGGTTTTTTAACCCGCTCGCCAACAATGGCGGCCATCGCATCCGAAATTGCCATAATGAGCATGGCGCACACGAGAATCAGCTTGTGATTTTCCCACAATGTTAATGTTAGAATCACAAACGAGATGGGGTAAAATACCGTGCCATAGGTGATCCGCGAGGTACCGTGCATGCCTTTAAAAAAGCCAAATCGGATGGCCCAAAAGTCCAGAACGGCAAACGCCACTCCAATAATCACCATGGGCCACATGGAGTGTAGCACAAAAGGGGTTGTTGCCACCAAAACGCCCACAAACATGTGTACCAGCTTGCGCGTGGCTTCCGGCGACCAGTTCATGATTCGCCGTATAAGCTCTGAAACGGCCAACGTTATTAAAATGGCCAGCGTAAATAATAAAAGATAGGTCCAATCGGAAAAGGTCATCAGGCTCTCAAATGTTTGTTCCGAGTCAAAATGTGTTGTCTTGATTTTCGTTTACCTTGCAGCCATTCGTGCAAAAAACCAAAGATGCCACATTGAAGGCCAAAATAGACGGTGCCAGAACCCTCAATAAAACAAAAAATATTCATCAAAAACAATGTTTATTTGTACCTATGGATTAACTACAGATTGGGACACCTGTATTGCTTTGCACCATATTTTGGGGTGTTGATTGTGACAGTCCAATATATTGTGATATTTGGTAAAAAGGTATCAAGACCTCACTTACCCCCAAGTTATCCACATTTAAAAAACATAGGGGAAAAGGCATAAATTCAAGATAAAAATATCGCAGTGCTGGGGCTTACGGAAAAACAACAACTTGGGAGGCATGTTCATCTTTTCTTAATATTGCTCAATGTAGGCGGCAATCATTGGCACTGTTTTTAATAAACTTATAAACTGTATTAATAGTAGATTAAGATCGTCGGTGTTTTAACAAGACGAGGGGTGTCAAAATGAGCAATGTTGCGATAAAGAGCGATAATTATTAACAAGAATTTAAGTATTTACCCAAGACGCACAAGTTATCCACATTATGCCCACTCAAATATCTCCGCAAACCTTATCGCATCACAATCAATTTGCTGGTAGCGCTGACCTCTCCATTCTCATTTCGAGCCAAAATTTTATAAATGTACACACCGTTGGCAAGTGTTTCGCCGTCCGCATCGCGTCCATCCCAATAAATTTTGTTATAGCCGACGGGTGTTAAACCCTGATGCAGGGTGCGAATCAGACGCCCAGCCACGGTATACACTTTTATGCTCACATCGGCTTGCTGGCTGATCTCAAAATTGAATTCAGTCGCATGTTCAAACGGATTGGGATAGTTGAGCACATTGCGTAGAATCAGGTCGCTTTCTACAACAAAACTCAATCGCTGAGAGGTGAGATTGCGGCTTGCATCGGTAACCTGAATTTCAAACACGTGCTGACCGTCCGAAAGTTCGGGAGTAAAGGTCAACACGCCGCGCACATCCGGCTCTGTGGCTTCCGCCAAAGAAAGGATTTCTGAATTCAAAAAACTAATTTGTTGCCCATCCAAAAACAACACCACACGCGTGGTATCGGTAATGGGTTCGGGTTTGTTGTCGTAAATTTTTGCTTCAATACGCGGTCTTGCCGAAACCAAATCGCCGTCAAAAATTTCCCGATCGTCAAAAGTGAGCTTTATCTGCGGACGCAATGTATCGGGATGCACATAAACGGAGCTCAAAATCGTATTGTTGGCTTTATTGAGCTCCTCTAGTTCATTTTCCGGATCCATATTGAAAAATAATTGATAATTTCCGGAAATGGCTTCCGCCGTCCATTTGATTTGTACAGGTTGATATTTATCCGGCAATATAGGATCCAGTCGCCAGGATTTATACACGGTTCTTCCGGTTTGCGCGTGGTCTTGCTCAATAGTTACGCGCACGCTATCGGTTGGCGCCAGGCCAATATTGTAGACATCAAAAAACAAATTGACTGATTCGCCAATGGTGATGGAATCCGCACTTTGCGTAAACAGCAATGGGCTTACCGCCACGTCCGGAACCGGATCGAACATAACGCGCCAATTTTCCATAACCGGAGAGTCCTGCCCATTCAAGGAGACAAACTCGCCCTTTAAGGCAAGGTTGGGATATTCAAGAGCATTTATGCCGGAGAGGTTTACCCGAGAACTCGACGCTTTTGCCAAAGTCGTTGTATCGCCAGTCCCTTTCTTAAAGCCGATAATAGTGCCCAAAAACAAGGTGGAATCCGGGATATTAACAGCAAACTCGGCGCTTTTCCATTGCTTTGCTGGACCAATTTTGTTGGAAATCACATAACCGCGCTCAAACAAAACGTTGAGTGTGTCGCGCAAAATTACGGCTTGGCCGCCCGGCGGCTGCAAACCCTCGGCTACCGAACCCATATCGGCCCCTTTGCGCCCAATAATCGCCCAGGCATAACGATAGGCAATATCCCGACTTTTTGCGCTACCAATGGATTCCAAAGCCGCATACACCTCTTCGGACAAATTGCGACTGCCCTCTTCATTCACCGCGCCCAGCACAATAAACCCTGGCGTAACATTGTTGATAAACTGCACCAGCTCATCCGCCGCGCTGGCATTGCCATAGGTATCAAAATGACCGGTATTCACTACAGCGCCGGAATGCGGATTGAGAACCGCAAAGTTGTGGCCCCGGCCGGTGGTCATCACGCTCTGTTTATTCACCTCCATCAAGGCGTAACCGACTTGATCGGTGCGCGAGGATTGCAAAAGAACAGGAATTTCCCGTTTCTGGAGCTGGGTGCCTCGAGCCGCAATCTGTGTTTGAGAAAATTCGTTATCCGCTAAATCATATCGTGACTGCTGCCATCCAAACGATTGCGTATCAGAAACATAAAACGATGACTCGAACGCGTACGGCACTATATGTCCGGTTTCGGGTCGAACGCGCCAGAAATATTGTTGACCGGCCGGCAGCGGATCGGGTTTCCAGCGCACCAAAAGCGGATGGTTTCGCACCGGCGCTGAGGCTTGAAACGCCGGACTGTCAAATGTATCGGTCGTATCAAGTTCAAAAATATAACGATCACTGTCATCAAAATCGCGTTGCGGCGTTTGCACTTTGAGCACCACCTGGTTTTGCGGAACAAACGCGAATGGCGGTGGCGAGACCAATTGAATATCGCTGGGGGTGTGCGGACCGGGTGGCTCGAGGAGGCGAGGAAGACTGTCGCGAAGCGGCGGGCGGATGACCGGTTCAGGTAGGGAGTCGCAGCGGCTGGCATGGGCCTTGCACCTACGGGCGGTGTGCGGGAGAGTTGCACGCC
>CAYPZM010000177.1:3735-10078 GCA_964414825.1 uncultured Cytophagia bacterium | reverse complement strand
CGCGAAGGCGGTCGTACGGTTGGCGCCGGTGTTGTGACGAAAATTATTCAATAATTCAAATCAAAACATTGTAAATGAGATTTGGAGTTAAATAGATGGCGGGTCAGAAAATTCGCATAAAACTCAAAGCTTACGATCATCGATTGATTGACAAATCGACCGAAAAAATTATCCGCACGGCAAAATCAACGGGCGCCATGATCTCCGGCCCCATACCGCTGCCCACGCGTCGTTCGGTCTATACGGTCAATCGTTCACCGCATGTGGATAAAAAATCGCGCGAGCAATTTGAAACGCGCGTGCACAAGCGGTTGGTCGACATATTAAATTCCTCACCCAAAACTGTGGATGCGCTCATGAAACTGGAGCTTCCGGCGGGTGTAGATGTTGAAATCAAAGTCTGATACGAACGTTAAAAGCGCTGAACTTTTCGGCCCGTTCTTTTTTATCATCTAAAAAGAATTTGGAAAACACATGCGTGGAATTATTGGAAGAAAAATCGGAATGACTCGAGTCTTTGACAATGACGGCACTGCCAATCCGGCCACCGTCATTGAAGCGGGTCCCTGTTTTGTAACGCAAATAAAAACCACCGACACTGACGGCTATAATGCGGTGCAGGTTGGTTTTGAAGAAAAAAAGGAAAAACTGGCCAACAAGCCCGAGTTGGGCCATGTTGCCAAAGCCAATCTCAAGCCCTTTCGTATGTTGAAAGAATTCCGCGATTTTGAAAGCTCGGATGAACTGGAGCTGGGATCGGCAATCAAAGTTGATATTTTTAAAGAAGGCGAAATCGTAAACGTCTCTGGTGTTTCCAAGGGACGCGGTTTTGCCGGTGTTGTCAAACGCCATAATTTTCGCGGCGGACCCAAAACGCATGGTCAGAGTGACCGTTTGCGCGCGCCGGGTTCCATTGGACAGTCTTCCTGGCCGTCTCGTGTCATCAAAGGCATTCGGATGGGTGGTCGCATGGGCGGCAAAGATGTTACTGTTCGGAATTTGCAAATACTCAAGGTTGATCCGGAAAACAATATATTGATCATCCGAGGTGCAGTTCCTGGTTCAAATAAAGGATTTGTGTTAATCAGAAAGTAGAATATTATGGAACTAGACGTCTACACAAAAGATGGCGCATCAGCCGGGCGAACGGTAAACTTGCCCGATGAAATATTTGGCATGGAGCCCAATGATCATGCCGTTTATTTGGCGGTAAAAGCGCAAATGACCAATTCTCGCCAGGGCACGCGCGCCACAAAAAATCGTTCTCGCGTTTCCGGTGGCGGCCGCAAACCGTGGCGCCAAAAAGGACGCGGTACGGCACGTGCCGGTACCACTCGGTCGCCTATTTGGCGTGGTGGTGGCACCACGTTCGGCCCATTGCCGCAAGACTTTAATCAAAAAGTGCCCAAAAAGCTAAAACGGCTCGCACGTATTTCTGTACTTTCGGCAAAAGCTAAAGACGAGCAGATCAAAGTTCTGGAAAACTTTACATTCGATTCAATCAAAACCAAACAAATGTACAATGTGTTGAAAGGTCTCGAGCTGACCAATCAAAAAATAGTTGTGTTGGTGCCCGAATATGATGAGAATGTGCTCGTATCCAGCAGAAATATTAAAAATCTCAAAGTCTTGATGGCCACTGATGCGTCGACATACGATTTATTGCAGTGTCAAACACTTTTGATAATGGAAGATGCTGTTGACAAGCTAAAAGGTGTATTATTATAATGAAAAATCAGCAGGAAATTTTAATTCGGCCGATTCTTACCGAAAAAATGCTCAAATTACAAGAAGCCGAAAATAAATACGGATTTGTTGTTGGTCTCAAGGCAAATAAAATTGAGATCAAACGCGCGATTGAACGCAAGTTTGATGTGACTGTCGATAATGTCGCAACCATCAAAGTTAAAGGCAAAACCAAGCAAAATAATACGCGACGCGGCATCACCCATGGCAAACGGCCGGATTGGAAAAAGGCGATTGTGACCTTGAGAACCGGTGATAAAATTGACTTTTTTGAGACGACTTAGCTGATAGCAGGTTTGAGGAGATTTTAGATGGCTGTTAAAACATTCAAGCCCGTCACTCCAGGGCAGCGGTTCAAATCCGTTAGCTCCTTTGCGGAAGTTACCAAAACCGAGCCGGAACGTTCGTTGCTTCGGCCTCTGTCCAAGAGCGGGGGGCGAAACAATAATGGGCGGGTGACCAGCCGACGTCGTGGTGGCGGGCACAAACGTACTTATCGCGTCATTGATTTCAAGCGCGACAAACTTGGCGTATTGGCCAAGGTGGCGTCCATCGAATACGATCCGAATCGTAGCGCCTATATTGCTTTGTTGTATTATGTGGATGGAGAAAAGCGCTATATTTTGGCGCCACACGGATTAAAAGTAAACGACAAAGTGATGGCCGGCGAAGGAGCCGAGATTTCCGTGGGAAACTCTTTGCCATTATCCAAAATCCCTTTGGGAACCACCGTGCATAATGTCGAGCTAAAGCCGGGCAAAGGCGGGCAATTGGCGCGCAGTGCCGGGTCTTATGTGCAACTGGTGGCCAAGGAAGGTGATTATGCGCAACTCAAGCTTCCTTCAAGCGAGGTTCGTATGGTTCGCCTTGAATGCCGTGCCACTATTGGCCAGGTTGGAAATTTGGATCACGAAAATATTGATATCGGTAAAGCTGGCCGTTCGCGCTGGTTGGGACGGCGTCCCAAAGTTCGTGGTGTGGCCATGAACCCGATCGATCACCCCATGGGAGGTGGCGAAGGAAAAAGCTCCGGTGGCCGGCATCCGTGTACGCCGTGGGGCAAGCCAACCAAAGGTTACAAAACCAGAAAACGAAAACCATCAGACGGTTTGATAGTTAAACGCAGGAATAAATAGGGTTTTAACGAATGGCAAGATCGATTAAAAAAGGTCCGTTCATCGATGAAAAGCTTTTACTAAAAATAAATGCTTTGAACGATACGAATGCAAAAAAGGTGGTCAAAACGTGGGCACGGCGCAGCACCATTCCGCCGGAATTCATCGGCCATACTATTGCTGTGCATAACGGCAATAAATTTATCCCAGTGTTCATTTCGGAAAACATGGTTGGCCATAAACTGGGCGAATTTGCACCCACGCGCACCTACCGTGGGCATGTGAATAAAAAAGCTGAAAAAGTAAGACGTTAATACTAACTGCTTTTGGAGATAGACTCAATGGAAGCAAGGGCGATTGCAAAATGGATTCGCATGTCTCCCTATAAAGTGAGACGCGTCGCCGATCTGGTGCGCGGCAAAGGTGTTGATGAAGCGCTGAATATATTGCACTTTAGCAGCACAGGTGCCTCCGTACCAATTGAAAAGGCTGTGCGTTCGGCTGTAGCGAACATGTTGAATAACGAAGATGCATCAAAAGTGTCTGCCGAAGACCTGTTTATTAAAGAGCTCAAAGTGGACGGCGGATTTATGATGAAACGTTTCCGTGCCGCCTCCATGGGGCGGGCCATGCGGATTCGTAAACGAACCAGCCATATTTCGGTGGTCGTTGCAGAAAAGGAAGAATAACCATCATAGGAGTTTAGATTGGGACAGAAAACTAATCCTGTCGGTTTTAGGCTTGGAGTCATTCGAACCTGGGATTCCCGTTGGTTCGATGAGAAAAACTTTGACAAAAAGTTAGAAGAAGATTTGATGCTTCGCAAGTACGTGCGGAATCGTCTGCAACGTGCCAGTGTGTCAAAAATAATTATCGAACGCACACCGAAGCAGATCACTTTGTCCATACATACGGCTCGTCCCGGTATTGTCATTGGCCGCAAAGGCGCCGAAGTCGATAAACTCAAAGAAGAATTGCAGCGAATCACCGGTAAAGATGTGCAATTGAATATTAATGAGATCAAACGACCGGAACTGGATGCCCAATTGGTAGCTGACAACATAGCCAGCCAATTGGCTGGAAAAATCTCCTTCCGTCGTGCGATGAAAAAAGCCATGATGTCCACCATGAGAATGGGAGCTGAAGGCATTCGTATCAGTTGCTCCGGCCGTTTGGGCGGCGCCGAAATGGCCCGCCGCGAACAGTACAAGCAAGGACGTATTCCTCTTCACACCCTGCGTGCGGATATCGACTATGCCACGTCTACCTCCTTCACAACCTATGGCACTATTGGTGTTAAAGTATGGATATGCCGCGGCGAAGTCATCGGCGATATGATGGAAGACTAGTTTATTAATGGAGAGCTTGACTGATGTTAATGCCCAAACGCGTAAAATATCGTAAACAGCAACGTGGCCGTATGAACGGCAAAGCCGTGCGCGGCTCCCGTCTGGCGTTCGGTCAATATGGCTTGAAAGCTCTAGAACCACACTGGATCACCGCTCGACAAATTGAAGCGGCTCGTGTGGCAATGACGCGGTACGTTCGCCGTAGTGGAAAAATTTGGATTCGTATCTTTCCGGATAAACCGGTCACCAAAAAACCGGCGGAAACACGAATGGGAAAAGGTAAAGGTGCGCCCGAATTGTGGGTAGCGGTTGTTAAGCCGGGGCGAATAATGTTCGAAATGGACGGCGTTCCCGAAGAAACCGCTCGCGAAGCTTTGCGCCTGGCCGCACATAAATTACCGGTGAAGACAAGATTTGTCTCATCCTCGGATTTTGGAGAATAATACTATGAAAATGGACGAAATTCGCCAACTCACGCTAGACGAAGTTCAAATACAGCTTGAGGATGCTTTGGAAGAAATGGAAAACTTGCGCATTTTGCACTCTACGCATCAGTTGGACAATCCGATGCGCATCCACTCCTTACGAAAAGATATTGCCCGCCTCAAAACCGTATTGCGGGAAGCTGAACTGAGCGCTCAAGAGTGAGCTTAACGTTTATTGTTTTGGAGATATAAAGTGGAAAGAGGTCAAAGAAAAGTTATCGTTGGCACTGTTTCAAGCGACAAGATGGACAAAAGTCGCGTCATCGTTGTCGAACGTCGACTAAAACATCCGTTGTACAAAAAGTATGTCAAAAAGACTTCCAAATTTATGGTGCACGATGAAAACAACGATAGCCATATTGGCGATACCGTACGAATAATGGAAACAAGACCCCTCAGCCGTCGAAAACGCTGGCGTCTTGTTGAGGTTTTGGAAAGAGCAAAATAATCTTTCGCTATTTGCTCAAGCAGAAGGAATGTTACAATGATTCAGGAATATAGTCGATTAAACGTAGCGGATAATACCGGGGCGAAAAAAGTGATGTGTATTCGCGTACTCGGCGGCAGTAAGCGGAAATACGCCGGCATTGGCGATGTGATCGTCGTTTCGGTAAAACAAGCTCTGCCCAACGGTGCCGTTAAAAAGGGCGACAAAAGTCGAGCCGTTATCGTTCGCACCAGCAAAGAGCGGCGCCGAAAAGACGGATCCTATATCCGCTTTGATGAAAACGCTGCGGTGCTCATTAACGATGCCGGCGAGCCTAAAGGAACGCGTATTTTTGGTCCGGTTGCTCGAGAGTTGCGAGAACGTCAATTTATGAAAATTGTGTCGCTTGCGCCGGAAGTCCTATAAAACCAAAGGTTGAGTTATAACATGCGAGTAAGAAAAAACGATCAAGTACTAGTGTTATCGGGAAACTACCGAGGCAAAAAAGGCAAAGTCCTGAAAGTGTTTCCCGAACAAAAACGAGTCATTGTTGAAGGCGTAAATTTTATAAAGCGCCATAGCAGACCCACTCAGCAAAATCCCCAAGGCGGAATTATTGAAAAAGAGGCGCCCATTCATGTGTCGAACGTAATGGTGATTTGCCCAAAATGTAATACTCCCGCAAAAATGGGGAGCCAAGCGGTTGTAGATGAAATCCGCAATCGAAAAAGCCGTGTGCGAGTTTGCAAAAATTGTGGCGAAATGTTAGTGACATCCTAATCATTGATGCATTTGGAATAGAATAATGGCTAAAAAAGAATATTACCCGAGACTTGTTGATACGTACAAATCTCAAGTCGTTCCGCAGTTGCAAGAAAAGTTTAACTACAAAAACAAGCACGAGGTGCCGCGCCTGGAAAAGATTGTGCTCAACATTGGCGTAGGCGATGCAAGCGAAAATGCGAAAAACCTCGATGCAGCGTTAGATGATTTAACTCGCATTTCCGGTCAAAAACCCGTGATAAGGCGAGCAAAAAAATCGATTTCAAATTTCAAGCTGCGCGCTGGCATGCCCATTGGTTGTTCGGTAACGTTGCGCCGCGAACGCATGTTCGAGTTTTTCGATCGCTTGATCTCCATCGCCATTCCGCGCGTGCGAGATTTTCGTGGCCTGCCCATCAAATTTGACGGTCGCGGAAATTACAATTTCTCCGTAAAGGA
>CAYPZM010000177.1:2802-3725 GCA_964414825.1 uncultured Cytophagia bacterium | reverse complement strand
AGGAACAAATTGTGTTTCCTGAAATCGATTATGATAAAATAGACAAGATTCGCGGTTTCAACATAACTATAGTAACATCAGCAAAAACGGATGAAGAAGCGTTTGAATTGCTATCCGCTTTTGGTATGCCTTTTGTGAAAAGGAAATAGTTGAACTAAAGTTAAGAGGAGTTCCCTTGGCTAAAAAGTGTCTTATATACAAAGCGAATAAAGAGCCAAAATACAAGGTTCGCAAATACAACCGCTGTTCTCGTTGCGGCCGATCGCGTGCCTATTATCGCAAGTTTGGCGTATGCCGCATCTGTTTGCGCGAATTGGCTTTGGATGGAAAAATTCCCGGCGTCGTCAAGTCGAGCTGGTAAAAGTAACGTACGATATCAACAAATTACTCGGTTAAGGGTTGTTAGGGAGAAAATAAATGTCAAAAACTGATCCCATCGCAGATTACCTGACAAGAATAAGAAATGCGACGAGGGCGAAACATCGTAAGGTCGATATTCCATCGTCGAATCTGAAAAAAGAAATTACCAGAATACTGCAAGAAGAACACTATATTAAAAATCATATCGTTATCGAAGATAGCAAACAATCGCTCATCCGAATCTACTTGCAATATGGTAATGATGAAGAAAGTGTCATTTCGGGATTAAAACGAATCAGTACACCCGGTTATCGCCGCTACGTTGGTAAGCAGAATCTTCCACGTGTTTACAATAACTTGGGCATTGCGATTATGACCACATCTCAAGGCGTGATGACCGGACAAGAAGCCAATCGCCGCGGAGTGGGCGGTGAAGTGTTGTGCTACGTTTGGTAAAAAATAGAACTGAATGATTAGGAGTTAATCGTGTCACGAGTTGGAAAACAACCCATACAAGTTCCTGCGTCTGTCGATCTGAGCATCAAAGATGCTGTCGTCACGGC
>CAYPZM010000177.1:0-2792 GCA_964414825.1 uncultured Cytophagia bacterium | reverse complement strand
GGTGAGCTGTCCGTTGGGGTTCATCCTGATCTAAAACTGACCTTGAAAGAGGGTACATTAAGCGTCGAACGTCCGGCAGAAACGCAAGAATATCGCGCAATGCATGGCTTGTATCGCACCCTGGTCAATAATATCGTGGTTGGCGTTACCGAAGGGTTTGAAAAAAGACTCGAAGTGGTAGGAGTCGGTTATCGCGCGGAAATGAAAGGCAAAAATCTGTTGCTCTCCATTGGTTTTTCGCACGATGTGTTGTTCAGACCGGTTGACGAAATTGAACTGGCAACCGAAGGAAACAACGTCATCATTGTGAGAGGGATCGACAAGGCCCTGGTTGGACAAGTTGCCGCGAAAATTCGCTCCATGCGTCCGCCGGAACCGTACAAAGGCAAAGGCATTCGTTATGCCGGCGAAACCGTACGACGCAAAGCAGGCAAGTCCGCAGCCTAATGTGTAAATCATCGAATAATGGTTAAACTTTTCACTGAGAAAGTATCATGGCAGATAAAAATATTGAAAAACAGTTAGCGCGAGCTCGACGCAAAAAACATCTGTTAAAAAAGATTCGCGGTACACAAGAACGCCCTCGCCTGGTGGTGTATCGTAGCAACAAGCAGATTTATGCGCAGATCGTAGATGATATTGCTAAAAATACGCTGTGTTCGGCATCCACCCGAACCAAAGATATTGCTGAGGATGTTGCCAAAGCCAAAAGCAAAACCGAAGTCGCAAAAATTGCCGGCAAACATTTGGGCGAGCTTGCAAAATCAAAAAATATCGATAAAGTCGTGTTTGATCGAGCCGGTTATCTGTACCACGGTCGCGTAAAAGCATTTGCAGATGGTGCTCGTGAAGGCGGATTAGAATTTTAAAGAACGAATAAAGGTGTCAAATGGCTAAAAAGCGTGCGGAAAGAATTAATCCAAACGAACTCGAACTCACAGAAAAAGTAGTTCATGTTAATCGCGTTGCCAAAGTGGTCAAAGGTGGGCGGCGTTTTAGTTTTAATGCAATTGTCGTTGTGGGCGATGGCAAAGGTACAGTCGGGATCGGTTTGGGAAAAGCCAATGAAGTGTCGGATTGTATTGCTAAAGGAGCTGATGCGGCAAAAAAGAGTCTGGTGCGAATCCCGCTGATTAATGGCACCATCACTCATGAAATTGAAGGCAAGTTTGGCGCCGGTCGTGTCTATTTGAAACCGGCCTCACCCGGTACCGGAGTTATTGCTGGCGGTCCGGTGCGCGCCATTATGGAAGCCGTGGGCATAACCGACGTGTTGACCAAAAGCCGAGGCTCTTCCAATCCTCATAACGTGGTTAAAGCCACCATGGAAGCCTTGCAAAATTTGATGGATGTCGAAAGCATCGCACGCAAACGCGGTATGTCTGTGATGCGCGTGTTTAATACACAACCCAAACCAAAACCGGTTGAAGCTGAATAATTCTTGTTTAGGATAAAAGCATGGCAAAAAAAACAGACGGAAAACAGCTCAGAATAACATTAAAACGCAGTACAATTGGCCGCATTCAAAAACAAAAGGACACGGTTAAAGCGTTAGGATTGAGAAAAATGTACCAAACTGTGGTGCATACCGATACTCCTGTAATTCGTGGAATGATCAACAAGGTCTCTCACCTCGTTGAGGTCGAAGAAGCTGAAAGCTGATCTTTCTAAACGAACCAGAATGGAAAATTGAGGTAACAGAGGCGACAATGGACTTATCGAGTTTAACATATGCTGACGGTTCAACCAAGAACCGTAAACGCGTGGGACGCGGTGGCGCCCATGGCAAACAGTCGTGCCGCGGCCATAAAGGCCAACGCTCGCGTTCCGGCTCAAAACGCAGATTGTGGTTTGAAGGCGGTCAGATGCCGATTATGCGTCGTCTGCCCAAACGCGGATTTACCAATTTTAACCGCGTGGAATTTCAGGTCGTCAATGTCGGCCAACTTGAAACTATTTCTGATGTTAAAGAGATCACGCCGGAGGTGTTGTTAACACAAGGTGTTATCAAAAAACCGACCCTGCCGGTTAAGATTTTGGGCAATGGTGACTTGACACGGAAACTGAACGTCTCCGCTAATGCGTTCAGCAAATCAGCTGTGGAAAAAATCGAATCCGCCGGTGGGAGGGCGACCACGTTATGATGGAGAAAATACAAAGTATCTTCAAGATACCTGAGCTCAAGCGGAAAATCCTGTTCACATTTATGATTTTGATTGTCTATCGTATCGGCGGTCACGTTCCGACGCCGGGCGTTAATGCTCAGGCGTTGATCGAGTATTTTGAACAAGCACAAACCGGACTTTTAGGCCTGTACGATCTGTTTGCCGGAGGCGCATTTAGCCGAGCCACTATTTTTGCTCTCGGCATTATGCCCTACATCTCGGCTTCTATTATTTTGCAGTTGCTGGGCGCGGTGATTCCTTATTTCCAGAAACTGCAAAGGGAAGGCGAACAAGGCCGCAAAAAAATTACTCAATATACGCGCTATGGAACCGTGGCCATTGCAGCCATGCAATCCATTGGTGTGAGTATCTTTTTGGAACGAATTGGTGCGACAACTACGGGGCAGGTTGTGGTCCCCGATCCCGGTATGGGTTTCCGCTTGTTAACCGTGCTCACATTAACCGCAGGCACCGTGCTCATCATGTGGCTCGGTGAAATGATTACCGAAAAAGGCATTGGCAACGGTATCTCGTTGATCATTTTTATCGGAATCATCGCGCGGTTCCCCAACTCGATTCTTGAAGAGTTTCAACAGGTTGTCAGCGGCAATCGCACCTTGTTGACAG
>CAYPZM010000176.1:0-10201 GCA_964414825.1 uncultured Cytophagia bacterium | reverse complement strand
GGCTGCCATGGCAGCGCTGGACATGGACCATTTTGATATTATTCTCAGCGACATCAAAATGCCGGGAATAAGCGGCATGCAAGTATTGCAGCACGTAAAAGAAAAACGCCCCGAGACCGAAGTGTTGCTGATGACCGCTTATGCTGACGCGCAAACCGCGGTTGAGGCCATGAAAAAAGGCGCGTACGACTATATCATAAAGCCGTTTGAGATGGAAGAGCTACGACACAAGATTAACAATATTTTGGAAAAGCGCGAGCTCACGACTGAAAACAAAAACCTAAAGCGCCAATTAAAAAAACGTTACTCGCTGGACAATATGGTCGGTAAAAGTGGCGCCATGCAGCAGGTGTACGAGCTGGTGGAAAAAGTCTCGGGTAGCGATGCCACCGTTCTGATTCGTGGCGAAAGTGGCACCGGAAAAGAGCTGGTGGCGCAAGCGATCCACCACTCCAGTCCGCGAAACCAACAACTCTTTCTGCCGATCAACTGCAGCGCTTTTCCGGAGACATTGTTGGAGAGCGAACTGTTCGGATATGAAAAAGGCGCCTTTACCGGAGCAGACAAAGTGAAACCGGGTATGTTTGAAGCGGCGGGCAAAGGCACGATTTTCCTGGACGAGATTGGCGACATTTCGCCGGCCACTCAGGTGAAATTGTTGCGGGTGCTGCAAGCCAGGGAAGTGATGCATTTGGGTGGAAGCGCGCCTATTCCGGTCACAGCGCGAACCATTGCCGCCACAAATCGGAATTTGGAAAAAGCGGTCAAGGAAAAGCAATTTCGTGAAGATTTTTATTATCGCATCAACGTATTCCCCATTTATTTGCCGCCGTTGCGCGATCGTAAAGAGGATATCCCGGATTTGGTGGCGCACTTTTTACAGCAGCAGCAAGTGGAGCCGGATCGAGTAAGCAGCAAATCGCTGCAGCTTTTAATGAACTATGCCTGGCCAGGAAATGTGCGCGAATTGGAAAATGTCATTGAGCGGGCGTTGATTATGGCAGGAGAGGAAAAGATCGATGTGGCCAATCTTCCCCCGCATATCCGCGGCGATGCTGAATTGCCATTTGCGCCGGAACCGTCAGAATCAGAATTATTGACCATCGATGAAATGGAACGCCGTTTGATCCAAAAAGCGCTTTCACAAACCAATGGCAATAAAACCAGAGCCGCGGAGCGACTGGGCATTACGCGACGGCAGTTGTATTCGATGATGGAGCGGTTGTTTCGATAGAGTTGCGTGTACTCTAATCCCGGACGATTTATCATCGGACGAATGTCCGGGTATCAAAAATCAGCTCATCTGACCCAATTGTTGTGCTAGGTATAGATATGGCCTTGCCTACTTGGCGGCAATATCCGCAGTTCGCTCCTCCGGGCTCTCTCTTTTCATCTTTTTAAGAATTTTAGGCAGTTGTTCCTGCGCCGCTTTTTCTCCCAGCTCAACCAGCGCATCCACGTGTTTTAAATCATAATAATTATAATCTTTGAGGTCCGGGGCAATCACCACATCCACTTTTTGCAGGCGCTGAATGGTATTTTCGTTCCAGGCAATTTTCAGGGCCGACCAAATCACATCAATTCCGGTATTGGGTTCGGCAAATTGCCCACGATCCGAATTGAGATTAATCGCAACCGTAAACTTGGCACCCATGTTTTGCACAACATCCGCCGGAACGCTGTTCAAAATGCCGCCATCGACCAGCAGCATGTCATCAATTTGCGTGGGCGAATACACGCCCGGCACGCTGCAACTGGCACGCACAGCACGCACTACCGGCCCCTCGTATAGTTCGACCAGTTTGCCGTCGTATAAATTGACAGCCACGCATCGGTACGGCAGCTCCAAATCCTCAAAAGTTTTATCGCCCAAATGTTGCTGCAAAAAGGATTCAAGCTTGTCCGATTTGAACAATCCCTTGCGTTTTAAATTTAGCCCAATCAAGGTTCCGGCGGTAATCTCTTTGGCAATCGAATACATCTTTTTCCAGGAAAATCCGGCTGCATAAAACGCCCCCACTATGCTTCCGGCACTGTTTCCGGAGACCAAATCAAATTTTAATCCGTTTTCCTCAAACACTTTGATGATGCCAATGTGCGCAAATCCACGTGTAGCCCCACCGCCAAATGCAATGCCATTTTTGCCGTTCTTTTGAAATATGTTAAACACAGTACGCCTCATGTTTTGAAATCGAGTTCACTGTTTTATTAAATATAATCATTCTCTCGTCAATACAAAAGCATCTATTGCTCAAAATATTGTTTGCCAGATTAAATATGCCGGACGATCGTCTATTTTCCGTGCGAATGCGCGGCCATCAGCGGCTTGTGTTCCCAACCGCTACAAAAAGTAAATCTCTTGATTTCCAGCGCCTGTTTTTGTATATTTTTCTCCTTTTAACAACAAAAGTTTTTTATGAAAGTATCGTTTTATACAATCGGTTGTCGGCTGAATCAGGCCGAGACAGCTATTTTAGAACAAAGTTTCCGAAATAGCGGCTATCACGTTGTGGATTTTCAGCAACCAGCCGACGTGGTGGTGATCAACACCTGCACAGTGACCGAAAAGGGGGATGCGGATACACGCCGTATCGTCAACAAGGCGTTACGAACGCATAGCGCTTCAAAAATCGCTCTTGTCGGCTGCCAGGCACAAACGCAACAGGACGAGCTGTTCAAGATGCCAAACGTGCAATGGATCGTTGGCAACGAACGCAAAATGGAGCTGGCCGAGATTGTACGCGAGTCCTATACCGCCCCGCCGCAGCTTATCACCCCCGTGGTTCAGCGCGATAATTTTACCATTCCCGTTATTGGCCTGGACCGCAAGCACACGCGCGCCAATCTAAAAATCCAGGATGGTTGCAACTTTTTTTGCACCTTTTGCGAAATTCCTTACGCCCGTGGCCGGGCCCGCAGTCGTGTGTTTGACGATATTCTACGCGAAGCCCGCGAGTTGGCAAACGCCAATTTTCGCGAAGTGGTGCTCACCGGCGTCAATATTGGCACCTATCACTTTGAAGACAAAGGCCTGGTCGATGTTGTGGATGCGCTGAGCGATATTAACGGTTTGGAACGCATTCGTATTTCATCGGTCGAAGGAACAACCATTGGCCCGGATTTGTTAAACCGTTTGTCCGAAAACGGCAAATTGTGCCGCCATCTGCACATTTCCATCCAGTCCGCAAATGATGAGATGTTAAAGCAGATGAACCGTCGTTATACGGTGCAAGAATATAGCGAGCTGATAAGCCAGGCGCATCGGGACATCGACGGCATTTGCCTGGGTACAGATGTGATCGTCGGTTTTCCCGGCGAAAGCGATGCGCTGTTTCGAGATACGTATGATAATCTGCGCGAGATGCCGTTTGCCTATTTTCACGTGTTTAGTTATTCGGAACGCGGCCACGCCAAAAGCCGCAAGTTGGGCGACAAGGTGCCGCCAGAAAAAATCGAACAACGCAGTCGCATTTTGCGTGAGCTGAGCAATCGCAAGCGTCACCTCTTTTTTGAATCAAATATCGCTACTACCCAACATGTATTATTCGAACAGCGCAAAAAAGGTTATTGGACCGGCTTGACCGATTCCTACATTCGCGTCAAAGTCAAATCGGATTTGGATTTAAAAAATAAATTACTCCCCGTCAGTTTGGAAAAGATTGATCATCTTGCCATGATCGGGAGATTGATATAAATTCCGCGCAATTGCGGCAGAGAATACGAGTTTTTATGAAAGTATATATTGAAACTTACGGCTGCCAGATGAACGAGTACGATACGGAAATCGTCAAAAGCGTTCTGCAGCAGCAAAAATATAGCATGGTGGAGACGCCAGAAGAGGCGGATATTATTTTGCTCAACACCTGCTCGGTGAGAGAAAATGCAAACCGCAAAGTTCTGGCTCGCGTACATGCGCTTCGGCATTTGGATAACGGCAAAGTTAAACAAATTGGGCTATTGGGTTGCATGACCACCAACCATCGCGAGTCCCTCATCAACAATAAAAAGTTGCCTATCGATTTTATGGCCGGGCCGGACAGCTATAAAAAGTTGCCGTCGCTGATCGAAGAGCACTCGGAGACTCTTGAGCGGAATTACGATATCCGGTTATCGCGCACGGAAACCTATTCCGATGTGCATCCGTTTCGAGCCAAAGGTGTGAATGCATGGATTGCCGTAATGCGCGGCTGCGACAATTTTTGCACGTTTTGCGTCGTACCGTACACGCGCGGTCGCGAGCGCAGCCGTTCTGTTGAAAGCGTGGTGAATGAAACCCGGCGTTTGGCGGATCAGGGCTTCAAGCAGGTGACGGTTTTGGGCCAAAACGTCAATTCGTACAAGCACGAGAATCACGATTTTGCCTATCTTTTAGAAAAAATTAGCGAAGTGAATGGCATCGATCGCATTCGCTTTACCTCGCCGCATCCCAAGGATTTTCCGACGTCGTTGCTTAAAGTAGTCGCCAACAACCCCAAAGTGTGCAAACATATTCATTTGCCGTTGCAGGCCGGAAATACGCGAATTTTAGAGAAAATGAACCGCACCTATAGCAAAGAAGAGTTTCTCGCGCTAGTTGAAAACATCCGTACTCTTTTCCCGAATATGGTTTTGACGACGGACATTATCGTGGGATTTCCAACAGAATCGGATGCCGAATTCCAGGACACGTTTGATGTGATGCAAACAGTCGAATTTGATTCGGCATTTATCTTTAAATACTCGGAACGCAAAGGTACGATTGCCGCAAAGAGATTTCCGGATGATGTGTCCGAAGAAGCAAAAACTGCGCGTATCGTTCAGTTGAATGAATTGCAAAAAGGCATCTCGTTAAAAAAAAACCAGGCACACATCGGCCAGGTTCACACGGTGCTGATTGAATCCATGACCACAAAAAAATCGGACACCGATGTTCAAGGCCGCAACGACGGCAACAAATTGGTGATTCTTCCGGATGGCCATTATAGCATCGGTGATTTTGTCAAAGTGGACATTACGGATGCAACCGCGCACGTTCTCAAAGGCCGAGCCATAGTAGATCGTCCGTAATATCCATCACAAACGAGAAATGATGTCGGACATCCTTCCGACAAATTCGCACTCTAATAGTTCCACTTGCATAAATCCAAAATGACTTGCTTACCACCTGGAGCTTTATGAAAAAGAAACTCGTTCTCGATACCAATGTCATTCTGCACGACTCGAGCTGCATTTTTCACTTTGAAGACAATGATATTGTTATTCCCATAACTGTTATTGAAGAGTTAGATGCCTTTAAACGCGGTCACGATCAGATCCATTATCATGCGCGCGAGTTCATCCGCTTTCTGGATGGTTTTCCCGGCGATAAAATTGTGGATGGCGGTGAAAGCTTGGGACAAGGCCGCGGCAAAATTCTTATCCTTACCAATTTTCTGGATGACCCGGATGTCAAACAAGCCTTTGTTGAGCAAAAACCGGATCACCGCATTCTCAGCGCGGCGCTGCATCTCAAGAAAACCAAAACCAATGAAAAAATAATTGTCGTTAGCAAAGATGTCAATTTGCGTCTCAAAGCTAAATCCTTGGGATTGGAAGCGCAGGATTATTACACCGACAAAATTGAAGACGTTGAAAAACTGTATCGCGGCATTCGCTTTATTGAGAATTTTCACCCGCAACTCATTGATCGTTTATATAACGAAAGGGAATTTCCGGCCATTGAAAGCGAAATTGAGAATTTGGTCAGCAATGAATATTTTATATTGCGCAATAACAACAAGTCGGCGCTTGCTTATTTTAATCCGCGCACGCAAATGCTCGAGCATGTGGACAAGGGTTACGCCTACGGCATAAAGCCGCGAAACGCGGAGCAGACATTCTCGCTGCACGCCTTGATGAACGCTGACCTCCCCCTGGTCACACTTAGCGGCAAAGCAGGAACGGGAAAAACGCTATTGGCGTTGGCCGCTGCTCTGGAGCGCCGCAAAGTGTACAAACAAATCTTTTTGGCGCGCCCCATTGTAGCGCTGTCGAACCGCGATTTGGGATATTTGCCTGGCGATATTGAGGCCAAACTCGATCCCTATATGCAACCGCTGTATGACAATCTCGGAGTGATCAAAAATCAGTTTGACGAAAACGACGCCAATTATCAGCGCATACAGGAAATGCTGGATAACGACAAATTGGTGATTTCGCCGCTGGCTTACATTCGCGGACGCAGTTTGAACAACATTTATTTCATTGTGGATGAAGCGCAAAATTTGACGCCGCATGAAGTCAAAACCATCATCACGCGCGCCGGCGAGGGTACCAAAGTGGTGTTCACGGGCGATCCGCATCAAATCGATACGCCGTATCTGGATTCACGATCCACGGGTTTGACATATCTGATCGACCGGATGCAAAATCAGGCGTTATATGGGCATGTAACGCTGCAAAAAGGCGAGCGCTCGGTGCTGGCCGAGTTGGCGAGTGATTTGTTATAAAAAAGGGCGGTGATAAACTCACCGCCTTTTTCTTTTCTGTATAAAGTCGCGAGCAGAGACGGGCTTGGAGACTGTGTCCATTTGGCTTCCAGGGATAGAATACCTGAAAGAACGTGATGGAGTTTTTGAAAAAACATATCATTTCATAAACAACACCTTGCGTGCCAATCGCCGCTCGTGCGATTGCAAGCGAATAAGGTACATTCCCGAAACCACTTCCAGACCATTATCATTTTTACCATCCCAAGAAAGCTTGTGAGAACCGGCTTCCATATGCTCGAACTTTAAGGTCCGAACCGGCTGGCCCAAAATATTCACCACATCAAGTTTCACGTCGCCGGAAAGCGGCAGATCAAACTCGATAGTCGTTCGACTGTTAAACGGATTCGGATAATTGCTCAAACCAAACGATTGCGGCAGTTGGGTTGGGTAACTAGTGAACTGCTCCGCATTGGTTTTGATATATACCGGATAATTTCGCGCTGAACGGAAATCAAACGATTCCAGCGCAATCTGAAGCGGCGTGTTTTCATTTCGAGCTTTAAACTCCAAGTTGAGCAGCGTACCACTGCCGTTCACCTGGGCCGGTTTTCCCACCGCAGCAAGTCGCGAAAAACTCGTGCTTAGCAGTCCGGGACTCGTTTCTTGAGCCAACAACGCCACACTGCTTTCATCCGGCGCCAGCAACGCACCTTCGGAGGCGGACATAAAATCAAAAGTATTAACATCGTAACGAATCTGCACATGGCCCATGGCCAAAGATTCCACATCGTTGACCAAAATGGCAACTTTTTTGACCTTCGGATTTTCCGAATGGACAACCTGCCAACTCAACTCGGCGCCAGCGGTTTTTTGCAGGCCAGGCGCTTCGGCGTCCATAGCGGCGTGGTACCAGTTCCACATTTGCGTGAATACAAACAAATCCTCATAATTCACCGTGCCATCCGGAGTCGATGTCATCAATGGAGCTGCACCCTCCGCAGGGCCAATATCGCCCACAAGCACGTTTTCCGGCTGCCAGTATGTGCCGAGCAGGGCAAAATCGCGCGTATCTATATCGAGGTCTTTATCAAAATCGCACAAGAGATTCGAATGACCAGCCAATCCAAGAGAAACCAGTTGTACGCCGGTTGTGGTGACGGCAATTGATCCGCCATCCGGATTTCGAAAATCCGGCGTGTGAAAATTAATTTGGCTGTCACAGTCATCTTTTAAAACACGGAACGTAACTTGCGCCAGCAATCCGCTGCCGCTGACCCCGGGTTGGCCCGTATTTGCCAACCGACTGGCGGTGATGTCAACATAGCCGCCGGAATTTTTTATTTCGCGCACGAACGCAGTATTCGCGCCATCCTGCGCGAGAAAATCACCTTCAAAAATATTCACGGCTTCGAGCTTGGTATTGTCATACGTGATGAAAAAATGTGCCATTGACAAATTCACCACATTGGCGAGATGAATATCGACAACAAACGTTTCGTCCTTGCGACCCAGGATAGTCGGCGGGTTCATCACAACGCGCGAACTGCCGATAAAATATTGACCTTGTCCTGCGCCGCCTTTATCTCCATTCAAAACGGAAACGTCCACAGTACGCCAGGAATTATCCGCTTGCTCGTTGGCCGACACAAAGCTGACAACATATTGCGAGGTGATTTGATCACTCAGGCGGCTAATGATATCGGCAAAGTTGCCAAAAATATTATAATACTGACCGCCAGTATTTCCGCACAGTCTTTGATACTGCGACAGATCCGGGCCCACAACACTGACCAGCAACTGTTCTTCATTTAATGCAGAAATCATGCTGTCCGTTGTGTAAGCGGTAATGCCATTTCCCGCTTCCCCGGCTTCGTGAAAATCTGCATCGGTTACCAGAACCACAATTTTTTGCGTCATGTCCCGAAACGTCAAACCAAACGTAGAGGCCAGGCCTTCAAGCGCATTTTCTTTGGTGTCGCCACCGCCTTCAGCAGTCAGGCCTTCAACCCAGGTTTTAAATTCAGCGGCATCGGATGTAAAATCATATTTTTGCAGTACCTCATCAGAAAAAGTCACCAAGCCCAGGCGGTAATCAACTCCACTTGCCTGCAACGAATCGGCAAATGCAATGGCGTTCGATTTGAGTGTGACAATTTCTTCGCCCATACTGGCTGTGGTGTCAAACACAAACACAATATCGGCGCGGGCGCCGGAATTAATCTCCAATGGCCGAACTTTTAGGGACGAAACCGCGGTTTCGTCTTCCAATGCATTAAAATTTACGGAAATTAAATTTTGCGCCGGACGTTTAAGCGTCGCATCGGTCACGGACACAAAACATTTGACCAGCGGAAAATTAGCGACATCAATGCTGGAAATTGAAACATCATAGCCACTCAAAACAGGCGTGTCGGATACGATCGAAATGTAATTTTCCTTGCGTTCAACATAGTCATTTACGCCATCCGAAACGGTGAGGGTAACGGTATAGTCGCCTGCGGCGGTGTAGGTGTACTCGGGATTCGGGGAGGTCGCGTCGATCACGCCATCGTTATCAAAATCCCACTGCCAGGATGTGATGCCATTGACCGAGGCGTTGGAATTTTTAGCCGCGAGTTTACCCAAACCGTAAAGACCGGAATGCCGGGGTTGCTCATTTAGCAGTGTATTGTTAACAAAAACCTGGCCGGTTTCGCCATCAATATCGCCGATGTACCAGTAACGACCGTCGCCGGTTATGGGCACATTAACCGTGTGTAGCAAACCGGCTTTGCCGTAAATTTGCACAACTGCGTTTGACTCTTTGATATTGGCTTCGCCGGAATAGTTGTGCACAAAAATTTTATACGTTCCAGCAAGCATTTTTTGTATGGTAACGGTTTCGGGGCCAAAGCCGAGGCGTCGATCGATATCCAACATGGCCCACGGAAAAATATTATATTCACCTCGCCCGCCATAATAGACATGATCGGGGGAATTTACGCCATCGCCTGGCACGAGCAAATGGATATCGAGATCATCCGGTTGCTCGCCCCAATTGAGCACCACGCGAAACTCTTTATCTGTAATGACCGGCGACAAGGAAATATCGATAGTCGTGGTTTGGCCCGGATCCAAATTAATGGAGGTTTCATAGGGAAAATAGCCATCCGCGCTGGCGGTTATGGTTTGGTAGCTGGTGCCGGACAAATCGGTAAATTGGACGATTAGCGGCGCATCGCCACTGCGCGGGGCGCCGACAAAATTGGCGGTAACCAAATGGGTGGGGATGTTTTCAATCTTGTAGGCACCTTCAGCGTCCGTAGTTGTACTCAGGCCAGCAACACTCACCTGGGCAAAGGCAATACCCACGCCGGTAGTGGCGTCAGTTACATGGCCGGTAAGAATGGCGGGCTCGTATTCGGACGCGACATTTATAGTGAGACGAGACGAACCAAAATTTGCCGCGGATGCGGAGATCACCGACGAACAGCCTGTTTCTGCACTTTCCGGCACGCTCATCGTTACCTGGACCGTGGTTTGGTTGGCCGGAACAATAATAGCACTGGGAACCTGGACACACGCGGGACTGGAAGATTCTAACTGCACAGTTACGCCCGCTGCTGTGGGTTTGCTCAATTTAATCGTCAACGTTCCGGTACCTCCGGGTACCAGGGCCAAAGAGCTGGCCGAGAGGATGATGCGCCGATCCGGGCTGCTGGAAATTTCAACAAAAGCACTGTAAGTGGGGTTATCGGTTTGAAAATAGAATT
>CAYPZM010000175.1:3760-10206 GCA_964414825.1 uncultured Cytophagia bacterium | reverse complement strand
AGGAGTTCCCGCTTTTCCGAAAGCGAGTTGAACATGGCCTCGGCTTCGGCCTGCATTTTTTCCAGCTCTTCCGCTTTCACTTCCAACTCCTGGCGCAAACTATCCTCTGCTTGTTGCATTAACATTTTGTTTCGTTTTTGCACCGGTGGAGCAGTGGTTTTCTTTTGCTCTTGCTGCTGCGTTTGTTTTTGTTCCGTTTCGGTGCATTGTATAGCTACCAATCCCATAAAAACAATCAGACTGCCAACAAGTATGTGTTTGAATGGTCTCATTTTTCCATCCTTTCTTTAAATGATGTGTAGCCTTCGGTTTTTCGATTAAATTCAACAGAAAATCAAGATACTAAATTCCGTTCAGTCAAAAACTTACATAATGATAAAGACTCCATTTGATCCGGAGAAACTACTTGATTTTCGCAGCTTAAACAGCTATATTTTGATCACGAAATCGTTTACGACTCTCCATATTTATTATAGCTTAGGAAGATCCATGGAACTTGGACGCGTTGAAGGCACCGTGGTCGCCACAGCCAAGGTTGACCGATTAAAGGGCTTTAAACTGCTGCTTGTGAACCTGATCGGGCCGGATACAAAACCAACGTCAAACTATGTTGTTGCCGTTGATACCGTTGGCGCCGGCAAAGGCGAAGTGGTTTTAGTCGTGCGCGGAAGCTCGGCGCGACAAGCGCAATCCTTACAAAGTGTTCCTACGGATACCAGCATCGTGGCGATTGTGGACTCGATTGAACTCCAAGGCAATGTCATTTTTGAAAAATCGCGAGAACAGTAATGCGTTTGGGCCGTGTGATGGGTAAAGTGTGGGCCACCGTCAAAGACCCGCAACTCAACAGCGTCAAGCTGGCTATCCTCGAAGTGATCGACGAACATCAGCAACCCACCGGTAAAACATTTGTTGCGGCAGATACCATTGGCACACGAGATGGAGATGTGGTGTTTTGGGTCAGTGGCGGCGAAGCCACGCGCCCGTTCCAGGATCGCAACATCCCCAGCGATGTGACTATTGTCGGCCTTGTAGATACATTGGATTTATAATTATGGTGTTGGGAAAAGTCATTGGCAGCGTGGTATCCACCATCAAACATAGCTGCTATAACAATCGAACAATATTGCTGGTCAAGCCTGTTTCTCCAAAACAATTTGAACAATCCGGAGTTATGGTTGCCGTGGATCTGGTTGGCGCTGGCAAAGGCGATGTGGTTTTGGTAGCGTCGGAAGGCCGCGCCGCCGAGGAATTGCTGCAGTTCCCTTGCCGTATGCCTCTACGCTCCATGGTGGTTGGCATTGTGGATGAAATAGAAGGAGGGAACGACTAATGTCGCCTACTGAGCTCGAACGTCTTGTTGACAAAATTGTGCATGCGGTTGTACAACGTATTGAACAAGATGAGGAATTGGCGCCATTGCTTGGAAAACAAAGCCCGGCCGTTTCCACAAATCAATCCACGACGGCATCCACAAAACAAACCAGTTGGGCGAGAACCTGCTCCAGTTACCGGGAGACACCGAAAGAACGTGTTTCCGCTTCTCCTAAAGTCAGCGTTTCCACAAAAAAGCTATACACCGAACGAGATATTTTGGAGATGGCTAAAAATGGTCAATCCTCGCTCGTCGTTTCGAAACAAACCATAATTACTCCAGCCGCCAGAGATGCGGCAAAACTCAAGGACATAACCATAACAATTCATTGATGGTGTCATAAAAAAGGTTTATCATCGACTTTGGTTTTTTTTGCGTTTTCACGTCTATGCGTGATTTCTATAAACAAGAAAAATAAACAATATGAATCTTTTCGATAAAGTAAAAAATGCCGGCGTCGTCGGCGCTGGCGGCGCTGGTTTTCCCACGCATGTTAAATTGAAGTCGCAGGTCGAATATTATTTGGCTAACGGCGCCGAATGCGAGCCGCTCATGCACAAAGACCGCGAATTGATGCGCCATTTTGCCGACGAAATGGTGGAAGGCCTCAAAATCGCCGCGAAAACCACCGGCAATTCCAAAACCGCCATTGGCGTGAAAAAAAAGCATACCGAAGCTATTGCGTCTCTAAAATCCGCAACACAAAACAGCGATATAAAGCTGACTTTTTTTGAAGATTATTACCCGGCCGGCGATGAATATGAGCTGGTTTACGCCGTCACCGGCAAACTCATCCCGCCGCAAGGGCTGCCCCTGGATATTGGCTGCGTGGTGAACAATGTGGAAACCTTGTACAATATTTACAATGCCACACAGGACAATCCTGTTACCCACACCTTTATGACCATTACCGGTCTCGTGAAAACTCCCGTAACCACATGGGTGCCCATCGGCTTGAGCGTGCGCGAGGCGCTGGAGGTTGCCGGGGGCGTAACATCAGATTCGATTGCCGTGATGGAAAGCGGCCTGATGATGGGCAAGTTGATCAAAGACCTGGACCAGCCAGTGACAAAAACCACGGGCGGCTTGATCGTGTTGCCGGCGGAGCATAATCTGACTCAACGTTATTCTAAAACGCAGCGGCAAATGGATCGTATCGGCCATTCGGCATGCGATCAATGCAGTTATTGCACGGAATTGTGCCCGCGCTATTTGCTCGGCTACGACGTGCAGCCGCACCTGGTCATGCGCAGCTTGGAGTTCACCGCCATGGGAACAGAGCTGTGGAACCAATATGCGCTGTTATGCTGCAAGTGCGGTTTGTGTACGTTGTATGCGTGCCCCGAAGCGCTCTATCCCCGCGAAGCCTGCACCAAAGGTATGGAAGATTTGCGTGCTATTGGCAAAGGAAAATGGGAAGGAGACAAGCAACCCAAAGTGCACATCACCAAAGACTCTCGTCGCGTACCCATCAAATTGCTGATGAACCGCCTGGGTGTAACACGCTACGAGGCCGAGGCCGAATATAAGGAGATGGATATTCAACCGAGCCAGGTTCGAATTCCGCTTAAACAGCATGTTGGTGTGCCCTCCGTGCCAGTCGTGCAGCAGGGTGACAAGGTGCATGCGGGCCAGTTGATCGCAAGCATCCCCGACGGACAATTGGGGGCCAATATTCATTCCAGCATTAGTGGTCGTGTTTCGGATATTACAAACGATATGATTGTCATTGAGGCATAAATGAAAGCAGATTCCATAGGTCTAATCGAATTAAATAGCATTGCCGCCGGCATCCAGGTAGTGGATGCTATGCTAAAAGCCGCGCAGGTTGAGCTTGTGGTGGCGCGCAGCATTTGCTCTGGTAAATATATGGTGATCGTCACCGGAGATGTTGCAGCGGTGTCTGCCAGCGTCGATTCCGGAATTGGATTGGTCGAAGGCGCCGTCATCGATTCGGCGGTCATTCCGCGCATCCATCCCGAAATTCTTCCGGCGGTTTCCGGCGTCAGCCAGGTGATGGAGATCAAATCACTTGGCATTATCGAGTCCTTTTCTGTGGGCTCGTTGTTGGAAGCCGCGGATGTATCCGCCAAAGCCGCCAACGTGCAAATTGTCGAAATTCGCCTGGCTATGGCATTGGGCGGCAAGGCATTTATCAGCCTTACCGGCGATGTCTCGGCCGTTCGTGCTGCGGTCGAAGCTGGCGCGGATGTTGTGGCGAAAAAAGGCCTGCTGGTACACAAAGTGGTCATTGCCAAGCCCGAGCCGGGTTTGTATAAAGATTATATTTGATTTATTCTCGTGTACACCGACTGTTGATGTATGAATTGACACTACAAGTTTTCTCTGTTTTATAACCTCGTTCCCACGCTCTGCGTGGGAATGCAGCATGGACGATCTGCGTCCAATAATTTTTCGGTTTTTCGGACGCGGAGCGTTCTCTCCTGCATTCCGCCGTAGAACGGCGGAACGAGAGACTGTTTTGCGAGAGATTTTCTATAAACGTTTGAGAAAAGAAAAATGAATTCTAACGATATTGCCAACCGCATCCAAACTATTGTCCGCGAAGTTATCGACGACATGCTGCCGCCGTTTGGCGACCGCACGGTGCCTATCGGCATTTCAGCGCGGCACATGCACGTCACGCCCGAGCATTTGGAAATTTTATTCGGTCCCGGCGCCAAACTGACGAAAATGCGCGACTTGACGCAGCCGGGCGAATTTGCCGCCAATGAAACCGTGGCGGTGATGGGTCCGAATCGCCGCATTTTTGGCAAAGTGCGTATTTTGGGGCCGACGCGCGACATCTCCCAAGTCGAGCTTGCCTTTACGGACGGCGTTTATCTCGGCATGGATTTGCCGCATCGAATTTCCGGCGACATCAAAGACACGGCACCGATTACTGTAATTGGCCCGGAGGGCGTTCTGCGACTTCCGGAGGGTGCGATCCGTGCCATGCGCCATGTGCACATGAATCCCGAAGATGCGGCGCAGTTTGGTTTGAAAGAGGGCGATAGAATTAATGTGAGAACGCACGGGCCGGCCAGCATTACATTTAACGATGTGGTCGTGCGTATTAAAGAGGGACTCATCCGCCAGATGCATGTGGATACGGATGAGGCGAACGCGGGCGGGCTTGATCCGCACAATGCGTTCGGTGAGATGATTTTTTAGGAGTATTTTATGGATGATAAGCTAGTTTCCGCCATTGTTGAAGAGGTGATGGCGCGATTAAAACCAAATGGTTCGAGCACCACAGCAGCGTCGGCCCCGGTTCAAGTCACGACCAACGGAACTGGAGTGTTCGATGACGTGAACGACGCCATTGATGCCACACTTGCGGCGCAAAAAATATGGGCAGAGATGAAAAAGCGCGATCGCGAGACCGTGATAGCTGCGCTGCGTTTGGCCATGCATGACAATGCCGAGACGTTTGCGCGAATGGCGCAGCAGGAAACCGGCATGGGCCGTGTGCAAGATAAAATTGTCAAGCACCATAATGCTGCGGATGCCACGCCAGGTACCGAGGATTTGGAAGGCAAAGCCTGGACCGGCGACTATGGCCTGGTGTACGAGGATTGGGCGCCCTACGGCGTTATTGCCGCGGTTACGCCGTCAACACATCCGATTCCGGTGCTATTGAACAGCATCATCATTATGATTGCCGGCGGAAATGGCGCGGTGTTTAACGTGCATCCGGCAGCGAAAAAAGTGTCGGCCTATGCTATGGAAATTTTCAACAAAACCATTGTGGATAACGGCGGCCCCGCGAATTTGGTCTCCATGGTTCGTGAACCGACCATGGAGAGTATCGATACGCTGTTCAAACACCCAAAGCTTCCGCTCATTGCCGCCACTGGCGGACCGGCTGTTGTTAACGTAGCATTTCGGGCCGGCAAAAAAGTCATTGCTGCCGGACCGGGCAATCCGCCGGTTTTGGTGGATGAAACGGCGTGCCTGAAACGCGCCGCCAAACGTATTATTGACGGCGCCTCCTTTGACAACAATATTCTCTGCATTGCCGAAAAAGAAGTGTTTGTGGTGGAAAAGGTGTTTGACGAGTTCATGTCCACCATGGAGCAGTTTGGCGCGATTCGTTTGAATACTAGCCAAATTCGTGAATTGGAATCGCAAGTGTTCCGTCGCAATGATAAAGGTCATGTGGTTACCGGCCGCGATTTTATCGGCAAAAACGCTAATGTGTTGGTCCGCGCCATCGGCCTGCAGCTTTCCGATGATGTGCGTTTGCTATTTGGCGAAACGTCGTTCGAGAGCCTGTTTGTGCAAGAAGAGCAAATGATGCCGTTTTTGCCCATCGTCCGCGTAAAAGATGCGAACGAGGGCATCCGACTATCCGCAGAAGCCGAGCACGGATTCAAGCACACGGCCATGATTTATTCGAACAATCTTGATGTCATCACCAAATTCAACAAAGTATTGGATACCGACATTGTTGTGGTCAACGGCGCCAGCCTGGCGGGCAATGGCGGTTACACCGGCGAAGCCTATTTTTCGCACACCATCGCCAGTCCAACCGGCGAAGGCATTGCCACGCCGCGAAATTTTGCGCGTATCCGCCGGCTGGCGATGTATAAAAGTTTACAAATGTTTTAAATGTTGAAAATTTAATAACTCTATAGACCTTTTTAAGGAGATTTATTATGGCACAAGAAGCAATTGGAATGGTTGAAACGCGTGGATATATTCCGGCGATCGAAGCAGCAGATGCGATGGTCAAAGCCGCGCACGTTGAACTGGTGGGCAAAGTCCAGGTCGGTAGCGGGTTGGTAACCGTTATCGTTCAGGGCGATGTCGGTGCAGTCAAAGCCGCTACGGATGCCGGTGCAGCAGCCGCTGAAAAAGTGGGCGAGCTGGTTTCGGTGCACGTGATTCCGCGTCCCCACGAAGATACGGCCATGATCTTGCCGGTCAACGAAAAGAAATAACGAGGTTAAACGGTGCAAAAATCAATTTATCAATTACGACGCGAGATTTGTGACGTCGGCCGGCGCACCTACGAACGCGGTTATGTGGCGTCCAACGACGGCAACATCTCGGCGCGCATCGACGA
>CAYPZM010000175.1:0-3750 GCA_964414825.1 uncultured Cytophagia bacterium | reverse complement strand
CGGTGTGTCAAAGGGATTCATGCAGCCGGATGATCTTGTAATTGTCGATTTTGACGGCAATGTGGTCTCCAAAGGCAAACGCCCGTCGTCGGAAGTGTTTATGCATTTGCGCATCTACAAAGAGCGCCCGGATGTGAACAGCGTTTGTCACGCGCATCCCATCCACGCGACGGGTCATGCGGTAGCCGGCTTGTCGTTGGAAAAGTGCGTGCTTCCGGAAGTGATCATCGTTTTGGGCGGCGTGCCGTTGGTCGAGTACGGCGAGCCGGGCACGGACGAGTTTTTCAAGCCGGTGCTTAAATATCTCAAAGATCATGATGCCTTTTTGCTGCAAAACCATGGCGCCTTGACCATTGGCAGCGATGTGGTCAACGCCTATCACAAAATGGAAACGTTGGAGCATTTTGCGCACATTAGCTATGTGGCGCACCAACTGGGGCACGTTAACGTGTTGCCGAAACAGGACGTTCAGCGCTTGATGGATGCGCGCGCCCGCTATGGCGTGCCGCCGACGGCCACATGCCAAACCTGCGACAGCCCCGGCGGTGAATCGTGCGAAATTTATCAAGGCGCTTCTGCGGTGGAGGATCACAAGGCAAATCTGATTCCGAACTCAAAAAATGATGAGGTCGACCGCGAAGTCCTGGTGCGTATGGTCACGGATGCCGTGCTGAAAAAACTTCAATAAACCAATGCCACTGCTATTTGCGGTGGCATTGCTGTTCTTTTGGGATTTGCATGAACATTATTGTTTGCAATATTGGATCCAGCAGTTTTAAATTTCAACTTTTGGATATGCCGTCAGAGCGCCAACTTGCGCGCGGTTATACCGAGCGTGTGGGCAGTGACGAAGCCTTGATCACGTATTGGGTTCAAGACAAAAAAGTTGTTGAAAGCCAACAGGTGATACCGTCGCATCGTGAAGCGGTTCAGCATGCTCTGGATTTTTTGATCTCCGAATCCGGTATTCTCAAATCTTTAGCCGATCTCGACGGCATTGGTTTCAAAACCATTCAAGCCGGTCACAAAAACGGCTCGGTGCTGCTCACCGATGACGTGCTGCAGGCCATGGAAGAGTACAAGGATTTGGCGCCGGCGCACAATCCGCCGTATCTATCTGCCATTTACATGTTTCGCGAATTGCTGCCGGAAACGCCGCTCGTAGGCGTGTTTGAGCCGGGATTTCACACCCGTGTTCCCCAATATGCGAAAATTTACGGTACGCCGTACGACTGGATTGAATCGTTTAATGTGGTCAAATACGGCTATCACGGCGCCTCGCATCGTTATGTGACACACAACACGGTCGAGATTCTGGGCTTGGGAGAGAAGCACAACATCATTACCTGCCATTTGGGTGGTTCCTCATCAATTTGCGCTTTTAAAAACGGTGTTTCTATCGATGTTTCCATGGGCTTTTCTCCGCAAAGCGGCCTCATTCAAGGCACGCGCGTTGGCGATATGGATCCGTTCATTTTGCCCTACATTATGGAGCGCAAAGGCATTACGTTAACCGAAGCGTTGAGCGAACTCGGAAAAAATGGCGGTTTGGCCGGCCTCTCTGGCATTTCCGCAGATATGCGCGACATCAATTCCGCGATAACGCGAGGAAATGAGCGCGCCAAATTGGCACGCGACAAGTTTATCTATGACATTAAACGCTACATTGGCGAATATCTTGTACTGTTGCAAGGGGTGAATGCTGTCACCTTTACCGGCGGCATTGGCCAAAAAGACGCGGCTCTCCGCCAGGAGGTACTTGATTCGCTGCAATTTCTCGGCTTAAAACTCGATTCGGAACTAAATTCCACACATTCTCCCATCATTACAACTGCCGATTCCAGCATAACGGCGCTGGTTATGGAAACGAACGAAGAAATTGTGGTTGCTCGCGAAACTGTTGCGGTAATTCATCAATGATTAAAAACATAGCCTGAAAAATGACACGACAATGGACAAGAATTTGATTATTCGACCGGAAAATGATACAGATAACGCAGCAATATCGAATGTTACACTAGCTGCCTTTAAAAATGTGCCAATTAGCAATCAGACGGAGCCATTTATAATCAAGGCCTTGCGCGGTGCAGGTGCGTTAACCTTATCTCTGGTGGCCGAACTAAATGGACGCGTGGTCGGCCATATTGCGTTCTCACCCGTTACCCTGTCAGATGGAACAACGGGCTGGTATGGACTTGGGCCGGTTTCTGTGTTGCCGGAGTTGCAGAAACAAGGCATTGGAAAAGCGCTAATTAACAAAGGATTGGCGTTGCTAAAAGAAATGGGAGGCCAGGGGTGTGCTCTTGTAGGCGATCCACTTTATTACAAGAGATTTGGTTTTAACAATGATCCGAACCTTGTTCACGATGGGATTCCTCCGGAGGTGTTCTTTGTTTTGCCCTTTTCAAACAAAACTCCCAAAGGTAAAGTTGTATTTCATGATGGATTCAAGGCCGAGAGCGAATAAAGAGCGTTGTAATCGGGCTTGTACCATGCGTTTAACGCTATTAGAAATTCTCAACACGGCACAAAATCTTTGCTCTGTACTGTTTCGTTTGCAAAATCAATTCTCTATGTCGCGTGTGAATATCATTCTCATCCCTCCCTTGTAATTCCGTATTCCTCTGCCTTTCCCCATATTTCCTTCATATTCTCCCAACCGTGAGCACATAATTGTTCCAAAAAGTTCACACATTGTATATTGTGAAACAATTTTGTCGAATTTTGAACAAAATTCAAAAATGGGATGTAAAATTTTGCAAAATTAACCATAAGCAACTTGAAAAAAATAATAGGGATAGGGAACTTTTACCAATTGCCCTGGTTAAAAGCGCTCTGCTGGCACGCTACTTGTAGTAAGGCGGACAGCTATATGGATTGGATGTCAAAAGCAACGCTACTCGATAATGCAACAGTAACGCCTTAACGGAGGGCACATATGAATATAGCAAGGGGTTTGATGAGACCACTTCTCGTCATCATTATATCCGGTTCTGTTTTAGGATTTATGTCATTGTATTTTGAACGTTCGGATGCGGCTACGGATGCGCAAATCAAATCCGTGGTGCACACATTAAGCACACATAACAGTCTGCAGACCATTCACAATGAGCGGCAATCCACACTTTATAAAATTGTGCAAATTATTGAACGTTATAACCGCAAGATGTCCGATTCACTCAAATATATCATTGCCGATGAGATTTACACCATGAGCCTCAAATACCCGAATTTGAATCCGGATTTTATCGTGGCAACCATTACGCACGAAAGTGCCAAAACTTGGGACCCCAATGTGACTTCAAACGTTGGTGCCATGGGACTGATGCAAGTGATGCCGGCAACCGGCGCCTTTTTGGCCGTGGAAGAGGGAATTGCATGGCCCTCTGCCGCAGACGTGCTGTATGATCCCATCCTCAATATCCGCCTGGGATGCCGCTATCTCAACGAGCTTGTCGGATTGTACGAAAAAGATGGCGGGCTTGCCGCTTATAACGGGGGGCCCAGACGCGCGGAGATGTGGATCGCGCAAAATAGAGACAACCGAATTTTGTGGGAAGAAACTCGCAATTACGTTCCTGCCGTTCTTGAATTATATGAAGAATTCCGATCAGAAGGTACCATGTAAGTACAAGCGGCACTGTTGCCGCTTGTCTTTTCTCTCCTCCGAGCTCATTCCGCTAACAACATTACATGAAAAACCAGAGTATCCCCCAAAACTAAAGACGTGCACTTAAGGTAAGAATGGAT
>CAYPZM010000174.1:3700-10264 GCA_964414825.1 uncultured Cytophagia bacterium | reverse complement strand
GATTCGAACAAATGGACAGGCGATTCGAACAAATGGACAGGCGATTCGAACAAATTGACGAACGCTTTGAGCAGATTGATAAACGCTTTGAACAGATTGATAAACGCTTTGAACAGATTGACGAACGCTTTGAGCAGATTGACGAACGCTTTGAACAAATAGAACAGCGCTTTGAATTTGTCGAAAAAGATATTGTCATCATCCGCAGCCAAGAGGAACTCATCCGTGCCGAACAAGGCATTTTTGCCAAAACATTCGAGCTGCACCACAAGCGTCTACGATACCTCGAGGATAACGCTGCCGCTTTTCATATACGCGATGATGGAGAGACGGACAACTATAAAATCCAGGAGGATTAAAGGTTACGAAAAGATAGATAAAACGATTGTTTTTTAAGTGTGTGACCTTGGACTTTTGACTTTCTGACTTTTTTCCCCCAGAGTTTTGTTAATAATTTCGTCTCTGTATATGTAACAATTTAATCTTTATTAATGAGCCAAGTTAGATATCAATGAGAGTTACAGCAAATATTTGGGGGTGAGCAATGGAAGAAATAACGTTGGAAAAAACACACGCTTTATTGGAAAAACTTGCCGAATACGTCATGAACGAGATGGTCACACGCCAGGAATTGAATGAGCGATTTGAGCAGGTCGACAAGCGATTTGAGCAGATTGATCGGCAATTGGCAGACATCCACGGCGAGCTCGGTCTGGTTCGAGCTGAGCAGCGCGTGTTTTCGCAATCTTTTGACCTGCATCACAAGCGCTTGGAGCGGTTGGAGGAGAGTTCGTCTGGTTATAATCGCATTCGGGATGCGGAAGACAGAAAAGAAGACAAAAGTAGAAAGATAAAAGAATAAAGAGGTGTCTGAAGGTCTGAAAGTCAAATGTCAAATGTTCGTGTGGCTCGCTTGCCTTTGACCCTGGGCTTTCGACTTTTGACCTTTAGACCTTGGACTTTTGACTTACCGGTTTCCCATGATAAGAATTATCAGCTCAAAAATTTCTCAAGATGAACTCAAAGCAATCTGCGATGCTTATTTCGGCACCATGGTCAAATTTGTTGTGGATATCGATCGAAATGTTGTGGCTCTTGGCGGAGATATGCATGCCGATGCCGAAGCCGTGCTGCTCGAACAGGGATCAAAACAATCAGACGTGTGGGGAGGAAACCTGTATCCCTGGAACGAATCCGAGAATCGTATCGAATATACCAGCTTTATCAACATTCGGCCCATGAATGAAAATATGGGCATGGAAGTGCAAAGCCAGGAGTACCGAAAAAAGATTCAATATCTCATTGAAACTCTGGTTTTGCCACCGGATGAAAAGTTGGAGCCCCTCAACTAATGCCCATTTGGCACAAAACACTAAAAGATCGTTTTACAACACTCCCTACATTTCAACAAATGATTATGGTGGCGAACGAACTCAACCGTGCCCAAAATATGAAAACCGTACCTAATGAGTACAAGAATGCTTTGGAACGAGCATTGGAGTTGACAGATTTTATGTCCGCAGACCCGCGCTGGCGCCCCAAGCTCAAAGAACTGCGGCGCGGACGCGAAGTGATGGCAGCGCTCTATAAAAACCCCGTTTGCCAGGATACATCTGTGTTGCAGCGATGTCTGTTGCAACTGGACAGCTCGGCCTGGAGATACATGCATCAATGAGTTGTTGGCAACAATCAAAACGCCAGGTCAAAGGTCGAATGTCAAAAGTCAAGTCGAAGGTCTGAAAGTCAAAGGTCAAAGGCCGGGAATGCAGGACCTTTTACTTTTGACGTTCGACCTTGTGACGTTCGACTTTTTGACCTTTACCAAGGGGCGTAAGATATGCCAGATATCACACTCGAAAAAACGCACGCATTATTAGAACAACTTGCGGAATACGTGACAACACAGGTAGCAACGCGACAAGAATTGAACGAGCTCCGACACGAGATGAACGAGAAATTTGCACTCAAAGCTGATGTTCAACGCATTGATGATAAAGTTGACCTTATCCTCGAAGGCATGGACGCCCAAGCCCAGCAGTTGGATATTCTGCGCACGGACATGAAAGCAGTCTCCGGAACCTTGGACTTTCACGAAGGACGCCTCGGTTCCCTCGAAGAGCATAACTTTGGGCGCCGAGTCCGCGACGACAAAGAAAACTATAATCCAGATCACACGCAAAAATAGAGAACCTATTCAACAGTATGGCCTTTGACTTTCGACTTTCAGACCTTCGACCTCTTTTAAAATAAACGTTTTGTTTTAGCTGTTTTCAATATTACCTTACAAAAAATGAATTCCATGGAGTCCAATATGGAAATTAAAATAGATATCCCAGAATCCGTAGCGCAGGCGATCCGCTTGCCCGAACACCGTATAGAGCACGACATTCGCATTGAATTGGCACTGTCGCTCTATCAACAAGAAATATTATCATTTGGCAAAGCCAGAGAATTGGCCGGTTTGGGAAAATATGAATTTGGGAAGCTACTGGGGGATCGAAAAATCACCAGACATTATGGCAAAGAAGAGCTTCAGCAAGATTTAAAGTATGCCAATAATCAGTAACACATCACCCATTTTAAATCTCGCACTCATTGCACAACTTGAGTTGCTAAAACAGCAATTTAACAAAGTCATTATACCTCAAGCTGTTTTGGATGAATTTCGATTAAGCGAGGACCTGCCCGGGACCGGGCACATATCTGCGGCATTACGTGAGGGATGGTTGTCTGTACAATCCTTATCTGACCGCCATAAAGCCGATCTGCTCGAACGCGAATTGGACAAAGGCGAGTCCGAAGCTATTGCATGTGCACTGGAGCTAAATGCCGAGCTATTGCTCATCGATGAAAGAGAGGCACGCCGGGTGTGCAAGTCTCTTGGTCTAAACGTAACAGGTGTTATCGGAATTCTGATAAAAGCTTACAAAACAGGAGCGCTCGCCGACTTGCAGCAGCCCATAAATGATTTGAAAGAAAAAGCCGGCTTTTATATTAATGACCAACTCTTAACAGAAATCAAAAAAAGCATTTGATACCATATCAACCCATATCCAAGGTTGCAATACCTTCGACTTTCGACCTTTTGTCTTTTTCCCCCTTGTTTTTCGTTACGCCCAAGCGTATATTTTAGTATCAAGCTTTTTAAAAGGAAGAACATGGAAAAATTAATTCATATAAAACTGGAAAAATTACCCAAAGGGTTGTATCTGGCGACGTCGGACGATATTCAAGGATTGGTGGCACAAGGCAGGACGGTGGCTGAAACGTTGGAAATTGCTCGCGACGTCGTGCGACGATTAGTAGAGGCGCGTAAAGAGCGCGCTGATGAATTGAATTTAAAAGACATTCCGGATGAAATGGATTTCCCCTTTGCCATAGGATTTTAACAATGGCGCGCCTGGCAGGATTTCGGTACCGCACTATTGTGAAACGACTCAAATCGTTTGGATTTGAATTTGACCGCCAGGCAGCGGGGAGCCACGAGATTGAAAAAGCAGGGCAAATGTCGAATGTCCAACAGTCGGCTCTGTAACGTCGATGACATACAATATCCATGAAGGTTTTTTACCTTTCTCTTTTGACGTTCGACCTTCAGACCTTTGACTTTTTTAAACCAGGGGGCAGTTTATGCCAGACATCACACTCGAAAAAACGCACGCTTTATTAGAAAAATTAGCTGAATACGTCATGACCCAAGTGCCAACGCGAAATGAATTGCAGCACGGTTTGAACGAACTCCGGCAGGAGATGATGGCGCAATTCGCGCTCAAGGCCGATAAATCCGATGTCCAGCGCATTGATAAAAATGTCGAACAAATTCTCCAGGGAATGGATGCCCAAGCCCAGCAGTTGGATATTTTGCGCACAGACATGAAAGCCGTTTCCGGAACTCTTGACCTTCATGAAGAACGCCTCGGTTCCCTCGAAGAACATAACTTTGGGCGCCGAGTCCGCGACGACAAAGAAAACTATAATGCAGATCACACGCAAAAATAGAGATCACATTCGACATTACGACGTTTGACTTTCGACCTTCGACGATTGACCTTTGACTTTCAGACCTTGTGACTTTTGACCTCATGACTTTTGACTTTTTGACCTTGGACTTGTCTACTTGACAATTTTATCGATTATATTTATTATGTCTTGTGTTCATTTGAAACCACAGGAATTATTATGGCAAAGAAAATAACAATCGAATTATCCGATGATTTGTATGGATCTATTCAAACGTTTTCTAAAGATATCAACGAAACAATTAATCAGATTCTCGAAACGTTTGTTACGGAGCGCAAAAAAAGAAAAAATGACCCGATATTTTCGGAAATTGTAGAGCATGGAAGCAGAGTGTCAGATGTTTCCGAAGAGCATGACAAATATCTCTACGGCAATTAAATTATGAATTATTTTGTCGATACGAGCGCTTTTTACGCAAGCAAAGATCCTTCCGACAAAAACAACCAAAAGGCCAAGGTCTTTTTAGAACAAATTAAAAATGACTTGACCTCCACATTAATTACATCCAATTTTGTTCTCGATGAAACAATTACAATAATTCGAATGAAATTAGGGCATGATGCTGCTGTTCAATTTGGACAACAGATTCTGAAAAGTGACATCATTGAGGTTATCAATATTAGCGAAAAAATTGAAAAGAATGCATGGACGATTTTCGTAAAGTATGCGGATAAATATTTTAGCTATACAGATTGTACAAGTTTTGCGATTATGGAAGAACTTGGATTAACACACGCTTTTGCTTTCGACAAACATTTTGCGCAATATGGACTTGTTGTTGCGCCATAGATAAAAGTCAAAGATCGAAGGAAAAAAGCTAAAGGTTCGAATCTTTTGACTTTTGACCTTGGACTTTCGACTTTTCCACCTTTATATTTTCCCGAATTAAAAACTTTGTTTTCCTTGTTCCCAAGATTATATTCTCCAGTCACAGCGAATAAGCCTGGAGCAACCTTATGAACTCTACAATAAAAATGGAAATACAAACAGATGAGATTATCCGGGCAGTACAGCAGATGGATGACGAAAAACGTAATGCGTTTATTGAAGATTTGCTTGCTGCCACATCACCGGAATATCTAAAGAGTATTCGAGAAGCACGATCAGATTATAAAGCCGGACGCATTGCGGATCACAACAGCGTATTTGGTGATGATATATAATCTTGTTTACACACAAAGAGCTATTAGAGATATTGAGAAACTCGATCCACCCACAAAACAGCGAATTGGAAAAACCTTGCAACGCTACAAAGACAATCCTTTACAATATGCAACTAAATTGACCGATCCGTCTCTCGGGACGTACCGCTTTCGGACAGGAGAATATAGAGTCGTGTTCGATTTAATGGATAACGAGATTGTCGTTCTAAGAGTGGCTCACCGTAAAGACATTTACAGATAATGCAATAACGGCTGGATTCGGTCTGCAAGTCAAAAGTCAAAGGTCGAGAAGGCAGTACCTTAGACTTTCGACTTGGATTCTCGACCTTTAACTTTTCAGTCCGCAAAAGCAACTAGAACCACGAGGGGGCGGTATACATGGCAGATATAACACTAGAAAAAACGCACGCTCTATTAGATAAACTGGCCAGCTATGTAATGACCGCGTTGCCGACGCGAAACGAATTAGACCAAAAGTTGGCTCAAAAAGCGGACAAAACCGATGTTGACCGGCTTGAAAAACGAGTGCACACTCTCGATGAAAAAATGAATTTACTGCTCAATGGCATGGACGCCCAAGCTCACCAACTCGATATCATAAGCACTGATATGAAAGCCGTTTCCCCTACCCTGGACAATCATGAAAAGCGGTTGGCTATGCTGGAAAAACATGTGTTTGGCTTTCGAGTCCGCGAAAATAAAGAAAACTATAATGCAGATCACACGCAAAAATAAAGATCACATTCAACAGTACGGCCTTTGACTTTCGACCTTCAGACCTTCGACCTTTGACTTTTGTCTTAACCCTATAATGAACAAAATGTCCCCCACACCAAAATCTAATGCTCATAACGCCAAAACCGCCCTCATCACCGGCATAACCGGCCAGGACGGCGCTTATCTCGCAGAATACCTGCTCAAGCAAGGCTACGTCGTGCACGGTATCAAACGGCGCTCGTCCCTGTTTAATACCGAACGGATCGACCATATCTACCAGGATCCGCATGTGCACAACCGAAACTTTTTTCTGCATTACGGCGATCTCACCGATTCCATGAATGTGACGCGCATCATTCAGGAGGTGGCGCCGGATGAGGGAAGCAGGTAACAAGTGTCTTGATAAGGTGGAGGCGAGAACAATTCTTAATCAGGCCTTCTTTAACGTGTATTTGACCTTTGACCTTCAGACCTTTGACTTTCGACTTTAGTTTTTCCGGAGGGGAACAAGATATGCCAAATATCACCCTTGAAAAAACACACGCTTTACTGGAAAAGCTGGCAAACTATGCCACGGAAAAGATTCCAGCAATTGAAGCAAAACTCGAGCAAAAAGCGGACAAAACCGATGTTGACCGGCTTGAAAAACGAGTGCACACTCTCG
>CAYPZM010000174.1:0-3600 GCA_964414825.1 uncultured Cytophagia bacterium | reverse complement strand
GAAAGCCGTTTCCCCTACCCTGGACAATCATGAAAAGCGGTTGGCTATGCTGGAAGAACATGTGTTTGGCTTTCGGGTCCGCGACGACAAAGAAAACTATAATGCAGATCACACGCAAAAATAGAGAACCTATTCAACAGTACGGCCTTTGACGTTCGACCTTCAGACCTTGCGACTTTTGTCTTTTTTCCCTCTTGTTTTTAGTTACGCCCAAGCTTATATTTTAGTATCAAGCTTTTTAAAAGGAAGAACATGGAAAAATTACACCGTATTACATTAAATCCTGCAATTATGGGGGGAAAGCCTTGTATCCGTGGCATGCGGGTGACGGTTGGCATGATTGTAGGGATGATCGCTTCCGGATATTCGCATGACCAAATTCTTGACATGTATCCTTATCTTGAAAGAGAAGATATAGCCGAAGCGCTGCAATATGCGGCATGGCGCGTGGAAGAAATTGATGTCCCCATCGACTCTTGATGAATATTCTGATCGACATGAATTTGTCTCCATCCTGGGTGGAGTTTCTGGATGTGGGCAAATGGAATGCAATGGATAGAGCTCTTTCAATATGCCCAGCGACATGATTTTATCATTTTCACCCACGATCTCGATTTCGGTATCATTTTGGCTTTAACTCACGGCAAAGGCCCCAGTGTGGTGCAAATTCGCACGCGAAATATCGCCCCGGACAACTCGGGTGATTTAATATGCTCGATTCTCTCCACCTACAAACGAGAGCTTGAAAAAGGTGCTCTAATTACTATTGACTCACACAAAGCACGCGTCAGAGTTCTTCCTATAAAAGAGTAAACTATTGGCCTTTGAGGAAAAGTACAATCTTTCTGTCTATTGACCTTTGACCTTCAGACCTTTGACTTTTTTAATCCAGGGGGCAGTTTATGGCAGATATAACACTCGAAACAACACATGCGTTATTGGAAAAATTGGCTGACTATGTAATGACCGAGGTGCCAACGCGAAATGAATTGCAGCACGGTTTGAACGAACTCCGGCAAGAGATGGACGGTTTCCGGCAGGAGATGATTGAGCAACTCGCGCTCAAAGCCGATAAATCCGATGTCCAGCGCATTCTCGAAGGCATGGATGCCCAGGCCCAGCAGTTGGATATTTTGCGCACAGACATGAAAGCCGTCTCCGGAACTTTGGACCTTCATAAAGAACGCCTCGGCTCCCTCGAAGAGCATAACTTTGGGCGCCGTATCCGCGAAAATAAAGAAAACTATAAGGCGGATCGTAAAAAAACTAGCATTATAGGCGAACGATCACATTCGACCTTGGACTTTTAGACTTTGGCTTTTGTTTTTCAATCAATGTCTTGTATAAAAATGGCCCTGTCCAATCCTGCTTGACTTTGTCCCATGCTTCCACTACATTTCGGCCATAATCTATATTGATTAAAAGGTGTCCCAATGAACGAAATAATATTTCAAGTTACGCAAGATGAAATAGATAGCGGGTACAGTGCTTCGGCTCTTGGTTTTGGAATACACACCGAGGCAGAAACATTGGAAGAACTGCGCGTGAATATAAAAGAAGCTGTTGCCTGCCATTTTGATAATTCCTCCGAGACTCCCAAACTCGTCAGGCTGTATTTTGTACATGATGAAGTATTCGCGCTATGAAACTTCCCCGAGATGTTAGTGCTAAAGAGCTGATCTTCTCGCTGCGAAAATTGGGCTACGCCGTGACTCGCCAAAAAGGCTCTCATATGCGAATCACGACGCAACAAAACGGGGAGCACCATGAAACGATACCGGATCATAATCCAATAAAAGTCAGCACATTGGCGTCGATTTTGAAAAGTATCTCCACTCATCACAACCTCAGCCTTGAGGAATTGTTACATGTGCTCGATCTTTAATGTTGATCGCATTCTTGAAGGCAAGGTTGGGCATTTTTCGATTGATATAAAAAAGGTCTTTAAAAGCACGTCCAAGCAAAGAGTCTGAAGGGCGAAAGTCGGAAAGTCAAAGGTCGAGACGGTAGGACCTTCAACTTTTGACCTTGTGACTTTCGACTTTCAATCCATAACAAACCCTTGCTTTTTCAAACAAGGACATTTATTTTTGTTTAACACAAAACAAGTTTAATTGATATAACAATGGAAAATCGCGACCTGCAGAAAATTAGCCAAGATAAAATTCACGACTATGCTCAGCGTATCGGTGAGACCTTTATGCCCGACAAAGTTATTTTATTTGGCTCCCATGCCAGCGGCAATGCTGATACAGATAGCGATGTTGACCTGTTCGTTATCATGAATTTTCCAGGTCGAGCCCCGCAACAGGCTTATGAGATTCGCAAGGCGATTCCTGAATCCTTTCCGCTTGATTTGATTGTCAGAAGGCCACAAGAGATAGAACAGCGGTTGGAGATGGGTGATCTTTGTATCCGTGATGTCTTGTCCAATGGAAAAATCCTGTATGAAAATGAGCGCGTCAAAAGTCCAGGGTCGAATGTCGAAAACACTAAAAGAGTCTAAAGGTCGAAAGTCGGAAAGTAAAAGGCCGAGAAGGCAGTACCTTAGACTTTTGACCCTGGACTTTCGACTTTTCCAATGTCGCCGAAATTCTCGTCCGAAAACTAACGCTTTTCACTGGACGTCGGAAGGTTTAAAGGTCAAAAGTTGAACATCAATGGTCGATCCAACTTTTGGCTTCCAACCTTATGACTTTTGACCTTTAGCCTTGAGACCTTTGACTTTTTTGAAAAGTGGTAATTGAATTGGATAAATATCTAAAACTGGCGCAACATCTTGTTCTCTCTCATATAGAGACGGACGATTATGCTGTTTTTTTATTCGGTAGCCGTGCCGCCGGCAAAGGGGGACGCGGTACGGATATTGACATCGGTTTGTTGGGAACTCGACCTGTGGCCTATAAAAGATTAGAAGACTTGAGGGAGCTGCTGGAGAATTCCATCATTCCTTACCCTGTCGATATCGTTGATTTCAACCGGGTTGATGATAAATTTAAAAAGCATGCGTTGAGGAAAATAAAAGTTTGGAACAGACCGAAACATATCGCCTTAAACTAGAGAAATTATCCAAAGCGTTTGCTGGTTTTTCAAAATCGCTGGGGGTTAAATTCTCGGGAAAATCGGATTTAGAGATCGATGTGCTGAAAAACGGCCAGGTTCAGAAATTTGAGACTTGTATCGAGCTTTTATGGAAGATGATCAAGACCTACCTTTATGACTTTCACGGGCTTGAGTGTTACTCGCCCAAATCCTGTCTCAAAGTTTTTTATCAAAATAGCTCGCTATCCGAAAAGGAATATGAATCCATCATGGATATGATCGTTTGCCGAAACGCACTGGCACATATATACGAAGAGGCAGAATTCGAAGCCATCTATCAAAAATTAACAATGTTTGAACCCGTGATTAACAGGTGCTTGACTATATTTGGAACCGCTCAGTAACGTCTGAACGTCAAAAGTGTGTGACCTTTGACTTTTTTGCTTTCGACCTTTTACCTCAACATTCGAGATTTAATCATCAAAGAAAAACCCCACAACACCTTTTCCTCCTCCCGCATCCTCATCACCGGCGGCGCCGGGTTTCTCGGCCAGTATG
>CAYPZM010000173.1:0-10340 GCA_964414825.1 uncultured Cytophagia bacterium | reverse complement strand
CGGTTTCCGGCAAAATGGTCGGCTTGGTTTGATTCGCAAAGGCGAGCTCCGGAGTGATTCGGCGAAGCGGCTGGATTCCATTTGAGTCGATTTTGTACAATTGAGCGACGGCATCTTTAATGCCGGGCATTAAAATTTCATTGGTTTCCGTTAGAAAAGTCTGCCCAAACGTCGGAAGCGAATTCCAGTTTTCCATAATCAAGGTACGCACAGAGTGCTCATCCAGATTTGCATCTGTGATTGTCATTTCATAGAGCACACTCCGGTGAAGCCATTGATCGGCGATTGTTCCATACTGAGAAGCCCCGATATATAGTTTTTGTAAGCCATTTCGAGAATTACTGGCTAGCGCAGATTCGGCATAAAATCCTGTTTGCTGAACGCCCGGCCATTCCGGCGGCTTTAAGGCCGCACGCTTGGTATGCAAAATGTCACCATTTTTACTCAGGCCAATAGTGACGAGAGAATCATCCGCGACAGCTATTAATTCAAAGCCAGAGGTATCCACATTTACAATTTTCATCAGATTAAGGATACCACCCATTTCGCCAGCATTTGAAATCAGGGGAGCCCGCACAAATTCAGCGCGCAGCGTGTCGGTGCCACTTTTCCAGGTTGCCATGTACAAACCTGGCGGAGCGCTTTCGATGTATTGATTCAAGCGATTCAGCAACAACAACACCGTACCGTCCGGCAAGGCGTGCGAGGCGAAATTTTGTATGCCGAACGTATAGTCCAAATCATTTTCATATTGAATGGATTGCCATTCGACGGTTTGCGGAAATGGGGTGGACGAGTCAAAATAATCGAGCTCCCCGCCAAAATGTCTGAGAAACAGGGTGCCCTGCTCTGTTCGGTGAAATTGCCCTGTTGAACCGTAAAATCCTGTGCCGCAGGGCGGGAATCTTTTATGACTAATCATCAACGGATTACTAAATGGCCGAGTGCCGTCAAAGTGCCGTATATGAATTTGAAAAAAGCCGTCTATGACATAATCAAGCGTTTTAAAATCAACCACGGTAAATTTCCCGTTTTTCTCCGGCACCACCTGTTCGTGGCCCGGAACGCGGAATTCCTCGGAAATCGGATGGCCGTCACCATCAAAAAAACGGGCATAGGCAAAGGCGTCGTTGGCTCGATCATCTTTATAGGTTATTAAAAACGAGTCCGGTGAAAAGGTAAACAACGCGACGTCGGTTGTATTCGAGGCAAGCGTGTCCGGCTCGCCGTGTAAAAGCTGATCCGTAAACACCTGAGCAAACATATTATGGACAGAAAATAGGTAGAGGATCAGTGCGAGGTGTCTCAAATTGAGCATTGGCGATTCCTCCGGAGCTAAAATAGTTCTGAATGGGCGATCGAGTTGTTGTGGTTTTTCGATTTTTAATATGTTAATGATTTTTTGGATTAAAATGAAATTGGAAAGATCAATTATTATGCCAGGAATTGCAATTGATAGATTTTAAAAAGATCGGAAGAGCTGAAGAAAATATGCGACTCTAATTTTCATGTAATAAAGTATGCGGAAAAACAAAAAAATCAACAGTTTGTTTGCCTCAAACCATGATTGAACGGGTTCGTTGGCAGACTCGCCGATGCATAGAGGGCTACGTAATAAGCGATGCTCTGTTGCGTGAATAGCCGTTTCCCCAAGAAAAATTTTCGCACTCTGATCGTCCGTGATATCCATCACGGACGCACAGTGAATTCGGACATTTGTCCGAAAAATACAAGTTAGAAATATCCCACCCGAAACATCACATTCACATTCAGCCCGCTGACATCGGAATTGCTCATGCCCAACAGTGACAGCCGACTTACAATCCGGTACGAAGCTCCTACGCCCAGCCGAAATCCTGGTGTAACGTTTAGAATGGCCTGCGCGCCCGGTTCAATCACCACAAACGTATCCCCTTTATTGTACTCGGCTCGATATTCCTGATCCCGGTAATTGGCCTCTCCCAAACCAAATACCGAACTCGCTTCAAAATGTAAAAGTTTGTGCTGGCGGTGGATGTAAGACATCAAAAATCCGCCATAATTAAATATCAGCACCATGTCTTCAATTTCCGAAATTTTTGGCGCTTTGACCACATTTGACAACGAGTAAAAGCCCAATCCCAACACATATTTGTGATCGAGAATCCATCCGCCTTGTGCGCCCACCAGAAGCGCGTTCTGGTTTTTCGGTCCCAGCATTGAATACTTGAAAACCGGGGCGCCATAAAATCCGTGTTTTACGGTATCGCCGAGCAGCGTTTGGGTTTGCAGAGATTCCGATGTCGAGTCCAATTCTGCAGGTTGAAAAAGAGGATCTTCCTGGCTATGACCAAAGGCTATTAGCATAAAAATAAAAGATAGAAAGCACCAAACCCTGAACATGCAAATCCCTCCAAAGGAGAATTGATTTGAATTAATTTTACAATACAGATAAACGGTCAAGTTGCATAGGCGGATATAAAAAATTAACGGGATGATATTTTTATCATCCCGTTAGGAGGAAGCATGTTGAAGAGAGAGTTTAAAAGAGTTCAAATTAAACCTAGTTCCGTTACGATTAGTCGTTCAAGTTGTTTCGAATCTATCGGTTTCGAGGCGCCCAAAGTTGTCATATTTTGTAAAATATTGTCAAAGCTGTCGAGAAAATAGAATGGTGATCCATTATCGCAGCTTGTACACAAACGTAATCACCCCTTCCACATTGCGCTGTTCCTCGTCCGAAGGCAGAGCATTAAAGCGCCATTGCCGCATAGCTTTCATGGTGACGGCTTCGAGCTGCGGATCGCCTTTTTGCACTGGAATCATGGTGCCAATGCGGCCATCCGGGCGAACAAAAAACCGAATTTTGACCACAGCTTCGCGCTGCAAACCCGGCGGATATTCCGGCAGCACTTGCGTTAAAATGCGGCGTTTGGAGGCATCACCCTCGATGGTGTAGGGCATTTGTTTGTTGGAACCCACATCGCTGGCCGGAGCTTGTGAGTCCCGACCATCAAACTCGGAGCCGCCCGGCTGTTGAAATTCTTTTCCGGTTGTGGCTCGTTCCGCCAGCTCTTTTTGCATTTGCTCCGTATCGTACGAGTCGTCTTGCTCCGGCCGAGATTCCTGAGAGGGCGTTAATTTCCCGGATTGCCGCCGGGTTAAATCGGGTTCCTCATCTTCCAGCATGCGCCGTTTCGGCAAATTCACCGGCGGGGCTTTGGCTTCTTCTTCGGGAGTGACTTGTTGTTGAGGCGCTGCCGGTTGACTCTGCTGCGGTTCCGGCTCTTGTCGGGTTTCCGCCGGTTGACGCGGTGTCGTTCGGTACGGCTGCGACGTTGTAGTGGATACAAACCCGATTTCCGCAAATTCTGTGTCGGGCAAATCCAGACCGGAGCGCAATATTAGAAATAAAAGCAAAAATAAAATATGCACTGCGACAGACAGCAGCACCGATTTGTTAAAGTTTGATAAATTTTCAAAAAAACGTTTCATAGATTCAGTCCTACAAATTTGAATCCGTAGCAATCATAAAGCGTTCGGCGCCGGCAAGTTTGGCAATATCGACAATTCGGATGGTCGCTTCGAGAGACAAATCTTTGTCCGCGCGAATGACCACCAGTTTTGACGGATCTTCGCTCAACAACTGCCGCAAAGCAGTTGCCAGCTCATCTCGCGTCACTTGTTTTTGGTTTAAATAGACGCGTTCCCGCTCCGTGACCGTTAAATAAATTTTGTTCGTATCGTCTTGCTGGGCTGTAGCCGCTTTGGGCAACTTGACTTTTATGCCCGGTTGCACCACAAACGATGAGGTCAGCAAAAAGAAAATCAGCAGCAAGAGCACGATATCGGTCAGGGAGATGGTCGAAAACGCCACCATACGTTTACGAGAAGTTTCGATCTTCATGGCGTTGCTCCTTTTCCAATAACGTGTCCATCAACTCGGTGGAACTTTCTTGCATTTCAAACACGTGGTGCTCGACTTTGCTTTGCAACCAGTTGTAAAAAATGAGTGCCGGAATGCCCACGGAAAGCCCCGCTGCCGTAGTGATCAGCGCTTCCCAAATACCGCCGGCCAATACACTGGCGTCGACATTGCCGCCCAGAGATTGCACTTGCATGAATGCCTTGATCATACCGGTGACCGTTCCTAAAAAACCGATGAGCGGTGCAATCGCCGCCACTGTGCCCAGAATGCCCAAATTGCGTTCCAAATAATAGACTTCAGATTGTGCCGCAGCTTCGATGGAATCTTTAAGTTCCTCGCGCGGTCGGTTGTGCTTTGCCAGTCCGGCTATGGTGATTTTGGCAATCGGTCCCGGCGTGCTGCGCGCCAATTCAATGGCTTCTTCGACGCGGCCGCGTAGCAGCAGGTTTTTCACCTGCAGCACAAAGGTTTTGGTGTTGATGCGAATTTTTCGCAGCGACAACAAACGTTCGAATAAAATCGCCAGCGCAATGATGGAACAAAGGGCCAGCGGAATCATCATAAACCCACCCTTGAGTACAATTTGCAGAATGGACATTCGTGTGCTCCTGATTAGTTTACCGGTTTATCGTGAAAATTTATCTCGTTCGATGCTTGTATTTTAAAGTATGTGGCATCTTTCCGATTTCAAAATTTAGCCCGCAAGCCAGCCAATACCTGAATCCCGGTTTCGGGATAGCCTTCCCACATCGAATATGACGCATCCAGCAGATTATTTACGGTCAAAAGCCCGGTGAGGGTTTCGCCAAAATCCTTGCTCACATCCACATGAAACAGGCCGAATGCGGGTAAACGCTCTTTGCTGCCCAATTGTTTCTTGCGCTCGCCAACAAAATCTGCTGTTAGCGTTAAATTCATGTCCGGCAAGAGTTGTATGGAAGCGCGAATCGGCAAGCGGAAATCCGCCCGATAGGGGATCTGATTCATTTCCGTGGCCACATTTTCCTCGGAAACTTGATCCGAATAATCGATATAGGTGACCTGCAGTTGTGTTTTTTCACTCAACGCTACCACCGCGCCAAGCTGAATTTCGGCCACTCGTGCGTCGAATATCGGTTTCAGGCCGATCAATGCCGTGGCCGAATCGGCTTGCCAATAATAAAGTGTTTCCATCCACTGACGTTTATACCCGGCGTGGAGTTTGAACACCTCGGAGAGCTCGACATCCATTTTCAACTGCAATCCCAGTGTTTCCTCGCTCGGGCGCATGGGTACTGCGTGGGTGATGTATGTATTTTCCTGCCAATAATCGACAAACGTGGAATACGCCAAGCCGGTGGAGACGTGCAATGTAAATCCCACATTCGGGCTCGGGATGAGATTAATACGAGCATAGGGTGAAAATCGCGATTGCGCGTCCAACGTAAAGTGGTCATAGTTGACACCGACTGCCGCCGAAAACACAGTTGATAATGGCTGCAATGCCTCAATGCCGATTGTACCGAGCGCAGCTTTATTTTCAAGGCTATCCTCTGTGACATTCAAAGTTTCGCGCACATATTTGCCCTGCGCTGAAAATTGCATTTTGTTGTACTGTGCCGTATAGTTGAAATGAATATTGTAATAAAAGTCATCGCTGCTATTGACTTTGGTGCCGCTGGTGTCGCTCTGCAAAGCCAGACCACCGAGTTCAAATCCCAAATTGCCATCGGAAATGTTATTAATGTCATAGTGCATATCGGCCGCAAAAAAGCCGTGGTTGGCAAAGCGCTTTGCCTCATTCTGGTAGGCTATAGTATGCAAACCGCGTGAATATTTGTTAAACGCGGCCCGAGCAATGCCGGTCACTTGCGGCGCCAATTCGTAACTCACTTTGCCGGAAAAACCACCCTGGGCATATTTAGTGTTGGCGAATTGGCCTTCGCTGCGATCGAACCACACGGAACCGAGCGCATCGCCCTTGAGCAACTTTTGCCAATAACCGGCCTCGCCAAGAACCGTATAAAATGATCCGCCTTTGAGTTTGGCCCAAACCTGACGAACAGTCAAGGTGTCGGATTGATTTGCCGAGGGTTTTTCCGCGTCTCGACTGAACCAGGTTGATAAGGGTTCGTAGGCTGCCTGGTTGCGAATCAATGTTGGCGATTCCGGGGCCAGGTTTTTTTTATCGCGAACGGTGCGGTGATAGCGGTCCTGCCCCAAAATCAACACATCGGGCAGTTCCAGCTTGGGATCGTCGGGCTCTGGCTTTTTTTCGGCCGGCGGCTGAACTTTTGTGGTATCGGAAGGCAGATTTATGTCCGTTTTCGGCGTTGTTCGTTGCGCCTGGAGCGGAAAAGCAACAGCTAACAAAACAAGGGTGAGATATATCGTTTTAGAGTTCATAATGTCCTTGAAGATTTAGACGCAGGTCGTCTCGAGCTTATTGTCCAACCAGGGCTTGCAGGCGTTGTTTGGATTTGTCGACATATTCGGTTTCACCGGGATAATCGCGGCGAATGGAATCGTACAACCGGCGGGCGTCATCCAGTCGGTCCAATTCTTCGTTGCACTGCGCTGCTTCGTAAACCGCGCGCGCGGCCCATTCCGTTTCGCTGCCGTAGAGGTATTTCACTTTGAGATAAGCGACGGCCGCGGACTTTAGGTCATTTTGACCGCGATATCCTTCACCTAATAAAAATTGCGCTTCGGCGGCCAAATCTTTATCCGCTTCATTCAGCACTTCGTTGAGAGTGTCCATTGCATTGGGGTATCTACGCAACTGCAACAGCACCCTTGCCAGGCCAATTTGCGCCCGATGCCGGGTACGTGCATTTTCATCCTTTTGAATGACCGTGACAAAATAAGTTTGCGCGTCTTCGTAATCGCCCGATTCCAAATACGCAATGCCGATTTTGTACGAAGCTTCACCCGACACATCGCTGTCGGGAAAGTTTCGGACAATGCGTTCAAAATAGTCGATTGCCGGAGCATACGCGTTTTGATCCAAAAGCAGGTCGCCGGCTTTTAATAATGCGTCCGGCGTGCTTTGCGCATCCGGGTAGTTTGACCATTGCTCATCATACGCACGCATGGCCGCATCGCGATCGTTTTGGCCTTCATGCGCCAGGCCCATGTAAAAGTGTGCATTTTTTGCGGCGGTGGTGTTGGGATAATTTTGCAAAATACGATTGTATTGTTTAATCGCCTCATTATACTGCTGCATATTGAGAGAAAATTCGGCCTTGCTTTGTAAAATTTCCGCGGCTTTGTTTTTGTCGTCCAAATTTTCAACAAGAGCATCCACAGCCTCCATGGCCTCCTGGGCTTCGCCTTTTTGCATCATGGCTTGCTGCATGCCGGTCACCGCATCATCTACCAAATCACTGTTGGGAAAATCATTGATCACTTTGCGGTAATAGGTAATCGCATCATCGTACTGACCCATGTTATAATAACTGTCGCCAATGAGGTAGGTGGCATCATCGACAAACTCGCTGCCGGGATAGCGTGTGGTGAGCTGCTGAAAATCCTGAATGGCCGTCGTATACTCGTTCATACGAAAGGCTGCACGACCGCTCATATTCAACGCCTGCGAGGCAAATGGTGTGCTGGCATAGTTCTGGTGCACCTGACCAAATGCCCCGCGCGCCGCACCAAACTGCTCTTGACGATAATACGACATGCCGATTTGATACTGCGATTCGGCTTTGATGTTGGGGTCATTGGTCTCTCGCAACGCCTCTTCATACGCTTTGATAGCGCGAGTATACGCGCGCGCATTAAACAACGCATCGGCTTCGCGCAAAGCGGCATCTACGGCGACTGTTGTATCACCGGAGCGTTCCGAAGCCGCGGCAAACGCTTGTGAGGCTTCGGTAAACTTGCCGAGCTCCTGAGCGGAGTATCCGAGGCCGTAATAGGCATCGGCGAGGCGATCGGATTGCGGATAGGTGTCGATAAAATTTTGGTAGGTTTCGTAGGCAGAAGAAAAATTGGACGATTTGTACAAGACTTCCGCCTTCCAAAACAGCGCGTTTTCGGCAACCGATTGATTTGGGTAATCTCGTAACACCGTGTTGAACCGGTTGATGGCCGTATCAAATTGATTATTTTTAAAGGCAATCCAGCCCAGTTTATACACGGCGGTGGCGCGAACCGGCGAATCCTTGTAGGTGTCGATAGTGAGCTCGTACGCTGTTTTCGCGTTTTCGAGATTGTTTTCCGCTAGAAAACATTCGCCAATCATCAACGACGCTTCCGGCGCTATGGCGGCATCACTGTGGTTTTTGACGATGCGCATAAAAAAAGTCCGCGCCTGCTTGTAATTGTTCTGCCGAAACTCTAGCGAACCCTGTTCGAACAGCGCATTGGACAGCTCTTTGGTTTGCGCATAATTGTTGATGACCTGGGAAAATGCTTGCGAGGCCTGGGTATCGTTTCCGGCCAACACATAATTTCGACCCGCCTGAAACAGGGCCGAGGCAATCATATCGCGGTCTTGACTGAGATTCGCAACCTGAGAAAACGCTGCTGCCGCTTGCTCGTACTGTTTTTGTTCAAAAAAGGCCCAGCCAATGCTGTATTGCGCATCGTCGCGAAATTCATTGCCCGCGAGATTGACAATAGCCTTGTAAGCTTGAATGGCTTTGTCGTATGAGCCTTGACGATATAACGATTCGCCGATAAAGTATTGCGCTTCGCCGCGCAGCGGATTCTCAGGATGGGCTTTCAGCGCCGCGGCCAGCTTTTGAATGGCCTGGTCGTATTCGCCCATGCCGTAATAGGTAAAGCCGATGCGGTAAGCGGCCTGCTCGGCCAAGTCGCTTTCGGGGTGCCGTTGGATGAGTTCTTCATATGCCGCCATGGCCTGGCTCCATTTTCCCGCCTCTTCATAAATGTAGGCTACGGAATAAAAGGCGTAATCAGCCAGTGGGCCATCGGGATTATTTTCGTACACCTTTGTATAATATTCCAGCGCGGTTTGTGTTTTGCCCGCGCGATAGGCCGCCTCGGCGTACCAATACAACGCATTTGAGTACAAAGGGCTTGAAGGGTACTGCTCAAAGAAAAATTGCAGTGCTTTTTGCGCTTCTGCAAATTGTCCCGCATTCACCAACGATTCGCCAATGCGGAATTGTGCCTTGTCGCGCAAGCCGATGGCCGGATAGTTGGAGAGTAATTCTCGGTAGGCGGCTACGGCGCGACTAAAATCCTGTTTTTGAAAATAGGCCTCGGCAATGAGAAATTGCGCTTCCTCGGCATAGGGGCTGTCTGGATACTTGCGCAAAAAGTCACGAAATTGGTCCGCAGCCAAGTCATAAAGCTGATCTTGATACATGCCCTTTGCGGTGAAAAAAATTTGTTCGGCTTGTTCAACTGTGGTTTGAGCAACAAGCGGTTGCATCCATGCAAAAAGCACGACGGCCAGAGTAAATATAAAGCAATATCGTCTCGATTTGATCATAGTCCTCATCTCTTGGAAAAATTAGTCAGTAATAAGACGAAAAATTGCACCACAAGTTCCTGGGAAAATTAGACACTTTTAAAGCAGACATTACAATTTATTGGACAAAATTGCAAGGCACAATTGTTATAAGACGTAGGAATATAAGGAGTATTGACATTGTTTTACAACTCCTATAGCGAATTTATAAACGGGAACTAAACGGAGATATTTGATCATGTCTTATGAATGGAAATTTGGAAAACGACCTTATAGTGATGAAGAAGCCAAAACACTGTTGTCGGATGTTGTGAGTTCGGAAACAACGGATTGGCATTACAACAAGCATCACAAAGGTTACGTAACCGCATTGAATACGATTGAAAAAGGATTGGAGACAGCAGACCGCTCAAAAGCCAACGGCAATTACAGTGAAGTTGGCGAGCTCAAGCGACGTTTAACCTGGAATCATTCCGGCGCCTTGTTGCACGACATTTATTGGGAAGTGATGGGAGGCGACGGAGATCCCGCTAATGGCAAAGATGTTGTCAAAGCGATTGAGAAAGAATTCGGTTCGTTCGATGCCTGGAAAGAAGATTTTAAAGCCACCGCATTTTCTGCCAAGCTGAGCGGCTGGGGATTGCTGGTGTACGATGCACTGTATTCTCAGCGTCTTCTCAATGTGCTTGTTGATGAGCATCAATACGGCGCTATTTGGGGCGGTGTGCCGCTTATTTCGTGCGACGTGTTTGAACACGCGTACTATCACAAAGATGGACCCGGTAGAGCCACATACATTGATAATTTCATGAATAGCTTGCACTGGGGACGCATCAACGATCGGTACAAAAAATTTGTAAAATAATTTTTGGTCTCCTCTCCAAAAAAAAGCCCGGTGAAAGACGTTTTTTCGCCGGGCTTTTTGTTTTTCCGAATGGTTTTACCCCTTTGAAAAATTTAAAAACGCAGAGGGCGCCGAGTTTCGCAGAGAAGGGCAAAGATGTGTTC
>CAYPZM010000172.1:0-10389 GCA_964414825.1 uncultured Cytophagia bacterium | reverse complement strand
GCTGACGTCGTCCTCCACTTCTACCACCTCGCCGGCTCTGATTGTCCGGCTTTGCACGAGCCTCATTCACAATTAGGTTTTTGCCTTTTAAACTCTGGCCATTCAAGGCATCTATGGCGGCCCGGCCTTCAGCCATCGATCGCATTTCGACAAATCCAAAACCTTTTGATTGGCCATTAAATTTATCTTTGATTATCGAAACCGTATCAAGCTGCCCGAAATGGGTAAACGATTGTTTCAAATCCTCTTCACTGACATCTTGTGCCAGATTGCCAACGTAAATATTCATGACGCTTTCCTTATTGTTATGGCTTTAACGGAAGAATTCTCACCAAATCACCAATTATATTAAAGGTCGGAATCTGCCGGTACAATTTTCCCGCACCGCCGCATGCCAAAATTCATTTCAACTATTGTATGGGAGTATAAACCGCAGGTCGATTTTCTTTATTTTATCGGTTTTCATTAACAGCCTTGTTCGGTGATTTTGCTGTTCTACCACTTTTGAAGATAAGCACGGTAAGCAGCCCCGCGAGAAAACCGGCGGCGGTTGTCAGTAGCAGCAATGTAACCAGCGGTACATCTGCTGATAACCAAAGAAATCGCGCATGTACGACTGCTGAATTTTGAACCACAACCAGAAACAGGGCAACAATGAGTAGCAGCAGGAATATTAATTTTACTTTTTTCTGCAAGTCGGCTTTAAACTTTGTCATTTTACCTCCTCAAATTCAGGGATTATTTTTGCAAATACATGATCCGAAACGTGATCCATCGGAATTATCGCGAACCCCTCTTCCTCGCGCTTTTTGACAACATCAATCTCGTGAGTGATATGTTTGATAATGAATCCGGATTGTTTATGAAAATGGATAAACATGGCTGCCAGATTAACAGCAGCTTCAAGTCCTTTTGGATTTCTCAAGAGGACTTTGGTAAACATTTTGACATAGGGCCACGCGGTGGAGCGGCTTTTTAAAAGTTGGCGACTCAGATTAATAAAGGCCTTGGCCGTTTTCAGGCTTTTGATCAATCCCGGCTTGTGTTTGGGAACGCTTTTTAACTGAAGCGCGGTATGGGAGACTCGGTTAAAATAATTTGGGGGGCTATAGATCTCACGCTCAACACGACGATAGTCTGTCAAAATATCAATACGCGGTCTGTTGGTGAGAAAATTTAAGCCGCTTGTTGTTTGATCGATCATTGTCTGGTCCGACGTGATAAGGGAACTGTTTTCAAAGAGCCGTCCCTCCTTTTTCAAAAGTCTGCAGAGTTCGGTGTTGGGCAAAGCATATAGCAAACCCAGCATAGCCATGGCAATACCCGAATCCTGGATACAGCGAATCATATTTTCAGCAATTTGATCACTCTCATCATCAAATCCGATGATAAAGCCGGCATTCACAATCATGCCGTATGAATTGATTTTTTTAATGGTTTCGGTAACAGGCTTGTTGACATTTGCCGTCTTGTTCGTTTGAATCAGAGCCGTTTCTTCCGGCGTTTCAATGCCGATAAAGACATAGCGGAAATCCACATCTTTCATCAATTGCATGAGATCGTCATCGTCCGCCAGATTGATCGAACATTCTGTTGAAAAATAAAATGGATATTTATGGGCTATTGACCAACTTTTGATGGATTTCAGCAGACTTTTAACGCTCCTTTTGTTGCCGATAAAATTGTCGTCAACAACATCGATATGGCCGCGGTAGCCCACATCATAAAGCGTCTCAAGTTCCAGCACGATCTGCTCGGATGTTTTGGTGCGTGGTGTTCTGCCAAAGAGTTCAACGATATTGCAAAATTCACAACCAAACGGGCAGCCGCGAGAGTACTGGACGCCCACTTGCAGATAATCCTGAAAGCGAATTACATCGAAACGCGGCACCACGGCTTGTGTCATGTCGGCTCTTGTATCCGATTGATAGACGCCGCTTCTGATGCCTTTTTCCAGGTCCGCAATGAACATGGGAATGGTCACTTCACCTTCTCCGAGGACAAGATAATCGGCAGATCGATAGAATTCCGGTTGGGATGTCGGATCTGGACCGCCGACGACAACCGGCAGATCAAACTGATGCGCTCGATGAATCATGGCGAGCATATCGGCTTGTTGCGGCAACATACCGCCAACACAGACAATATCCGCCCATTCGAAATAGTCATCGAGCACCTCTTCAACATTGGCGTCCACCAGCTTGAATGTCCAATGCTGCGGCAGCAGGGCCGCGACGGTCAACAGTCCCAGTGGTGCGGCGGGATATTTTGCACCGACCAGATTACATACATCCGCATAGTTCCAATAGCTGAATGCGGAAAACTTTGATTGCACAATAAGGCAATTGGCTTTATTTAATAAATTTTTCACATTTTATCTTTCATTGTTAAAAAGCATCACAAGGCCATCTCTGTTTCACGCATGACAAACTCCAAAGTCGAATCCAGCACATATTGAATTCACTTGATTTTTATAATTACACATTCATTCATCAAGATTTTGCCTTTTGCCTTTGCTGCATCGAATAGCTGTGTATAAACCATCCAAGAACAAGCCCGATTAAAAGAAACGAATATTTACGAGACTGACATTTTAAAATATGAAGACAAGTGCAAGACCTGCCAGCAGCACACTTGCGATTGCTTTGAATTTCATTTTAGCTGTTTTTTTGTTTCATCTTAATTTGTATCTAAAATGATCGGCAAGCCGTCTTTGCCGGCGCCGACGATGATCACTTTTGTGTTTTGCGAACCTGCCAGTTTTTCTGTCGCTTCAATTCCTTTCCAGCGCAGCAATTGTTCGCTAATTCCGGCGGCGACAATGGTCTGAAAATCGGCGATACCTTTTGCTTCAATTCGTTTCCTGTCAGCTTCCTGTTTTTCTTTCGTCAGAATAAATTCCATACGCTGGCTTTCCTGATCCGCTTTTTGTTTTTGCTCAATCGCTTCTGTAAGCTGAACCGGCAGTGCGACGTTGCGCAGCGGAGTCGTCTCAATCGTTACACCGCGCGGAGCAACAATTCTGGCCAGTTCTTCCTGAATAGCCAAACCAAGCTGGTCTCGTTCGGTTGAATAGAGGGCGCTGGCCTGAAAGCTGGCTGTGACAGCACGGCTAATCGAGCGGAATTGCGGAATAAGAATAATAGTTTCGTAATCGCCCCCGGCGACCGTCTTGTAAACTCGCGCAGCCGAGTCGGGATTGAGCCTGTAGAGTACGCTTATCTCCAATCCGATGGTGAGTCCTTCACGAGACAGCACCTCCATTGTTTCCTTGTGCTCTTTGGTTTGAATTGAGAATTTTATAATGCGGGCAAATGGATTGACCAGACTGATTCCTGACGGCAATGTTCGTTCCGACACAATACCGAAAAAATCAATGACGCCGACATGTCCCGCCGGCACCTGTGTAAAGAACTGGACCAGCGCAAAAATTACGGCTATGCCCATTATGACAAGACTGCTCGTACGAACAGATTGAAATGCAATGTTGTTTTGTTTTACTTTGCGCGAGGCGCGTTGCCACACAAAAAAAGCGACCACGGCCAGGATTAAAGCGACAATAAATAACATGATTTTTTCTCCATTATCTTACTATTGTCTTTAGTGTTTCAAATTTATAAATCAGGTTGTCGAACCTCGGCGTTCCTTTTTATTTTTTAGGCAAGTTTTTTTCTCATGCGGTTCGTTTCCACAAGTTCCAGCAAAGATCGCTTGCCTTGTTTTGCCGCTACAGCCGCTAGTAATGTTCGAAGAGAGTCGATCGTTCGACCACTTTTACCAATCACCTTTCCCATGTCTCCGTCGCCAACGCGCAGTTCGTAAATAACTGTATGTTGGCCAATGATTTCTTCAACGTGGACTTGAGATGGGTTGTCCACCAACTGTTTCGTCACATATTCGATAAACTCTTTCATTAACGTTCTCCACTTTTTTTCGGGAAACAACCATCATTAGGATGCCACTCTTTTTATGACCACTATTGTGACATCATCCTGCCATTTGGCCTGGTCTCCAAAATCAAATACGGTTTGATAAATTATGTCCAGGATTTCTTGTGCTGCTCTCTGTTGATTCTGTACAATCAGTGTTGACAGGCGTTTAAGCCCAAATTCTTCATGGTGCGCGTTGAATCTTTCGAGCACGCCATCGCTATAGATAACCAAAACAGCATCCGGTTCAAAGTTGACAGAGGCGCGATGTATAACAATTTCAGACAGTGCACCAAGAGGCAAGCCGGTTGCATGGAGCTGCTTAATTTTTGAGTTTTTGATCAAAAGCGGCGGCGGATGACCGGCATTGACATAGAAAATAGTTCCATTGCTTTCGATTTCTGCATAAAAAAGTGACATAAAACGCGACGAAAAAGTGCTGCGGTGGATAACGCGATTGAGTTTTTCCATGGCAACTGCCATTTTCATCTCTTTTTCCACACCCATGCGCAAGCCGGTTACGACGTCGCGCACCATAAGAGCGGCGGGCAGCCCGTGTCCGCTGGCATCACCAACCGCCACGCTGAAAACGTTTTGGTCGAATACCGAAAAATCAAAAAAATCGCCGCCAACAATTTCGGCGGGCTGTGACTGTCCAGCGGTTTTATACCCGGAAATCCGCGGTGGACTGCCGGGCAAGAGACTCTGCTGAATGAGAGCGGCCTGCTGAATGCTATCGTTCATCGCTTCGGCATGCAGGCGGTAATTCAACAATGTGCGAACGGCATTCAAACAGAATTCAATCTCTTCACGCACCCAATTACTTTCGAGGGTAAAAACAAAAATCCATCGTTTTTGCGGATTGTGAACAATGAATGCCGCGGGAATCGCATAGGTAGTCGAAACCTCTATCGGATCGTTGACTTTTAAAGACAAGTCGTCAAAAATGTAACTCTTGTGTAAATTTACCATGTGAACAATGTCCGCATCCAATGCTGTTCCGCTTTCTGATCCAGCCGGTTGCAGTTTGTCGGGATGCTCCACGAGAACAAATTGATCGTGATCTTCGGCATAAAGGCGACCCTTGCCAATATGCAAGTCGACGCCAATAGTGTTCTCCAGCTTTAAAATGACGGAATACAGAAAGTCATCTTTTGTTCGTCCTTCATCAATGTTCTCCAGCAATGCTGCCAGTTTACGATATAGCTCTTTGGGTTGAATCATATTTTTAATATCCTCGGTAGCAAGAGCTCCTGGATTATGGTGCATATGCATATATTTTAAGAGAGTCTTCAGCGATTGAAAACCTGGGTATGATCATTCTCAGCATCGTCTTTATATTTAAAAGTATGTTGTCCAGGCTTTCCAAAGAAACACCATTCTCAGCAATTTTGCCAATAAACTCGTCGTCACCTATTCGCACAATTTGCAAATATTCAGGATCATTATTATTGAAGAACGGCTTCATGGCAACTTTTGTGTCATCAAGCGTTTCACGCAGTTTGTCGCTTATTTTCATCCCAATGAAAAGGGCATTTGTATCATTTTGCATCATTCACTCTCAATATTAAAAATCCTTTTATTGTATTGTTGCAGCAATTAACCATTAAAAAGAGCAATTCTACCATGTGTGGTCAACGCTCCATTATTTAGAAAGATTACTGTTCCACCATTTTTTAGCACCTTTTCAATGATAATATCCACAACATCATCAAACAGTTGAAATACATCTAAATCATTTGAAATAATCAGCGACTGATCTCTTTCTTGTAGACTCCCTCTTACATGAAAATCTTCTTCCACATATAAAATGGAACCTGAATCCATCTCGGCACATTGACCGATAGCTTCAACTCCAGACATGACTTTTTTCATATTAATTGTATTTTCAAGATCTCTCATTGCGTCTTTATTTACACCAGATATGGCGTGTTTCACAATGGGCCAGACAATTTTACCCAAGTCATGCGTTGAAGTATCAATATAATTACCGCTAATTTTTCCAATCAATAAATCCTGACGGTTCAGAATGCTTTCAAAAACTGTCAGAATGTTCATTTCTCCGACCACCACTAATTGAAGGGGATCCTGTTCATAGAAATGAGCAAAGTGTTGGTTAGTGGCCTGGAAAAAGTCGCGCAATTTGTTAGCATCCACGACGGGGTTCCCGAAAGTAGCATATTCAAACGGGAATTTGCCGTTTTCAATAGCAATAAGCTTGTCTCGAAAGCCCTCATACAGTTTGTTCACATTATTGCTCAATGACAATACATAATAATGGATGCTTGGTTGCATCAATTGTCCTCATTTATGATTTGGGCAGATAAAAACAAAGCTACAGGTTTACATGTACGCTTTTCCATCACTGATATTTAAGCAATTATAAATGCAATGTAAATCGGTCAAAAGGATGAAAAAGGAACTAGTCCCAAAGGACTACAAGGCATGTTTCGTGCAAGAGGAAATATTGGATTCGCGAAAAAGCTGGCAATGGTGAGGCAGGATTTTTGATTTTTCGATAATGCTTTTAATAGGGGAAAACATAATCATTGTGAGGAAAAGATCAAACGGGCCCTTCTTTACGCACAAATGCAGCCACCTGCAGACGGGTGCTAAGCTCCATTTTTTCCAGTATATTATGCACATGGCTCTTGACAGTATAGGTGGCGATGAAAAGTTTTTCAGCGATTTCTTTATTGCTCAAACCTTCCGCAATCAGGTTGACGACTTGACGTTCTCGATCGGTAAATTGAATAGAGTCGGCGGACATACCTTCGCGATCTTTTAAAACTAACTCGACAATCTCTGCAAAGAGTGATTGGGTTAAAGCCGGCGGCATTATATTTTTACCCGCGGCGACAGCTTTGATGGTTTTGATCCAATCGTTAAAAGGGGCATTTTTAAGAATGAAACCGGCCCCGCCGGCATTCACAAACTCGATGATATCGACGTGATTAGGAAGAATGTCCATGGCAATTATCTTTGTTGCGGATAATTCTTTTTTAAGCGACGCCATCAACTTTAAGCTGTTTACTTTTTCCAATCCCAAATCCAAAAGGATGACATGTGGGGCCTGATCCATGCGCTTGAGCTGACGAACCGCATCGCCATCTTGAGATCGCGCAACGACCTCAAAGTCACAATGATTGTTGAGCATGACAGTGATGCCTTCGCGCAGCAGATTGTTGTCTTCGATCACCATGATTTGTATTTTGGCCGAATTCTTCATTCCGTCGACCATGAATATTTTACCAGCACAGCTCTTATTTTACGCAAGCGCATCTTCCCGGAAGTAAAATTCATATCCGCTGATTAAAAATAGTTATCGCATCTTTCGAATATAGGCAAAGCATGGTCCACTTCCTCCTGCCATCATCAGTGTAATTCTTCACCTCCTAGACAATTTAAATATGTTTACCTATAAATTTCAAGCCTTTTTTGGGGCTTTATATGCCCAAAGGTCTTTTGCTCCGATTTTCCGCTTACTCGGAAAAACGCGCTCGGCCTGGATTTTACAATAAATTAATCTAGCCCGATAGGTGATTTATAATACAAACAACTAGAATGCACAAAAAATTATGAATATTTCCAAAGCATTTTTGACTCCTATCGGGAAACCGTATTGTCTTATGATTGACTATAGACCGAACAGCAATCCGACGGTGATGACGAAAAAGTTGCTCTCCAACTCGCTGCTGCCCGGGATTTCTTTAAAATCATAATCCAGAAAGACATAGCGAATGTCACCGGTCAATTTTAAATTGGAACCGACGGGCAGTTCCGTACCGCCGCCAAAATGCCAGCCAAATTCCTGTGTGGTCTCGTCTTTAAGAAATGAGAACTTTTCCTGGTCATAATCGAAAGTCGTGCTGTACCACCCGGCGCCAATGGCTCCATAAGCAAGGGGGGTTGGATAAATCAAACCGGTCACCATTATTGGCCAGCTCCGAACTGTCAAGGCGTCATTGGCATATTTTTCCTGACGATAGTTGATGGATGCTTCGAGACCAAGCATCGGAGTGAACTTGAATCGCCAGGCGACTCCGCCCATAAAATTACCGTCAGCATCCTGGGCTTTATAATAGCCGACCTGCGGGCCCAGGCTTACGCTCTGGGCATTCACCGGGACAACCAGCGCTGTGATCAGCCCCATTAGCAGCAACGTTTTTTTCCACATAAAATTACCTCCTGTTTACAAGTAAATTCCAAACTTGATGCTTTATTGTTCCTACTTTACGACAACTTGAAAAAGAACACGCATGTTCGCCAGCGCTTCCTTTGAATGAACGTCAGCCGGTTCCTCCTCATACAATGCCGGTTTTGTTCTGCAATAACCGATTGTCGTGATTCGTTCCGGCGCAATTCCTTTTTCGATCAGATAATCCCGCACTTGCACCGGCTCTTTTTTCGCTCATTTGTTGATTGACGTCCTCCGTTCCTTTGGCAGAGGTGTATCCAGCCATACGGACATGTATTTGGGGATTTTCTTTCAATGTCCTCACATCTGCATCCAGCAAATTCTTTGCTTGCTCGGAAAGCGTAGATTGGTCAAAATCGAAATGCGTGTCACCGAAGACGACTACTTTTTCATTATCCTTCGGCTCAAGCGCCAGCATCATGACCTTTAACTCGGACAGGCTCTTTTCAGAGAGTTCCGTCCTGGGGCTTTTCAAGAGTGTAAGTAAAAGAATCACTACGATTACACAGAGCACACCAACAATAACAAGAAGAATATTTTTCAACTGTGTATTACGCGTTAATCCGGAATGTTTTGTCGTTTGCTTTTTTACCTTGGGCTTTCTGGTTTGTTTTTCCGCTTCAAGCCAGTCCACAAAATCATTTCCGTCCTTAAACCCATGTTTCTCATAGAGCTCATACGCCTTTCTTCTGATTTCCTGGTTTTCTTCATTCAACTCCTTTTGCATCATTTTGTCACCTTTTTTAAATTTTAAATAGTCGCAGATATGTGTTGCTGCCACCGGTTCACTTGGAGGTGGTCAGATCACTCCCATATCAGCACTTTCTGCTCTTGGCGGGACGCATCTTGAGAGGTTGAGAACTAACCCTTCCATCCATTGCGACGGGCATTCCCTGCGCAATCGGTTTTGTTCTTATAGGCTTGTGTCGAGGCGCCGATGATATTGCCGTTCGGAGCAGTGCGCCGCCAACGCCAGCACCCTTCGGTGTCTTTGTAGATTTCCCATGTATCGTTCATAATGTATTCACCTCATCTCTTTTGCCTTTTCTGAGGATTTTAATTTTTTCATCATACGTTGTCAACGCATGTAATACGTGATGCCAACGCCCACATAGTGAGACGAGTTGTCGTTGATTGCGATACCGAACTCGGCAGCCAGGTCGAGTGCATTGGACAGGCGGTACTCGATTCCAGGCACAAGGTGCAATCTCATGAATGAATCATCGATTCCCGGCGGGGCATCCTGGATCGACTCGAACGAGGCATCCAAAGCCCCGCACAACTCCAGGTTTTCGGTCACGTGCCCGCTCAACTGCGGGGTGATTTCGAACCCCATGGTGTCATAATTATTATCCTTACCGGATATCCAGTGGACACCTCCCGTCAATGAGAAATCAATGTGGGAATTATTATCTTCACCTCTGAAAATCCAGTACTCGCCATCCACGCCGATAACAGTACCTTGATCGAAGACGCCTAGCTTGGCTTCGACGTCGAACTGTTCGGTGAATGCATACCCTCCACGAGCCGCAAATCCGATTTCGTTATCGGCTCCGTCCTTACCGAGTACAATAATCGGGGCAGCCACGAGCTTGAATATACCACGCTCCATTGTCTCGGCGGACTGCAGAATACCGAGGTACTGGGCCGTAGCCGGCAGCGTAAAGCACAGGAGCACACCTGCAATAAAAACTGTTTGAAAAATTCTAGAGGTTCTCATGATACATCTCCTTATTAAATGAATGAAAATCGTTTTGTTATTTATATCAAATCCAGCCGTAAAGACAAACCGCCAAAGGGATGTAAAAAGGATTGATTCTTTTTGACTACCAATTTATCATCCTTATCCATGAACGATCAACCCACTGAATACCTGAATACGAAGAAAATGGACATTTTTCAACTTGTCACTACTTTTTGTAATATGTCATAGCCTCTTTCATCTCTGATTTTATTTTCCGGATCCGATTTGCGTCGGAGGGGTGTGTGCTCAGGAACTCCGGCGGTTTGGCTCCCGCGTTCCGAGACATACGCTGCCAAAACCCGATGGCGCTGTTGGGATCGTATCCTGCCATTGCCATAAAAATTAATCCAAGACGGTCTGCCTCGCTCTCCTGAAGACGGCTGTACGGCAGTACCGCGCCAAGCTGAACCCCGACGCCGAAAACCGTCATCCAAATCTGCTGGGTTTGCTCGGGTTCCTGCTGGAGCGCCATCGAGAGCGTCTGTCCACCCAACTGGGCGAGCAACGCCTGACTCATC
>CAYPZM010000171.1:0-10438 GCA_964414825.1 uncultured Cytophagia bacterium | reverse complement strand
GCGAGAGCCATCGGCATTGGTTTTGTTGCGTTCGATGGTAGCGTCCCAATTGGCAACTCGCGATGGTCCGGAATAATCCCAAACCAAACTTCCAAGCGTTCCTGTACCACCACCGACGCCACCGGAATAGTAAAGCGTTGAGAACAAATTCACTTTGGAGGACAATTGCGAATACCAGTTTAAATTGACCAGGGGTTTGTGATAATAGTTCTCACGTTCGTTGATGAATTGGTTGCTGTAACGGCTGTGGACGCTGCCATCCCAATACTGCTTGCCGTAGGATTGGTACTCGTTTGAAAGCTCGTTAAAATTTTGGTTGTACTTGCGACCGGATTCGGCTTCCGGGAACTTTGCAAAGGCCGCTGTATCATAGTCATCCAAACTCTCGGCATATTCGTGACTGTATGCGCCAATGTTCTGCATGTACAAATTTTGCCCATGACGCTGCGGCGCACCCATGGCATACACTTCAAGGCGATTCGACGTATTCACTTGCCAGGCACCACCAAAATAGTAGGCCCATGCATCAGTCCAGGTACCGTCAATAATGCCATCACCGGTTTTGCGAACGACAGTAGTATTAAAGGCAAACTTTTCATTGATCAATCCGGTTGCTGCAGTAAGCGTGGATTTCAAGAATCCGTCATTGCCGAATTCTTGTTTATACATGGCACCAACAGGTTGGGCGGAAGGATCCGTAATTACGTTCATGGTTCCACCGATGGAAGGCGTAGCCAGGTTTACCGCACTCAATCCGCGTTGCATCTGAATTGATGAGGTCGCATCGCCCAATCCGTCCCAGTTTGACCAATAGACCCAACCGTTTTCCATGTCATTAACCGGCACACCATTGATCATAATAGCAATGTTGCGCTGGTTAAAACCGCGCACATTAATGCGCGCATCGCCGGCGCCGCCACCACCCGGAGTAGCATAGACACTCGGCGTCACATTCATCACCAAAGGAATGTCTCGCGAGCCGAGACGAGCTTCCACTTCGGTCTTTTGCACGGTGCTAAACGCCACCGGAGTCTTGCGTTCCTGAGCACGATCCGCCAAAATGGCCACTTCTTTACCGATCAGTACTTCCGATTCCATTGCAAAGTTTTTGGTAAGGGTTTCACCTTCTTCAACCGTAATTTCTTCGGTTATGGTTTTGTATCCCATAAAAGAAACCACGAGCGTGTGCGTTCCAGCCGGCACATTGGTAATTTGATACCGCCCATTCAAACTCGAAGCTGCGCCATACTGAGTTCCTTTGACAGTAACATTGGCGCCAGGTAGCACCTCATTGGTTCCAGCTTCAGTAACTTTGCCGCTAATTGTACCGCCTACTGCAAAGGCCATTGTTGGAGCAATGAAGAGCAAGGCAACAATAAACAATCTAAAACATGGGCTATTCATAAGACCCTCCACTGTTAGTTGTTTGTTATGATTTTTATTTAAACGTGGTCATGTAAATCTGAAAATCAATCTTGTCGTCGTACCTCCTTTGCATAGGTTTGTTTTTCATTTATGCGTTTCAAACATAACTCACTACAAATCAGAAAAAAAAGTTAGATATTTTATGTTAAAGAAGAATGAATTGATAATTAAAAAGACGTGTCCAAAAGGTACCGGCTTGTCAAAACAATTTTTACCAAAATAGATTCCTATTATTTTTCAATCTGCAGTTTGTTGAAAGACGTGAGCTAGTATTTTGGCATCATCTAATGTGTTTGAAATAAACGCGTATTCATTGGGTTGGTGACATGTATCCGCTATAGTGCCCCACACAACAGCCGGCAACGAGGCGCGTCTAAAAAAAGCAGCGACGGTGCCCCCACCGATACCAATAATTTGCGGCGCTTCTTGTTTCACATCGCGAATGGCATGTGATAGGGCGTGAACAACAGGAGCGTCGTTGGCTGTTGGTGCAGCGGCTTGTTCTTTTTGGGGAAAAGAGATATCAATTTTGACGTTAAACCGATTTTGTACTTTTTTGACGCATTCATGAATGACCTGCTCAACTTCTTGGATCGTGTAGTCTGGCAAAATCCGGCAATCCAGATAAAACACATCTTCACCGGGAATGGTGTTGATGTTGGGCACATTGGCCTCTTTTTTTGTGGGTTCAAATGTGCTGTAGGGCGTGTCGTAAACATTGTCCTTTAGCGGAAATTTGGAATAAAGCGAGTCCAGCTCCACCGCCAAATACGCGGCAGCGCGGTGTGCGTTGACGCCAAGTTGTGGCGTCGAAGCGTGGCACGATTCGCCATGCACCACAAATTTCACCCACATAATGCTCTTTTCAGACACCTCGATGGTAATCCCCTTTTCATCTCCGGCATCCGGAACGATGATAAAATCCGAGGGCTTGAACAGCTCTTTGTGATGATTTAGCAAATACTCCAGTCCGTATTTGCTGCCGCTTTCTTCATCGGATACTATGGCCAGGCAAATATTTCGGGATGGACTGATGCCTTGTTCGCGCAGAGCTTTTACAGCGAGCAGAGCCGAAACCAGACCTTGATGATTATCTTCAACCCCGCGACCGACGATTTTATCACCTTTAACCACCAATTGAAACGGATCATTATCCCAGTGTTTTAAATCGCCTGCAGGCACCACATCCAGGTGAGCCAAAACCCAAACCGATTCTCGTCGGTTTTTGCCAAACAGAGTCGCAACAATGTTGGGGCGAATGCCTTGCGGCACGCGATCATCTGGAGCGTTGAATTCCCGAATTTCATCAAAACCAATTTCGTTCAAAATGGATTTTACATATTCAGCTTTTTTCAGCTCACCCTCACCACCGTTTTCCGGCCCCAAAGCTGGAATGGCCACAAGCTGGCGCTGCCATTCGACCAACGTTTCGCGGCTATTTTCTATACGTTGATACAAAGCAAATAACGTCTCGTCCATTCAAGCCCCCTCGATTGTAATGGCCGATTTCAAAACCATACGGCTCGATTCGCCCAGGTTAAATAAAAGATCCAAAGCCGAAAGTGATTCACAAAAATAACCAAAGACCTGCGAATATTGGGGATGAGTAAATTGCACAGTTGTCACATTCACTCCGGCATTTTTTATCCCATTGCTATCAATATAAGATAAATCTGCCTTCTCAACAAGATATTCTTCACATTTTATTGCTTCAGCCCATTGCACAACGCGCAACGAGCGATCCTCGGCTTGAAGTAAATCTGTTGAAGGAAACATCTTTGCGGACAGGCCAAGCTTTTTGCTTAAAAATTGCGTGGATTGCAAATCCAAATCATTGATAAAACTCCAGGATCGATCGATCAATTCGTTTAACGTATCTGCAAAGAAAAAATAATAAGGAGAATTTTGATAATTGACCTCGATCGATTTTTTGTGCGTTCGTTTCCAAAAATGCTGTTGATCTACAAGAACGTCTGAAATCTGTTGTTGATGTTTAGCCAAAACCGGCACTGTGAGCCACTGCGCTCCGTTGGCGGTTTTAATTTGGCAGCGATTAATAGTCGAGTGCTTTGTGTATACAAACGAGTCCGCCCAAACCACAACATCCGCGGCATACATTCGCGCCAGGGTTCGGATATCCGGAAAATAGGCCGGCTGAATAACGGTGTATTTCACTTTGTCTCTTTCAATATCAATTTCCTAGTCCAATACCATGCTGAGGCCAATGCGGCCGCGTTCTTTGTCCACAGTAAGCACTTTAACTTCCACAATATCACCAACAGAGACAATATCCAACGGATTTTTGACAAACTTTTTTGCCATGCGGCTCAGATGCACAAGCCCATCCTGTTTGACGCCAATATCCACAAACGCACCAAAATCGACAACATTGCGTACGGTACCTTTGAGGATCATGCCTTCGTAAAGGTCGTCCATGCTCAACACATCGCTGCGCAACACCATGGAAGGCATCTCGTCGCGCGGATCGCGATTCGGTTTTTCCAGGCTGTCGACGATATCGGCCAGAGTTTCCTTGCCACAACCAACAAGTTGCGCCAGTTCATCGAGTGAGCGGCCATCTTGTTTCACTTTTAATCGCACCAGCGCCCCGTTTTGCCGAACCTGATCGACGGATAACTTGAGCAGTTGCAGTAACTTTTCAGCGGATTCATACGACTCTGGATGCACAGCAGTGGAATCAAAATACATTTCGCTATCGCGCAAGCGCAAAAATCCGGCAGCTTGCACAAATGCATTGTCACCCAATCCCTTGACCTCTTTGAGCTGTTTGCGTGAATTGAATGATCCGGATTCCTCACGAAATTTGACAATATTTTCGGCCACACGCGAATTGATGCCGGCTACATATTTTAGCAGGGCGGAAGAGGCAGTATTGAGATCCACACCCACCTGGTTCACCGCGGATTCGACAACATGATCCAATGCTTCGGCCAAGTGCGATTGGTTGACATCGTGCTGATACAAACCAACGCCTATGGATTTGGGATCAATTTTCACCAGCTCGGAAAGTGGATCAAGCAGTCTGCGGGCAATAGAGATGTTGCCGCGCATGGATGCTTCCAGATCAGGGAATTCTTTTTTGGCAATGGGCGAGGCCGAGTAGACCGAGGCGCCGGCTTCATTCACAATCGTGAAATAAATGTTGGCGTCCATCTCTCCAATAAGCTCGGCAACCAACTGTTCGGTTTCGCGGCTGGCCGTGCCGTTGCCAATGGCCACAACGCCGATATTGTACTTTTCAATCAAATCGCCAACGGCGACTTTGGCATCTTCCCACCTGCGCTGTGGCGGGTGGGGATAAATTGTGGTGCCTTCAAGGTACTTGCCGGTTTTATCGATAGCCGCCACTTTGCAGCCGGTGCGAAAGCCGGGATCGATGCCGAGGATGTTCATATTTTTCATCGGAGGAGTCATAAGCAGGGCGTACAAGTTGCGCGCAAAAATGTCGATTGCGTGCTCATCAGCACGTTCGGAGAGATTATTGCGCAGCTCGCGCTCTATGGCCGGAGCAATTAAACGGCGATATGCATCCTCCGTCGCAGTTTTTAACTCGTCAATAAAAATGTTTTGGGGATTTTTGACAACCGCACGTCCAATGTGATGAACCAGCACACTCTCATCAATTTCAACTTGAACGCGCAAATAATTTTCGCGCTCGCCGCGATTAATGGCCAGAATACGATACGCCGGAATGCTTTTGAGCGGCTCGGAAAACTCTTTGTAAATTTCATACTCTGCCACATCGTCGGGTTTACGGGCTTCCGAAACCAACACACCTTTTTCTCGCGTAAGCTCCCGAATCGTTTTACGAATATCCGCATCTTCGGAAATGGTTTCCGCGACAATATCTCGTGCACCCGCCAACGCTTCATCGGCAGAGGCAACGCCTTTTTCTTCGTCGATAAACTGCTCGGCCAGCTCAAAAGGATTGCCTTGCATGGTCTCCTGCTTGAGGATCAAATCCGCCAACGGCTGCAATCCTTTTTCTTTGGCAATAGTAGCGCGGGTACGACGTTTTGGTTTGTAAGGCAGGTAAAGGTCTTCAACCTCTTGCAGTTTGGTAGCGGCATTTATCTTTTCAGCCAATTCCGGTGTAAGCTTGCCTTGCTCTTCAATAGATTTTAGCACCGCTTGTTTGCGCTCCGTTATATTTCGCAAATAGCGCATGCGCTCCCAAATAGCGCGGATATTATCCTCATCCAAACTGCCGGTTACTTCTTTCCGATAACGGGCGATAAAGGGAACCGTATTGTCTTGATCGAGGAGTTCGATAGTACTTTTTACCTGATTCCATCGCAATGCCAATTCTTCAGCTACAATCGTGTACATTTGTTGTTCGTCCATCGAATCTCCTAAAAGGTAAGGTCTGTAGAGTGAAAATTTGCGGCTAAATATAAACGAGAGAGGATAGAAATGCAAGATTTTTAAAAAGGATTCTGGGAGATGTGGCTAGAGTCGTTTGCCGTTTTTGTACAGTACCAATTCAATACGGCGATTCAGGTTTCGACCGACCGGCGTATCGCTACGACCAATAATTTCCAGGCCCTGCTCGGTTTCAAAACTTAGCGGATTATTTTCGCCCAACCCCTCGGGCGCGTCAATTTTTGCCAGCATCGTGCTGGCTGTTTGATCGTTTTTCGTTGCGAGATAAGCGCGGAACTCGTTGTCAAATCGTTTTGCGCGTTCAAAAGACAGTTTTTGATTCACATCTTCCGGGCCAATTTGACAGGCATGACCTTCAAAACGCAAATGCACATCCGACGCCTGCAAAAGAACCTGAGCATAGTCAAATATTTCTTGCCAATAAAATTCCGCCATAGGATCGGTTTTGCCAAACTTCAGGGGCACACTAAAAATATGCTGTTTAAGCTTGGTGTCCTCTTTTAAGGTGAACGAGCGTGTGGGCGTACTGAAATTCCTGCCCAGCGAGTCGTTAAACGTGATGTAATAATTTATATCGTTTCCGATCCAATCCAATTGCTCTAAAGAAGCTCGCCACTCAATTTCGGAATCAATACTGCTATTTTTCTTTAATTCGTGTTGTACGGCTGTATTGCCGACGTTCAAATGCAGTGTTGCGTGGGTTATGGGCAGAACCGAAGACACATCCGATACAAAACGAATATCGCTCGATTTTACCGCAACATCCTCATGACGTTGCGGTCGAAGCAATACGGGTCTAAATTCCGCAAGCGTGCTGATATTGACAAACCGTCGTTCTTGCAAAATCCATCGAGAATCCAACGTATCGACTGGCATGGATTTTAACGGGAGAACTGTTCCCCCAATAATTTTAATTTGAGAGGAATCGACTCCCAAGTCCAGCAAAGAATTCCGCACAGCCAGAGCGCGTTCGTTAGCCAGCTCAACGCGCCGTTCATTGGAATTGGGATCGGCGAATCCCTTGAGCTCGATAAACATTTCCGAATGTTCTTGTAACCGGCTCGCCAAAAGCGGGAGAATCGGCTCGATATATTGTTTTTGCAGATAGGTTGGCTTTATTTGAGCGCTCGACGAATCAAAAAAGATTTGCGTGACCAGCGGCATATCCAAAATTCGAGTTTCAGTAAACAGAGTAGCCACGCTATCGCGAATCGAAAATGTGCCTTTGGGAATGGTGTAAAAGTGCGCCTCGGTGGTATTGTTTTCCGAGTTGAGTTCAGCCATATCTTCGGTTTGAATTTCCGCTGTAATTTTATGTTTTCCCAACAAGGGCGAATTCCACTGGAACTCGAGCGTGCGAGATTCGTCAGGTCGCAAGTTCGTTACCACGTGTTCAATAATGTTATTGGATGCGTGCAGTGCGTTTGGATTGGAGGAAGCGAGCGCATCGAGCGTATAATGCAGCTCGTCCACTTGATCAACAAGACGAATTTTAAAACTGTTGGCTGCACGCTCGCCCGAGTTCGAAATAGTAACCCGGATAAGGCCTTGAGCGGCATCGTTGGTTATAGCGGCATGGGGTTCAAACTGAAGATTTTTAACATTCACATCCGGCAGCGGCACGTTAAAGCGCGCAATGGGTCCATCTAAGGCTTGGCCCAATCGAACTTGCTCATCCTCGTCCATGGCCACAACCGCCCAATAAAAATCACCTCCCCGAACTGTTTCCATTGGAATAAAGTTATGCACGGTCTCGCGATTCAGGTCCAGCGGATTTTGCAGCATGGACTTGAACATGTCAGGATTTTCATCACAAGCAGAAAGAATATTGGCGATGCGCAAGCTGTCCTGATCGACAAGCACGTGATATTTTACCTGATCGAACACATCCAGATCTCGTGCATGCTGCCAGCGCAGCACGGGATTTGAACTGAGTACCGAATCGCCATGCGAAGGCGCAAGCAGATCAAATGGTTCGGGACGCGTCGGAAAATGGGTAGCGGTGCCGCGATAGGTCCGCGAGAAAAATTCGTTTTCATCCAGCGTGGCAAAATCGAATCGAAATGCATTGTCCTTGCTCGGAAATGCCGAACCCAGACAAATGCCGGAATTGTCCAGGCGAATGCTGGCGCCTAGAGTCAATTTGTTGAACAGATCACTGCCCAAATTATAGCCCGCATTAATGCCCAAAAACCGATTGATCATCAATTCGCCACCGAGTGCAAAATAGGCGTCTTCATCTTGGACGTTGATATAATCGGCGGAAAAAAGCATTTGCACACCGTCGTGCCTTCCGACATACATACCTAGTCCTGTTCGGAATGTTTTCGGAAGCGGTGTTCCCGTATGCACAAACGTCATGTCGCGGCCATTTTGAGTCAGAGCGGTTCCAAACGTCAATACCGACTTGAGCGATTTTGTCAATTGAAAGGGTAAAGTTTTGGCGGAAATCCCAACGTCGTATACAAACGTGCTCGCAGAATATTGCGCCAACGTGCTGGAGAGATATTTGGCGTTCCCGCCTACAGAAACATGTTGCGATAAAAAGGTCAGAGGCTGGCCAACACTGAACGAGACCACAAAATCATTTGCCGAAGCGGCCGGATAGCGCGAGGCATCGTTGTTAAATTCCGCAACACCCTGATAGAGGAAACCGAGCGCCACTCGCGTTTTGGGGCTTCCGGGCAGCGCGCGTCCGTAAACAAACGAGGCGTTGCTAATGTCGGCAATCCATTTGGAATAACTGGCAGACCAGTGCCATTCGCGCAAAAACGCGGCATTTGCCGGATTGGCAAAGATGGCGTGGGGGTCGTCCATCACAGCGGTCGCAGCGCCGCCCATGGATTGCAGTCGCGCGCCCGGCAGCATTTTTAAAAACGCAGAGCCGGAACGAATTTGGGCAAAGAGACTGGAGCTCCAGGCCAAACAAAAAAGCAGCAAAACAAGTTTTATTTTCCCGGCAACCATTTATCTCACCACAATCATTTTTTTCCACGTTCTTGCATCTGCTACTTTTAAGGTAACCAGGTACGCACCGCTGCCAATCTGTTGGCCGCGATTTGTAATACCGTTCCACATAAACGTATGCCGGCCGGCCGCATAATGCTCATTTACCAATTCGTGGACCAGTCGCCCGGCAAGGTCATACAGATTCATCTCCACATAACCGTCGGGCACATAAAACTGGATCGGGATTTCTGACATATCCGGGGAAACGACATTAGGCGGAATAAGGGCAAACTCGTTTGCTCGGCTTATAGTGGCCGTGGCTTGAGCTGAACCAAAACTGCCATAGTCGGCGGTTGCTCGAACCTCAAAAATCAATTGCTTGCTTGATTCATTGCTTTGCAAAGCAAAAGGAATAAACGGCTCACTTATCTCATACCATTGGTTAGGCAATGGCAGGGTAGAAGATATATAATTGTCGGCAAAATCTTTCATGATCGAGCCGTCCGGCAAATAAACCCACATATCCCAAAACAAAATGTGTATGGGAAATTGCACACTAATTTTCAAGCTGTCATTAGCCGTGGCTGTTGTCGGTGTCACTCTAACAAGTGGTTCGAACGGCTCTGCCGCTTGCCCGTAATTTATCATCTCAAGCGTTGAGGTGTTATTCGCTATTTTTGTTGAATCTTCGTTTTCCGCGCGCACACGGATCGTTCCAAAGAGGCTGTTTTCGCCGACCGGCATTATAGTTGGCACCATTACATCCACTTGAAATTTTAGCGACCGGACGGGATCTATTTGGGCGAGATGCCATACAATAGAATCGGAAGTAAACACCTCAGGCGAGGGGCTTGCGGAGAAAATTTGTAAAGAATCGTGCGCCACATACCGCAAACGAACATTTTGAGCCGCAATTGATGTCCAATTAGCCAACGAAATGGAAATCGGGTACACAGCGCCCTGGCGTAACACGGCCATTGAATCGTTGCCCACTATTTTAAATGAATCAGAATGTACAACCTGGGAAACCGATAGATCGGGCGAGGGAACTACTTGGCTCAAAACACGAATTGTGTCTTGTTGTGTATTATTCTCCATCACTGTGTCTTGGGGGCAGACACAAGCAACCTCGGAGAGAATTTGCTCCAAACCCGAATCCTCTTGCAATTGCACCACAACTTGCCAGGATTTATTATCCTGTCCAGCAAGGGAATCAATATCCCAAATCAGCGTATTACCCGATCGGAACGGATCATTTTCACTTTCGACAACCGTTACGTGGTTGGGTATTGTTTGGGTCACTCGAATCGAGTCTGCGGATTCCGGGCTTAGATTATTGAGCTCGATCGTATAGGCATACAAATCCCCAGGAAACACAGCATTCCATATGTGTCCCTCTTTATCGGCCCATGTGGTGTCGGTAATCGAGTTCATGGAAACTGCAATATCAGCATAGAATTGCCCGAATACCCGACTGGGCACAAGCAAGCTAATTAGAGAAACAATTAATATTTGAATATAGCTAAATTTATGTTTACTTTGAGTCACAGTCGTTAATACCTAAAATCACTCTTTTCGCCGTTGAATGTTGCGTATTTGGCAAGCATTATGCCAATAACTTGACGAGGTTTTTTGCCTCTTGTTTTTATTGCACTTGCAT
>CAYPZM010000170.1:0-10527 GCA_964414825.1 uncultured Cytophagia bacterium | reverse complement strand
CGGGTGGCTGTTAACCACTAGGTTGTAGGTTCGAGTCCTACCACCGGAGCTTTAAAGGCTCGACATTTATAGTCGAGCCTTTTTTGTTGGAACATGGCGTAAAACGATGTGATTTTCAGACGGGCACCTGGCGTTTGATCTCCACAATCGAGTTTTAATAGTCCGCAGACAACCTATCAGCGAATTAAAAGCAAACGAACACGCTGACGCACATGACCGCTCTGCAATTCCGCATAATACACACCAGTTGGTAAATCCCGGGCGTTCACAACGACCCGATATTCACCAGCCGCTTGTTCATCTTGCAACAAAATGTCAACCTGTCTTCCCAACGCATCAAATAAAACCAATGTTACATGGCTTGGATGTGGAACCTGGTACCAAATTTGTGTTGCCGAGTTGAACGGATTTGGATATGCCGGATGTAACTCAAAATCCGTAATAGTTTCTGTAGCCGACCTAATCCTCGTTTCCTTTTCAGCAACATACCATGTTTTTGATGCGGCATATTCTGGCGAAACCTGCCAACGTCCGGCCGTATTTTTTCCTTTTACATAAACCGTATAGGATTGGCCCGCCTGCAAATTGTCCAACTCGATTACCGGCTTTTCTGAAATATCAATTTCTTCACTCCAATTCGTAGGAGTTTGAAGCGCAAATCGATAATGTGTCATTGCCGGCCCATCAACATAAAGCTGTGCCGAGGTTTCTGTGGTGCTATCTTGCGGCTCGCCGGAAATAGAGATGCCCTGCGGCACATAGGCACCTATATCCAATCCATTTGGGCCGGCAGCGATTGCCGGAGATGTAGGCAGCAAATGAAAATCGTCCGGCGGATTGACAAACTGCGGATCTGCATAAATATTTCCAACGCCGAGGTAGGCCAAACTATCCACAATAAGGCTTCGATTTACCAAGACAGTAGGCTGTGGTTTTTCCGACTGCGTAAATCGATTTTCAAACACTTGACCGCATTGCCAGAAAATATTACCATCAAACGTCGCGCCTTTTCCGGGATCCACATTTCGAACCGGCCACTCACTAAAATTGATCATCCCGAAAACACTGTTGACAAATGTATTGTTTTCAGCATGCATACTGCAATCTTCTTTAAGCAGAACGGCATGATCATTATTATAAAACAGATTGCGCACAACTGTAATGTTCGACGTTTTCCCATTGCGCTTTCCCGTGGCAATGGCGTTTGAAGTACCTTGACTTTTGTCGTCTGTGTGAAAATTCATAAATACATTGCCTTCGATATGCGCGTCCACACCATCCAAATCCAGGCCATCGTCATCGCCGCCCAAAAAAAGATTGTTGTAGGCTTGCAGAATGGGGCCGGGCAATTTACAGTCCGTAAAATCAAGGACATCGTTGTAGCCCAAAGGTGGACCAAAGGTATTGCCGATGAGGATGAAATACTCTTCATCCCGCAGATAGTTACCGTGAATCACTTCCACTTCATCTACCCTTGGAAAGGTGCAATGTTGCACAATGAGCGAGGGATGATCAACCTCAACAATGGTCTTTCGGGTGCTGTTCCATGTGCAATGGTCCAGCAGCAATTTCGATTCATTAACCAGAATAATCTCACCATTTGCATCGCCATAAGTCATGTCCGTGTGGCTGATGATATTGTCTGCCATGGAATGGTCAAAACGGATTCCTCCCCACCGATCTTCGCTGTCAGGGGTACGCGTCATCGTAATCCGGTGAGTGGAATCTCCACTGGCCTTAAAGCATCCACCCTCCTCAATACGAATGGCGGCATTTTTAGCGACATACAACATGCATCCGGGGTCAATGTTCAAGGTGATGCCATTGGGAATCACAACGGTCTCTGTAACCTGCCAAGGTGAGGAGGCACTATCGAGCTGCGTATCTTTTAACAAACGCCCTGATATCGTTTGAGCGTAAATCGAAATGGAGAAGAGCAAAATTATCAGTGGGAAAACGTGTTTCGGAGTATTCATGGAATCTTTCTGCCTGGTTCATAAGACGAGTCGCGAAAAGATTCGACGCCATTGCCGACCGGCATGCTCGCCTCGGGCGATCAACAGCGTTGATCATATCGCGGTTAAGCGGATAAAAGGCTGTTATGTACATTTTCGAGCGCAACTTTGATGCGGGAGCTGGGGCAAAGCACTTTTAAGAATAAATCTCCGGAAATGACCGCATCATACGTGACATTCAGATTATCAAGCACCTGAAAAAACTGCTCAGCAACCGGGGTGCCCACACCAATGCCATCTCCGACAATAGTAAGCAGGGCAAAATCGTCTTCCAACGTTATGTTGGTGGTTTTGTCGCGTAAAAAGCGCGCGGCAAAATTTCCATCTCCGCGCGAGACGCCAGCCAAACCCAATCCTTGCACCGCCTGCCACAACTTGAGATGAATGTTATGTTGAGAAAAGATAAACGGCAGACGCAGCGCATCGGTTTGATTGAGCGCGAACCGTAGCACAGTGACATCTTCATCGGCGGTCACTCCAACCACACGGCCTTTGCCAAACGTCGAGTCCGTTACCGTGGTGCCAATGTGGCCGGAAAGTGAAGAGCCAAGCGAAAGATTGATTTTGTGACGCTTGGCAAATTCAACAGAAGTTTTGTGCAGCATTTTGGCGCCAGCCGACGCCATTTCCAGGGCTTCGTCATAGTGAATACGATCAATCCGTTTGGCTGCGGGAACTTTTTTCGGATCGGCTGTGTAAATGCCATCAATGTCGGACATGATCTCGCAATAGTCGGCCTGCAATGCTGCTGCAAGCGCCACGGCTGTGGTGTCCGAGCCGCCGCGGCCAAGCGTAGTGATTTCATTTTCGATGGAAATGCCTTGAAACCCGGCCACAATGGCAATTTTGTTTTCCGCCAGGGCCTGTTTAAGGCGTTCGCCGGTAATTTCCAATATTCGAGCGTGGGAATGATGAGTGTCAGTAATTATGCCCACTTGCGACCCGGTAAAACTCACCGCCTCATATGTCTCCATGTCATTAATGGCCAATGCTAACGCGGCTATGGATATCTGCTCGCCGGAGGACAGCAGCATATCCATTTCTCGCAAACCCGGGTTCGGATTGAGCTCGTGCGCCAGCTTGACCAAGGTGTCCGTAGTTTTCCCCATGGCGGACACCACAACAACCAGATCGCAGCCTTTATTTTTTCGCTCAACAACATGGCGCGCAACGCGGCGCACGTGATCCGGCGTCGCCAGTGAGCTTCCACCATACTTTTGCACAATAAGCGGATGTGATGTTTGCATGTTCTTTTTGAATGAAGGTTAGCGGCCAGAACGGATTTATTGATACACGCTATAAACAAATGTCCAGGTTAATTCCAAATACGGATCCGGAAACGAATCCGGAAGCGGCTTGAATGGATCCGAAGCACGGATAGAGTTCAAGCTGGGATCGATAAATGATTTGTGTCCTTGATTGCCCAACAGCTTGAGATCGCGCACCGAGCCATCGCGGCGCAGGATAAACCGCAGCGTAACATCACCGCTAATGGCACCCATTTGCATAAACGCCGGCGGCGGATACAAATGGTCGCGAATGCGCCGCTTCATGTAGAGGATGTACGGCGCATAATCCCAATTGTAAGTGCTTAGCGAAACACCGCCCACGGTTTCGGCGCTGGAGTCCCGATTATCCCAATCCGTATCATCGGAAAAATTGTTCGGCGGCCGGTTGGTTTGGCGTTGCGAGCCTTGCAGCAGCTCTTTGCTAAATTTCTGCTTTTGCATGGCCGAAAAGGCTTCGTTATAAATGGCGGCATCACCTTGGGTATAGGGATTTTCCTCCCCTTCCTGCTCTCGCTTGTCATTTTTTTGCGAATCGCCTTCTTGCTCCTGCTGTGGTTGTTGCTGTTGATATTGCTGCGCAACACCTACATCGCCACCGCGTGCAAAGGTTCGATGCTCGGAAATACCTTGGTTATAGGAGAGGCCTTGCGGCATATCATCCGCCAGCATGTCCTGGGCCTGGGCATTTTTATCGGATAAAAATTGCGCGTCTTCCGGAGCCTCTTCGGTTGCAGCCTGGTCCGGGGTTTCCACCAGCTCTTGCGGCTGCTCGTTGGGATCGACCAGCTCAAAGGTTAAAGGCTCTTGCTCAGCCGGAGGCGTGGCAAAGGGTTCAAGCCATCCGGAAATGCCTGCAATGGGTTTGTACAGCAACAGCAAAATGACATGCAGGAGAATGGAAATGCCCAAAGCAATTTTATAGGAACGGTGTTGGAACAACAATACCTCAGTTGTTAAGTGCAATTAGAGCGAATGCTGCGCAAGATCTTTTGCCAAATCAATTTTGCCATCATAAATAGGTTTGCAAATCGATTTGATATCAATTTCGTCCATCATCGGGTAAAAATGCGTCAAAACCAAATGCTTTACGCCGGCATCTCGCGCGGCTTTTGCTGCCTGACGCGGCGTCAAATGGAATTCGAACGGCTGGTCATCGGGAAACGAGCACTCGATAAACGCCAGGTCCGCATCTTTGCATAGTTTTGTAAGCTCATCGCATGGACCGGTATCCGCGGAATAGGCGAGCACCTTTCCCCCATTTTCGATGCGATACCCGTTTGTGTATTGCGTGTGACACATGGTCGACGCTTGTATTACACACCCATTCACTTCGAGATGTTCCGTGTTCAAATCGTAAATAGTTAATGGATATTCGTTTCGAGGCAACAACCAATCTCCGTAAATATCTCTCAGATTGTGCATAAATTTGCGAAATCCTTGTGGGCCGATGAGTGTGAGCGGCTTTTTGCGCTCAAAGCCGGGAGTAAAAGTGAGGGCCATGAGCAGCGGCGCCAAATCACCCACATGGTCGAGATGGAAATGCGAACACAAGACCATGTCGATCTCGCGATAATCGATATGGGCTTCGGCCATACGGCGCAGCGCACCAAAGCCAATATCCAAAAGGATATGTTGGCCTTGCGTTTTTATATAATAACTGGAGCACGAGCGCTGCGGCGTAACCGCGCACGTTCCCGATCCCAAAATGGTTATTTCCATTCGTCTGTGCTTTCTTTTTTGACCCACTTTAAATAGTCTTGCGAGCCGCCGACTATGGGCAAGGCAATAATTTCCGGCACATCATAGGGATGGTACATTTGCACAAATTCGACCAGCTCTTTGAGCCGACTTTTTTGCGATTTTGCGATCAAAAGCGCTTCTTCCGCCTGATCAATTTCACCTTCCCACCAAAAAAACGATTGCACGCCGTTTATGATATTGCAGCACGCTGCCAACTTTTCTTCCAGAATTTTTCTGGATAACGATTCCGCCTCCTCGTACGAGGGACAGGTAATGTAGATAACAAGTAAACTTTCCATAATCTATTCCGTCTTTTATTAAACGCAAAAAAATAGCGGTTCGTTGACTGAAATGCAAGAGAATTATAGAAATATGCCCTATTCGGGAACCGCCGGATTGCGGTTTTCGTAAGAAAACTGTTCTCCATTATGTTGTAATCTTTCACCAGCCTTAACCAGATAAAATTATGAAAACCGTCCGACTAGCAATTGTTCTTTCCATCCTCATCCATCTGCTTGTTATAGTGATGACGATGAGTATTAAATGGCAGACACAACCTAGTCGCGAAGTGGAAATCACATTTGAGCAACCGCAAGAGCAGGTAACTGTTGCTGCTCCTGCTCCACAAACACGCGTAGAATCCGAACCGGAAGAACCCGTAGAGCAAACTCTACCAGAAAAGCCGCCGGCAGAGATTCGATCTCCTGAGGCTCCATCCGAAGACGTTATTGTGCAAGAACCCGTATCGGACCCTGCGGACACTTTTGACGCTCAAAATTTCTTCACACAATCGCCGTTCCAGTCGTTCAAAAAACCATTAGACGAAATGCAAGTGGACACCACCGACACACTACCTGAGACCGTTATGACGGCTCCGCCATTTTTCGCGCCGCTCGATTCTCAGCAGTTCAAGGTACAACCCGGGCCCTTTGATAAAATTCAAGACGATATTAACCAACGAAATACCGGTACTCGGGCGCCGCTGCCGCTCAATCAGGCCTTGCGAGAAGGTGCCAAATACCTGAGCGATGTCCTGAGCAAAGACAAAGATGAAAAACCGGTGCGCCTGGATTTTATTCCCAGCGAATCCGAGCTGGCGGTGCTAAAGGTGTTGTGGGAACAACCCAAAGTTACGGATCACGACATTTATACCAGTATAGACACAAGCGTCAAAATTACTGCCGAGGGGTTGAACCGAGTTTTGCAGGGATTAACGGCAAAAGGCTTACTGGATCGGCAAATCGTATCGCCGCGCAACGAGTTTACGTTGCCGCTGGGCACGGTAGAAATGAGCGCCAAAAATCGACGCAACCGGGTATATAAATATCAAACTCGCGTAAAATCGGATGATGTATTGCGGTATTTGAATGCGGTATTATATCGAGTAGAACAAGGCACGGCCAAAGAAGATTCAAGTCGCCAGGAGATGGCGGAATCGATACGTAAAAAAATCCTCATCTTGTTAGAATGAGCTTTTTTGCTACGAAGAGCTTTGAGCCTTGCCGTTTTTGTGGCACTTGAATACTCCAGGAATAGAACCAACCTATTTTTTCGCCCGCAACAACACAACCATCCCAATAACTCCAAACACAATATTGGCGAACCAGGCCGCCAGCAACGGTTCGATTTTGCCGTTATGGCCCATGGCTTGGGTGGTTTTCAATATGCCGAAATAGATGAACGTTACCGCCAGACTGATGCCAAATCCACGAGCTCCGCCACTGCGCCGCGTTTGCGAGGAGGACAGCGGCGCGCCAAACAGCACGATGATAAAATTGGCAAACGGCAAGGCAATTTTCAAATAAAGATCCACACGCCAGCGGTCCGGATCGGCACCGTTACGTTTGACTTCGGCAATAAAATCTTTCAGCTCGCCATAGGACATGGCTTCGGGATCTTTGAGCAGCCGGGCAATATTTTCCGGTCGCAAACTGGTATTGGGGAATGGCTTTTCTTCAAAGGGGACCGCGTTTTCACTGCTGTCCATAAACCTGCGCTCGTAGCCTTCGTAGAGCATCCAGACGCTATCCTGCCACACCATACGCCGCGCATCAAAACGGTTGACGAGCTGGCCATCCTCAAACCGGCGAATGCTGATGCTGGTGCCGACGTTGCTTTGCGCGTTAAAATAGCGCATGCTAAACCGGTGATCCTGCTCGTCGCGCAAATAGACATTGCTCAGCCGCTTGCGCGCGGGACGGTTGCGTTCGTATTGTTCTTTCAGCTCGGACTGCCGTTCGGTAGAACCGGGAACCAGATAATTAGCAATGCCCATGGCAATCAAGCTGACGAGAATGGCAATTATAAAAATAGGCACAAAAATGCGATACAGGGAGATGCCGGCGGCTTTCATGGCAACAATTTCATTTTGCCGGGCCATGCCGCCGACGCTAAACAGTGCAGAAATCAACATGGCCACCGGTAAAATGAGCACGACAATAAACGGTATAAAGTTGACATAATATTCGAACACGGCTGAGGTGGGATACTCATTCTCGATAAATGTGTCCAGGTTCTCAATAATGTCCACTACGAGAAAAATGGAAATAAAGGCCACAAGCGCAAACAGCAAAATAAAAACAAATTTTTTGGATATATAGCGGTCGAGGATTATCATAATGCCTTTTTCGGTAATCTGACAAGCTTGCGAAAGAAATCGCCAATCACAGTCCAATGAATAAATGTGGCCTCATGAATGGAATGAAAAATAAGGTATATTCCACCGGCGCCGCAAATAACATTGGCAATCCACATGGCCCAAAACGGAGTCACAAACTGATTATCCGCCAGCTCTTCGCCGCCAATCAGCGTGGACCAGTAGATCAGAAAAAAGATAAACGCAATGCCCCCGGCCACGGCCATGCTTCCCTTGCGAGACATGATTCCCAACGGTGCGCCCACCAGCACAAAGACAATACATGCAAACGGGATCGAGTACTTTTTATGCACTTCGACCATCAACTTGAAATTTTCCCGATCCAGTGATTTGAGCGACGACAGTTCAGCTTTGACTTGTTGCTTTAATCGTATATTGTCGGTTCGAATTCGTGCCGGATCGTAAATAGATTGAATGTTTTCCTTCGACTTGGAATCCGGAAGATATTTGGCAAAATAGCCGCTTATAAGCTCGGCCGCCTTTTGTTTTCGGTCTTGAATGCTCCCTTCATTGGCTTTCACTTCAGTCAGCATCATCTCTGCGCTTTTTTCGCGATCGCCGCGGTAACCCTCGGTGCTGCGGGACATTACCATATCCGGCACCGAAATGGACAACAATTGCCGCGGAAACTCAACGCGGTTGTATTGCTCCATGGTCTCCAGATCGAGCTCGTGCATAACGCCGTCATATAAAATCATGTACAAGGTGCCGGTTTGGCTGTTCAAATAAATTTTCCCGCGCTCGGCCTGGATAAACGTGCTCTTTTGCGGGTCGCTGTTGTCCTCAATATAAACATTGGTCACATACGAGGTATCGGGTTTCTCTTCAATGCTTTCAACCAATATGCCATAATCTTCAATATCCTTGTACACAACCCCGGGTTCGAGATTTAGCGTGGGGCGTTTTCTGCCGATATCAGCAGCAAGCAGCTTTGTGCGAAAATTGGCATCCGGTAGCACATTATTGTTGAACCAAACCATAAACAGGGCCAGCAAAATCGACAGAAAAAATACCGGGGTAATAATATTGATGATGCTCACTCCACCGGCTTTCATGGCCGTAATTTCGCCATCGCCGGAAAGTCGCCCAAAGGCCATGAGCGTTGCAATTAATACGGCGCACGGCACGGCAAGGGCAATGATCCACGCCAAATTTAAAAAAAAGAATTCAGTAATTACGGCAAAACTCAGTCCACGACTTAGAATTCGCCCCAATTCACGAAAGATGAGATTGAGCAAAAACACCAATGTGATGATGCTGAGGCCAAATAAAAACGGCCCTATATGCTCTTTAACGATGTATTTCCAGAGAGTGAACATTTTACCATTCGATAATTTACAAACCGGAATCTGGCATTGATTTTGTTCCAACATTCATATTAGATGGAACCCTGTTTTCCCGTAAAAGTTTTATGTATTTTAGCGAAACTATTGAAAAAAACGTATAACGGGCGACAGAATGTGGCGCACCGTACACACTATAAACTTTTTTAGAATTCATTGGTTTCATCAAAGATTTTTGGAACTTTTGAATTTGCCAAAGCGATAAAATATAGATATTTGCCAGGGCACATCCAATTGTTTTTTAATAATGATATTGCCTATAAATCAGTTGTTTTTTAGAGGCAATTTTATAAATTTTAAATTTGCACTTCAACTGGGTACCGGTCATGAGAATTGCGCGTTTTTGCCTTCATTTGTCACTCATTCATTGGAGGAGCCTATAGAGACTGTTGTTGTTACGAATAATCAATTGCACATTACCAGAAAATCTGTGCAAACCGAAAAAGGAATCCATTACAAGTCTTGATGGCTCACATTTCTAAAAAAATCTCACACTTCCCATTGCTGGCGGTAACGGTATTGCTGATTTTTGTTTCTCACACGGTTGTGGGACAAAGTGAAGCTGAAACCAGTACGCGCATCAATCCGGGCATCGGTATGAAATTCAGCACACACGGTACGGATCCGCGCGTGGGCATTTCGGACGAGTCCAATTTTTTGGGATTGACCATGAATGGCCCGCGCACGCCCCTGGTGCAGCCACGCGTGTCGGCGGTTAAACGCAGTGTGGAAATTGATTCTACCGGCCAAAACATCAACTTTACCGAGAAAATGGGTGAGGTTGATGTACGTGTGCCGCGTTATATCTCCTTGTACGACTATGTCGAGTCGCGCCGCCGCAACTATATGCGCGACAAATTTACCCAAACCACGGTCAGTCGTCTGGGCGAATCCTATTCGCGCGCCGGTGGCAGTGGTGCCATTCGTATTGACATTCCTGTTGAAATCAAAAGCAAAGCCTTTCAAAAAATATTTGGCGGCGGAACCGTTGGCCTCGATGTGTCGGGGGAAATCAACATCAAAGGCGGGTTCCGTAACGAAGACCGCAGCGAGGTGAAAACCGCAACCACACGTGGTTCGGACAATACGTTCAAAATGGAGCAGACGCAGCGCTTTAACGTCTCCGGCCATGTGGGCGAAAAAGTGACCATTCGTGTGGACCAGGACTCGGAACGTACGTTTGATTTTGAGAACAACATCAAACTGGAATACAAAGGCTACGAAGACGAAATCATCCAGTCCATCGAAGCCGGTAACATCTCCATGTCGCTGCCGGGCACCCGATTTGTCACCTCGAGCGTCAAAAGCTCGGGCTTGTTCGGTATCAAAACCGCGGCCCAAATTGGTAACCTCAAATTGATCGCCATTGCCAGCCAGGAAAAAGGCGAAAAGAAAAAGTTGTCTCTCACCGGTGGTGCGTCGGACGAAACTAAAAAGCTCGACATTACGCGCTACAAACGTGGTAGCTATTTTTATCTTGATGA
>CAYPZM010000169.1:0-10538 GCA_964414825.1 uncultured Cytophagia bacterium | reverse complement strand
AATATTCACTCCCCAGGCCGTTGGCGTGTGCAGGATGTCCTTTGCGGGATGTTGTTGAAGTGAGAATGGAATTCCCGCAACAGAAAATCCAAATAAACTTTCTGGCGAACCGATACGCTTTATATCTCGAAAAAAATGTTCAAGATTGGAGAAAAAGTGAAACAGCCCGCACGCAATAATGATGTGAAAAATGGAATTCGAAAAGGGTAGAGGTGGCTGTGAAATGTCAAACTGCAAAAGTCCGTTTGAAAAATGTTTCGCGTTGCAAACCGCCAGCATGTCGCGAGAACCGTCCACACCAAAACAGCGCAAGCCGGCACGGGCAAACGAGTGCGAACTCAAACCCGTGCCAATGCCAATGTCCAATAGTCGCTCGCCAGGGCGGATAAATTCGTACATCATTCCAAACAGCACATCGTGGCCGTACGAGTCGTATTGCTGCACCTGTTCATCGTAATTCGATGCAGCTTGATCGTGAATGTGGATACTGTCCACAAATCACCTCGTGTTGCTAATAGATTGAATTAACGTTTCTGCAATGGGATCCATTTTACCTGGATGTATCCGGTAACAAGAATGGCAGCGAGATACCAAGGCAACGCATATTTCCACGGCCATTCGGAAAGAATCGGAAAGGAGGCGAAAAGGACATACAATGGTAAAAATAATAATGTGGAAAACATAGGTACGCTTGATCGTTTTTTGCAGAACCGGCAGCCTATGGTACTTGCCGGACCCACAAAAACTTTTTGTAAAACGGATATACTTTTTTCACCGCAATGCGGACAGGTTAACATTTTCCCTCCTTGCTTATAAATGGATGATCTTTAGTGTGGTACGTTAATCATAGTACACTATAAGAAAAATTGCAAGTGAATTATAACATCGCCACAGAAAAGCCCGCGATCACTAGTAAAAGAATTATCCACAGACTTTTTCACCCAGGCCCCAAAACCGCCAGTTACTACGGGCTCCGGGCTTGCCGAAATGTACATTGTTGTTTGTGAAAAAGCTATCAGTTTATCAGCTAAATTGCAGTATTATTATCTCGATAGTGCGAATAGGGCACTTCCTAGACGAATTTTTACACAAGATTAAATTCTTTTTGCATCACAATAAACTTTTACTATCTTGAACAGATCACTTTGCACAAGGGGACACGTGTTATGTTACGATGGCTTTGTAGTATCTATGTGTTGAGCACTGCGCTGTTGTTTGCCATTCCCGCAACTGGCGAAATTCGCATCGCCGCCATTCTGATCAAATTCCAAAACGATGCCGAAAACACGGCCTTTTTTGACGATCAAAAACTCACGCCTGAGCTTTGTTCTTCTTTTTTGTTTGAGGAAACCACGTCGGTGGCGGCATTTTTTGAGGAAAACAGTTACGGCAAACTTGCGGTATCCGGAGATGTGTTTGGACCCTATGTTATTCCGGTGAACGCACCATCCGAGACCAATCAAAAGCCCTGCATGAATGTGGCGGAAACGATTGCGGCGTCTGATGCTGATATCAATTTTTCTCAATTCGATTTGATTCTCATCATTTATCCGCGCCCGCGGGATGAACACGGCAACTGTATCAATTATTGCGATTTTCAAGGTGCAAATCAAATACAAAGTTTTCTCTGCAATGAAGGCGAGTTTACCAGACCCATTATCTGGATAAACGGCATTTTGGATTTGCACATTATTGCCCATGAAATGGGTCATGCAGTGGGATTATTGCACGCTAACAAACGCATTTGCCAGGAATGCTATAATTATCAAATCGGGTGCAGTATCGAAAATGCCCACGATCCCTTTGATGTGATGGGCTATAACACAGCGCCCGGTTACAAAGCTCCCGGCCATTTTAATGCATATAGCAAATGGTCGCTGGGATGGTTGGATTCATCACAGATAAAGCATATTGATCGGCCTGGCGTTTATGACGTTACACTTACACCTCTGGAAACCGATGCATCGGGTTACAAGATGGTGTCCATCCCGATGAGCAGTGGCAAGAATTATATCGTTGAATATCGAAAAAATATCGGCTTTGATCAGTGGTTGAGCCCGCTAAACGGACTGCTATTCCGATTTGCCGACACCAAACCCCTAAAATCAACTGCCCTGGTTTTGCCGGTGTGTGGTTCAACAGACATGGTTTTGCGAGAAGGTCAGGAATTTTCGGATGTACCAGCATTCATCCGAGTAAAGGCACTTGCCGAACGCCAACATGAAATGGTGGTTCGAGTGACCTACGATACGCCCAACGTTGGCGCAAAAATGAGCGTAACAGATTGGCCGAGTGAGATGAGCTTAGGGGATAGCATCGTCGTGCCGTTTACCTTATATAATGAATGTCAATTTGATATCACCGAACCGATTTATCTTGTTGCGATAATGAAAACCCCAAGGGGTAAAACTCGGGATTTAATAGAGCTCACCCATTTTTTGCCGCGCAACGATTCACTCCACTCCTCGTTCACCTTCAGGCCGCAAGATGGTTGTGGCAAATACGCCATCAAACTCGCGCTTTCATTGCCCAAAGACTATTCCGAGATTTATCTATCCGATAACTTTTTGACGGATAAAGACAAGGGCCAAGTGGTGACGGTGTTGTGTGACGGGCCGGATTTGCAGATTTCGCTTTCCACAACTCCCATGGTGTTTGACCCCGGAGAGCCGGTATCCCTGGCGTACGAGATTGCAAATTTAGGTGAACGAGCCAGCGGGCCGTTTTCTGTTTTGTTGGAAACCGAAAAGCAGGCCTTTGAATACGAGTTCTTGTCTATTGAACCCGGTGGATCAGCGGGACACTCTATTCGGCAGACCTTTGCTTGTGGCATATTTGATGTTCGTGTATCTGTGGATGCGGAGGATGTCCTTGCGGAAAATGATGAGACGAACAATCAGGTCACCAAATTGGTGTGGAGTAATGAACGCTGTGATGGGCAATTGGACCGGCCGCTGTTCGCTGCATCCTATCGCTTTCGATTCAAAGTTGCAGGTCAGCATTTGGTGATGCATTCCTACGATACTGCGTTTTTTAGCTATTCTCCAGAAACTTGTGCGCTGCAAAACTTTCTGCCTCTCCAAAGCGGTCGAATATTGTTTAGTTATGATGCCTTTTATCCGTATTGTGCAATGACCGAATGGCTAGGTCAAGATTCATGGTCCATCAATATTTTTGACATGCGCTCGGGCGAAGGTTTTGTGTTGCCCACTGAGCATCCGTATCTGGGTGAACCAACGATGAACGAAAATTGGACTGCCTGGTTAGAAAAGGAGGCGCAAAACGCCTCCAATTCATTGATGTTTTACAATTTAATCACAGGTGAAAAGCAAACGGTGGATACAGGAGTTATTGAAGCTGAATTGACAACCACAAATTTGCTGTATTACATAACACGGCATACGGTTAACGATAATCAACGGCTTATGGTCTATGATATTAAACGTGCAGAAACTCCGGTGGAGCTTCCGATTGAAGGCGTTTTTATGAGCACAAAATATAAAGGAAATGAACTCGTATCGATGTGCTGGAATAGGGGCGAATGCTCCATTCAGTGGAGACGCTATGATCCGGAAGAAAAGGTTTTATCAAAAGTTTTGCACGAATTTTCAGACGAATCTTTGGGTAATGGTGTCGACCTGCTCGATTTTAATGAGGAGTATCTTTTGTACCGGAAATTTAGCACGCATAGTATTTACCTGTATTCAAAATCACATCAAACTGCACGGGAGCTAAGCAGCTTGATCCCCGGATTGGCTACAGAAGACTATTTAAGTACGGATGTTTATTTTCGGGATAACGAAATTTTGGCCTTATGTCAGAAAGAAAATGATATTTATTATGTGGGATCTGTTTCGATCGACGACATTAACAATATTCCTGTGCATGTAGAAAGCGGTAAATCGGAATCCTCGGTGCTCAAACTTTCAGCGTCCCCCAATCCATTTAACCAACAAACCACAATCACCTATTCGCTTTCGCACGTTGCAGATGTTGAATTACAGTTATTCAACACCTTGGGCCAGCGCGTGCGCACAATTCGGGAGCAACAATCGCCCGGCAAACACACCATTGTATGGGATGGCACGGATGAAGCGCGCACTCCGGTAGCGAGTGGCGTTTATGTTTGCACCATTAAAGTCGCCGACCAGGTTGTGCAATATTCATTAAAGCTGCTGCTTCTCAAATAAGGTCAGTGCCCCGATCCCTTCAAGGCATCGGGACAATTGGAGACAACGCTTTGCACTTTACGTCTTTTAGGCTACCAACAAGTGGCTTTTCTCCAAACTCGATCGAAAACTTGATATAAACTTTATTTGTCGAATCGTGCCAATCTTTTATCTTTCAAATAAAAACTCGAGGCTCTTTCATGCGAATTGCAATTCTTTCTATCCTGATATCCGTCGCAACGTTTGCCAATGAGCTTGACAAACTGATTTATGTCCACCCAAAACCGTTCTCTCGTTTTATTTCTCCCCAAACCACGATCATTTTAAAATCAACCAATACCTTAAACCAAACCGATTTTCAATTTAACGTTCGGGGCAAAGTGTCTGGAACGCATTCTGGTCAAATCGATGTGTCCGATAAAACGATTTTGTTCAAGCCGCATTTGGCATTCGCTAATTATGAGCAGGTGTCGGTAACCGTAACCTCACAGTTGCTGAACCTGGATACCAGTTGGACCTTTAAAACGGGCAAGCTGGTACCGATTCGGGAGCCGCAGCAGAGTTTGCCGCCCGTCTCAAGCAGCGGAACAATACGGCAAATCAATGGCGTTGCCGTACCGCATGATTTTCCCGAATTCCGCCCCACGCTGCAAAATGGCGTAACCGCTCCGGGCTACATTTTCTTAACCAATTGGACCGGCTCGCCCTATTTCATGATTCTCGAAAATGACGGGACGCCTTATTTTTATCAACGTGCGGATGCGCATACTCGCGGATTCAAAGTGCAGCCCAACGGTTACTTGACTCGGTTTAGCTCGTCTGAGGGGCGCTGTTTTTTCGGCATGGATTCGTCGTTTAATCAGATCAAAACCTTCAAACCGGCGCATGGCTACGTGACCGATGAACACGAGCTGCAATGGCTCGAAAACGGTCACTATTTGATGATTGTGTTCGGCCATCGTCAAGTGGATATGAGCAAAATTGTAAACGGCGGCCATCCCAATGCTACAATCAAGGATTGCCATATTCAGGAATTTGACGAACATGATAATCTGATTTTTGAGTGGCTCTGTTATGATTATTTTGAGGTGACCGACGCCTATCAAATGAACCTCAAGCGAGACCACATCGACTATGTGCACATGAATTCCATTGCCGTGGATTACGACGGCCATTTGGTCATTTCCAGTCGCCATTTGAGCGAAATTACCAAAATTCACCGGCAAACCGGAGAAATGATCTGGCGACTCGGAGGGCTGCACAATGAGTTTAAGTTTGTGAATGATGAATTTCAAACGTCCTTTCAGCACGATGCCCGTCCGGTTCCGGGCAAGCCGGATCGCTATACTATATTTGATAATGGGAATCTCCATTCGCCGCGATTTTCGCGCGCGGTAGAATTTCAACTGGATGTGGAAAACAAAACCGCCACAAAAGTGTGGGAGTATCGTCTGCCAAAAGCCACAACCGGCTGGATGGGCAATGCCCAGCGCCTGGAAAACGGCAATACGTTTATCAACTGGGCCGACATGTCCGTTCCCAAAGCCACCGAAGTTACTCCCGATGGCAAAGTGATCTATGAGGGAGATTTTGTCATAAAGGACAATTGCTATCGCACGTTTCGTTTCGAATGGACCGGCATGGCCGATCGGCCTCACCTCTATTTGGAGCTTTTGGGAGCGCAAGTGGGATTAATTTTTAATAAATTTGGCGACGACTCGGTCGATGAGTATCGCATTTACGGCGGTCGCAGCTCAACGTCGCTTTCCTTTTTGGGCAGCACGAATAAAACTTTTTTTCTTGCCGGTAATTTGGACGATGAATCCTGGTATCACTTCAAAGTGTGCGCAGTGGACATCCTAGGGAATAGCACCTGTTCCGATGTTAAAAAAATCTATGTGAATTATACGCCACCCGGCGAGAATATGTTGACGAACGGGGATTTTTCGCATGGCCTGGCCAACTGGGAGCTGGGCGTGCACGGCACAGGAGACGGATCCATGTCCGTTAATAATAAGAACGAGCTGGAAATCGATATTCAAAACGGAGGAGACCGAACCTGGCATATTCAGCTTTGTTATGAAAATCTGCCGCTAATTCAGGGATTGAACTATATTTTTGAATTTGATGCCCGTGCCGATGCCAACAAACCCGTGGAAGCCAAATTGGAGCGGAGCGGTTCTCCATTCGAAAATTATGGTGATATTGGCGTCTCGCAAATAACGCGGCGCAAGAAACATTTTGCGTATCGATTCACTATGAACCATAGCTCGGATCCGCAAGCCAGGATCGTGTTTAACTGTGGCAAAACCAATTCGAATTTTTTTCTGAGCAATGTATCGCTAAAGCAGGTTGTCGAAACCTCGGTGCAGACAAATCTGGTCGAATCGTTTGCTGTGCTGCAAAACTATCCCAATCCCTTTAACCAACAAACGGTTATTCCTTTTGAACTTCCGCACAGCGGACATGTAAGTATTAAAGTCTATGATATACTAGGGAAACAAGTCGCTGCATTGATGGATGAGCACGTGCCCGCCGGGTCGCATAACGTGTTATGGGCTGGTCAGAACGGATTGGGGCTGCCATTATCCAGCGGCCTTTATTTCCTCACTGTTGAATTCGCCGGTAAACGTTTTCAGGAGTCGGTGATGTTGCTCAAATAGGGGCAATGATTATTTTTAGTACACCTTGAGAGGTTGTTGGAAACCCCTGTCAGGGTTGATGTCGGTCAATATGTAATTCTCGTCGATCTAATAAAACACAATATATAGATATTTATAGGTCTAAAACCCTGGCAGGGTTACTTTTTCGACAGCCTCTAAAGATGTGCTACAAATACAAACGGAAATCGATTGTTTTAGCTTCGTGCATTTCACGACCGATAGATGGAGTCATATGTTCGATTCGGTGCAAAGGTTCGGTCAGTTTTTCGTCAAACTCATAAAGCAGATTTTTCATCTTTATGTAATCGGCAAGCAAGGGAGAGCCACTCACCTTATACGTAGAGGGCTGTTGCGGCCGATGGTATAAACTCGGATCAAACACCAGCTCCTTGCCGGTATACAAGTTGTCGTAATTGGCATAGGGTGGATTTTTTACTTTTGAATGCCCCGACAAATCAAATCTCTGCTGACCGTCTACTTGAAATTTATAGCGCGCGGATTTGGCAATTTCCTTCCCTTCCGGCAGAATCCAAACATCACCAATAGCAGAACGACACACAATACGCCACCGTGCTTTAACCTGGCCTCTCCTTAAAGTTTTATTTTGGGAAAAATCCAAAAGAACGAATCGGTGTGTACAACCCCGCATGAGCTATTAAAAGATAGAAATTGGACTGTATTAGTCGAGATATTTGTTAATTTTTCCGTATAAACAGTTAGCTCAAAAAAAAGTTTTAAGAAATGCAAATGATCGAGTTTATAAATAATAAATAAAAAATTGAGTAATACATCGAGTTGAGGGAAGATATTCAATTACGAAACTGTTACAGAATTCAGTAACGCATCGAAAGTATCTGCAGCCCTTAAGATTTGTTTGGGCATCCCCGTTTTTGCATCTCTTAAGATTTTATTTTTTGACATAATTAAATCTTTAAAGACCGAGGTCTTACAGATTTTGTTTAGGAACGAAGAGGTTCATACTCGATAGAGTTTCTTACGCATACACGTTTCAAACGAAGCAGCGAATGATTACGCAGAATCATATTTATCTTGTGGTCATGGTTTTTTAGTAGTACTCATATTCTATTCTCTCTCCCAATGTACTGTTCCCCGGGAATCTTGACTCCTATTCAAAATTATTTTAATTGTTGCGAAACCGATGCGTTCGGGTCGTGTTTTGTGCGGGGTGGCAAAGCATCTTTCCATGTTTCGCGATTGTAACGGTGTAACTGGTGAGTTATTAATCGTGAATACAAGAAAATCAAATATCAAACTCTTTTTTGCTGCATTACTAGTATCAATAGTGTGCATACAATGTTCGAGTCATACGCAACTGCGACCGGCTCCCATGCCCGAATACACCTCCATGCGAATCAAGAATTTTGGGAATCTGCCGTCCAATTCTGTCTACAGGTTAGGGGTGGATGACGTCATCGAGATCAAGTTTTTTAATAACGATCAATATGATCAAATCTCGACCGTGCGACCGGACGGAAGAATCAGTATGTCCATACTCGACGAGATATTTGTCGTGGGCATGACACCATTGCAACTGGATAGCATCATAACGCGTGTCTATTCCAAATATATACAAAATCCGAAAATTACGGTTTTTGTGCGCGAATTTGGTGCAAAGCAGGTTTTTTTATTGGGACAAGTTAAAACTCCGGGTGTGTATGAAATATCCAGGAATATGACACTTTTGCATGCTATTACTACGGCCGGAGGGCTTTTAGATGGTGCAGAACCAAGCAGTGTTATGTTATTACGGCGCAAAAACCAGGTTACGGTTACCGCCTTTAAAATTGATGTGACACCTTTTCTCAAACCGCCGAAATACCCGGTGCAACATGTCAACCCGGTCATGCAGCCCATGGACATTGTGTATGTGCCCAAATCTTATATCGCCAACACAAGCCAATTTCTGAGCCAAATTTACGACTTGCTGCTGCCGCCGGTAGATATGTATTTAAGAGCATTGTGGTATACCGAACTGATTCGCCGATAGTCAGGTGCCGAGGTTTGGAGAGGGAGATTTGTTGACATGAACATAGACCATCCGCTTGTTTGCAAAAAGTTGAATGTAAGTGAGATGGCGAAGCCGTGTCTACCCCTTATCGTTCACTATTAATGGGAATAAAAATGGTTGTAAAATATAATACTAATCGTAATTCAATGGCGCCACCTATATCGTTGGCACAAATTCTTACCCCCATTTTTCGATACAAGTGGTTAATCATTTTGTTTTTTTGCGGCATTGTGGGCGTTGTTGTGTTGGGCAGCCTTAATACAACGGACACCTATCGCGCAAACGCCAAATTTATTGTGGAAAAAGAACTCGACAGCGAAAAAGCAATGCTGCTGCAAATCAACGTTCCATCACAATACGAAAAATACGATTGGATCAATGCTGAAATTGAAATTATTAAAAGCTATCCCGTGGCTCTGCGTGTCGTTGAGCAGTTAAATCTAAGTAAATCTGCAGATTCAAAAACAGCGGCAGAACCAGAACCGGCAGGCCAGGGGGTTCATTTTGAAAGCAAGGTCAAGAGCTTTCAGCGCAAGTTCGAACTCGATATTGCAAAGAATAGTAATGTTATAGAAATCAGCTACCAGGATAGTGATCCGGTTTTGGCAGCCCGAGTGGTAAAAACGGTCATCGATACTTATGTTTCTTATCGGTCCGAGCTTTATGATGAATCGGAAACCTATAAATTTTTCGAAGAGCAAATTCAGATCACTGATGACAAAGTACGCAACCTCGAGCGTGACCAATCCGAGTTTAAGCGCCTTAAAGAAATGATTTCGCCTGAAGCACAACGCAGCATTTTCATTTCCCGACTATCGGATTTTGAAAAGCGGCTTTCCGAAGTGCAAACGAACAAGCGAAGGAAAACCGCTATTTTGAACATCATCAACGATCAATTTGAAAGTGGCGATGGTATAAATTTATCGACCGTAGAATCAAACGAAATCCCCATTCAATCCACACACGTAGCACGATTAAGAAGTGAACTTTTAACTCTCGAGTTGGAACGTGAACGAATGTTGCAAAATTTTACCGAGCAGGCACCGCAAGTGGTTCATTTGCAGAAACAGATTGACGCCACGGAGACAAAGCTGAAAAAAGAAACGCAACAAATAATTAAAATGATCGAGCTCGATATCAGGACGCTGGCTGCGGAAGAAAGCATACTTGAACAATCCATAAGAAATACAAGTAATGAAATACGAGATTTGGCTCAGGAAGAATATGAGTATTTGCAAATAAGTCGGGGCGTTGAAGAAAATCGTGAAATTTATTCCATGCTCCTCAAACAGCGAGAAGAAGCAAGAATCTCGCTGGCCAAGCTTCAAAATGGCGTCAATGTGCGCGTCATTAGTCCGGCGGTCGTGCCCGCAAATCCGATAAATCCGCGAACGCGTTTAAAAATTGCCATCGCCGTTATTCTTGGTGTGGTTGGCGGTTTAGGCTTGGTATTTTTTCGAAATTATCTGGACCATACATTCACCTTTCCCGATGAAATTGAACATTATACCAATTTAACCGTGATGGGATCAGTCAGGAATTTTAACGATCGCCGGCTCCCGAATCAAGCGCAGTCGCAAAAAAGACTCGAGGCCCGCAACGTTGCGCGGAAAGAGCTGGAGGATGTTTGGATCCGCTAAGACGGAGGTTGTAATGAACGGCAGTTCTCAAGATACA
>CAYPZM010000168.1:0-10541 GCA_964414825.1 uncultured Cytophagia bacterium | reverse complement strand
CATTATCAAAAATGATATTGTACGGCGTACCGCGGCCGCGGTTGTTCAAAAAGATATATCCATCTCCCGGAGACTCGTTAATAGTCACATTGATATGCGGAAAATCTCCGGGCACGGAAACACCGTTCGGCATAATTCTCGGCAATCCGGCAGCGGCTTTGTTTAACGTTTGAGATTCTGTAAAGGACTGTTCATCCGGTGGAATAGAGGTCGAGGTGACCGTTTCGCTGGTCGTGACATCAAAAGAATATTCAATAGCAGGAATGGAGTAATTGCTTTCAAAGCCCGGATTGATGCGCACGGTTATCTGTGCACCCGGACCGAATGCCGCGTTCGGTTCAAAAATTATGGTTTTATCATCAGAGGCGATACGAGTTGTACCGGCTATAGGTCCGTTATTATCGCTAACGTTTATGAGGTTTGGCAAATTTGTCATCTTCCGAGGCGAGATGGTGTCAAACCGTAAAATAACTGTGGCTTGCGGCGATACCCGTGTTGAATGAGGTTTGGGATAAATATACTGATATCCATCGAATTCACTTGCCCAAGCAACAGACAACACACCACACAACAGAGCAGTCAAAACATATTTCATGATGGCATCCCTTATCAAAATTTACTTTAGCAGCATCAACTTTTTAACGGCATAACATTGAATTTTGTTCTGTGGAGAATTGGCTTGCATTTCGCAAAAGTAAACGCCCGAGCCTAGCTCGCCAGCGTCAAAAGGCAGAGCATATTGACCGGCCTCGTGAACGTTGTCCGCGAGCGTTCGAACCTGCTCGCCGCGAATATTAAATATTCGAATGTTCACTTGCGCCGTTGCAGGCACGGAATAGGAAATGGTGGTTTTGGGATTAAATGGATTTGGAAATGCGGGGTTTAGTACAAAACTGGACGGCAAGACAGAACCCGGTTGCTCAACGTCATTTTGCGTGAAAATTTGCACATCGTCAAATTGCGCTTCGCACAAGGCGTCGTTGGTGTGAGAGGTGACGGCAAATCCAATATATACGTTTTCACTCATTTCGACGCGGTCGTAACCAATGCGCTCCCAATTCTCTCCATCCGACGAGGCATATCCCGCCAGTCGATCGCCACGCCGCTCAAGTTTTACCCAATATGGCGCTTTGTGTTCTCCCGTATTCTCATTTATAGAACCCTCGCTAACAATTTTTCGACGCTGAAACGCAAGACCATTATCCGGTGTAAGACACATAAATGCATGTGGAGACTCTGGATGCAAAATATTTCGAACCATGACCCCTGCTTTGGCCCATCCGTCCGTATCGGTAATGGAAAGAACTCGAGCGGAGATATCAACATCCCCCTCGACCAGTTGATAGACAAAATGGAATTGATCACTCTCGTTCCAGATGTCATTTCCTGATCCGCGCACAACAATGAGGTCTTGCCAAATACCCGCCTCGCCCGCAATTGCAGGTTGACCGATATCGCGATTTCGCCAGGGTGCCGGCAACTGGGCAAGCGGCAGCTCGCCATCGAGTAGTGTTAGGGAAACATTATCGATAAAAACGTCATTGGGATAACCGCCGCAGTTGAATACCACTCGTGCAGCAAAATCCGATGGCTGCTCCATGACAAATTCATACGCGAAATGCTGCTTGGCTCGGCGCAATGCCGTGGGATTAATTTTGCCATAGTTGTCCCATGGCTGTTCAGCGCGCTCAATCTTGGCTTCAATGGTGCGATTGCCTGTTGAATACGCATCAAATTCGAATAAATAGGTATTGCCTTGAATAATGGAAAGATTCTCCTGTTTGAGCTGAATGTTTGATGCCTGGCTGCCAGCGTCCGAAATTTGAATTTGCAGCTCGCCATCGGTTGTGACCTGTAATTCAGCACTGGCATCGCTGGTTTCAAATCCCCAGGACTCGGTACCCTGCGCAAAATCACCGTTCGTTATTATGCTGCCGCCAGGGCTCACAAAATTGACGAAAAAATCCTCTTCATTCGAAAAATCACTCTCCTGCCCTTGCGCATTCACAGCAGTTACCCGGAAATAATAACGCTGCTGATTACTCAATCCGGTCAACGTTTTCAAGGTCGCACGGGACGTGTCGATCACCGTGTTTGGTCTTGGTGATGTGCCGCCATAAATATTGTAATACTCGACATTAGGATCGCCAAATTTATTAAAAATCAATTCAAGGCTGTTATTTGACTGTTCCACAAAGAGCCGCGGTTCGTCCACAATGCCATTCCATGGAAACCGAAACGTTCGATACGTGTGATAACCCTCGGAAAAATTCATTTCATACACGACCTCTCCATTTGGCGTCACCTCGGTCGCTTTTGGGCGATTTCCGACAGCCCAGTTTATAAATGAATTCCCATTGGGAAGTTTTTGGTGATTTCCCATATAGTGCGAATAACTTGTTCCAGGCGGATTGCGATACTCCCACACCAGCGTGGCGGTGTTGGCGGTTGTATCCAACTTGTAAATCACCCCTCGAGAGCGCGACGGCTCGTGAACGTTGCCGTTATCAAACACCGAATAGAGTCCGTTTCCCAAACTGCGGATATCGTGTTGCATGCGAAATCCATCAAGCTCGTCGTTCACGAATTCAAAATCGCTGTTAGCGCCGCCAAGCCGCCATATAATTTCTCCGGTTTGGCGATTAATTTTTGTCACTTCGCTCAAATGGCGGCTTGAAACCAAAATATGGCCGTCGGTGTCGATATCAATGGCGTTCATGTGCGGAAATCGAAAGGAATTATCTCGGGGATCGGCCTGGCCGAGGTCGCACCAGCCGATAATATCAGCGGGATCCAGATAATCCAAAGCGCGCCAATTCAAAATCAGCTCACCGTCCGCTGTAAACTCTTGAATGCCGGTTTCATGCACAGCCGCATTTTCCTGTCCGCCGGCAACAATTTTGCTCATATCAACATGCACGGTATGAATGCCCAACAGCAAATAATGGCCATTTTCCAGCACTTGCAATTCGTGCTCATCGGTACCGTATCCCTGAGCGCCAAATTCTTTAATTTCATTGAAATTCTCATCATATCCCAGAAAACGGTGCCCTCTGCTTCTCGCTAACATGGTAATCATGCCATTGGGTTGCACTTTAAAATCGCGCCGGCGGTCTCCGTTGGAAAAGCGCTCGTACCACACCGGGGAGCCATCGTTGTCAAAAATGATGTTGTAGGGATTTTCATTGCGCCAGTTGTTTAGAAAAATGTAGCCTTCATCGGGGTTGTCGTTCACAGAAACGTTTATGTGTGGAAAATCGCTGGGCACGGACACTCCATTTGGCATGATCCGCGCTTGGGCATCCGCTGGTTTTGCCAATGATGCGCCTAAAGTTTCCGGCTCTGTTGAAAGCTCTGTCGGTGAAGGTACTCTTTGTTCGGCCCAAATTTGAAAGGAAAATGTGTTCGGTTCTAGGGACAACGTGCTATGCTTTAATAACTCCGGCTTTATTGTAACAGAAACGGTTTCGCCGGGTACAAAGGCGTTGTAAGGATCAAAAATAACGGTTTTATCATCGGATGCAAGAAAGGTATGGCCGGAAATGGCGCCGCTCTTGCTTCCGACCACTTGCACACAAGAGGACAAGTTGCTCAGATTATTTGGCGAAACCGTAGCAAGCCGAAATAAAATGGTACTTTCTTTCACAGTGTTGGAACCTGGATGCGGATAAATATAAGAGTAACCATCTATCGCCTCTGCAAAAGACTGTGCGTGGAATGAGAGAGATAGAAAGACCAATAGTAAAAGTAAAAGTAAAAAAAGCCGAGTCATCATTGTGCATTTACCTCAAGATTTAATCAAGAAGAATAGCATTAGAGGTGTTCGGGATTTCGCATTATTGTACTTGTTATATGCAAATCAAAATCGTACAAAATCCCATTTACGAGCGAATTATAACTATCGAGGAAACTAGGGATGAAATATGATATTATAAAACGGTTCTGTCTCAATTGGATTCCGTGTGCTCCTCATTCCCATGGTTAACTTTGTAAAAGATAGTAATTTCAAGTAAAAAAGAAAGATTAATTTTATGTTAAGATTTGCACAACTGATTTGATTAAACTGTGTGCATGGGCAAAGTGTAAGTAGGAACAAAGAGGAGCGGATGGAGAAAAATTATAGGCTAGTCGTTATCCGCCGACCAGCCTGTATGAAAAAAGCTTATCGAATTACTTTAACTTTGGTATTGTCACTCAACGTTTCAAATCCTTTCACAATCAAACGTTCGTCAACCGCCAAACCTTCAATCACTTCAACATGGGTGGGATTTTCCAGCCCGATTTCAATACGGCGGTCTTGTGCCGAACCGCGCTCCACAATATAAACACGTCGTGCTCCACGAGACTGGACGATAATATTTTTGGGAATCACAATAGCACTATCTTTTCGGGCTACAATGGTTTCGGTTTTTAAAAACATACCAGGACGGAATTTCCACTCGGGATTATGGAGTTCGATAGAGGTTTTGAACGTGCGCGTATCCGGATCAATAGCAGGCGAAACCTGTTTTATCTTGCCCCAAAGCGTATCCTCCGGCATGGTATAATTCATCGCGCGCACATTTTGCCCGACTTGCAGGCGGCCCAACTGTTTTCCGGGAAAATTGACATCCAGATACAGCGTTTCATAATTCATCACCTTGGCAATAAGCACGCCTGTGCTCACGCGAGTGCCTTGGGTAAAGTAGGGCAAATCCACGATAATGCCTGAAAAGGGTGATTTTATCTCGAGTTTATCGAGCTGCAACATGGCATTTTTATAATTGTATTGTGCGTCAATAAAGGCCTGCTCTGCATTTTTAAGCTCGCGCAAAGTTACCCCGCCTTTATCATACAACGCTTGTTGTTTTTCGAATTCACTTTCGGAGATATCGAGATTTAGCTTTTGTGATTCCAATTTGGTTGTATTGATCAGCTCGGGATTGTCCAGATGCACAATCACATCAGAGCTGCTTACAAAAGCGCCCATCGAGAAGCGCGTGCCATTGGATTTGCTGCCCGGGCGGTAATAGCCATCGGTCTCGGCTAAAAGTTCAACTTCCTGGCTGGCCTGGGCCGTTCCGTTCGTGGTGATAAATTCTTCAATTGGCTGCAGCTTTATCTCTTCCACAGAAACGGGCACGGTAATGGACGTATCGAGCTGCGTATCACGATCTGCGCATGCCAATCCCAATGCCAGGGCAATTAAAATGATATATTTCTGTTTCACGTTCTTCTCCTGCAAACAAACAAGGGTTAAGAATGCTAGTGTTCTTTTTTGCTTCTGTACAATCGTACCTGTACTTTTTCAATCGTAACCAGTCCGCCATCGATAACCTGATCCACCAACTCGACGAATGGCTCAATCTTTTCAGGCACATCAACAATTTCAATAATCACGGGTAAATCTTCGGACAAGCGTAATATTTTTGCCGTATGGATTCGGCTGGCGCGACCAAAACCTTCAATGCCGCGTAAAACAGTGGCACCTGCAAGTCCTTTTTCGCGCGCCTGTTGAACGATCCATTCATACAACGGTTTGCCTTGAAACTTGTCGGATTCGCCAATAAAGATGCGCAGCAATTGTCCTTCTTTGGGCAGCGTCATTCGGTTGCTCCTATAATACTTGTGAAAGCATGTGACCGCCATAAACGGCCACCAAACCCATTATCACGTGCAATCCAATATTGCTTAGAGCCAAAAGTACCTCTCCATCGCGCAACAAACCGGAGGATTCGTAGGCAAATGTTGAAAACGTAGTCAAACTCCCCAGCAGGCCGGTAACGATGAATAGCCGAACTTCCGGGGTTAGCATTTGTCGGGACTCGGCAAGTCCCATCAATAATCCGATAAAAAAACAACCCACCATGTTTACTGTAAACGTCCCAACAGGCAACCAGGTTTTGTTAAATATTTCATGCATAAAGCCGCCAATGACATAACGTAATAGAGCTCCGATACATCCACCAATTCCGACATAAACAAACTTCATTCAATCCATCCTCTTATTCATTCAAAAGACTCTCGGGCATTACCGGTTCATTGCGTACAAAATCGTACATGGCCTGAATTTTGAGGTTAAGAAGTGCCAGTTTATAGTTAATGATCGAATCTGTTAGTTGAATTTTGGCATCGGACAATTGGATTTGAAACAGATTGAGGTCCATACTGGTCAAGTCACCATTTTCATAACGCTCTAAATTTATCTCATAGGTGAGTTGTGCATTTTTGACGTTTTGTCGTGCAATATCGATCTGCTTGACAAGGTTCTGTAGCTGGCGATACGACTGCCGAATTCCAATAATGATATCCGACTCTTGCTCATCTTTGGCAACATTCTGAGATTCGAGCACCGCTTCCGAGGCTTTTATGCGCGCCTTACGTTCGCCCCAATCAAACAGCGGAATATCGAGACTGATGGAGACTTGACGGTCTTTATCGCTTCGCTGATACAAGTCATTAAAATTTTGATTTACGCCAATGATTCCATAAGTCAAATTCAAGTTGCCACGAAATTCGTTATAGGCCATGGTTTCAATTAGATTATGATAAGCGGATTGAATGTCAATTTCACTCTGCCGCAATTCCAAACGATTTTTGAGTCCCTGCTCTATGGCCAATTGCTGGTCAACCTCTATGACCTGATGCGTGACATCGCCAGCTATATCAAGGGAATCGAGAACCGGAATGCCGATGAGCTTTTTAAAACTGTCCAGAGAATTTTCGAGAATAACCAAATTGTTTTGAACCGTGGACTCGCTATTGAGAAGATTAAGCTCGGCTTGGTACAACTCTTCCTTGGCCGCCAAGCCGGCATCCACTTTGTTTTTGATAATTTGATAGCTGTTATTGGTGTTAGAGTATTCTTCGCGCGCAATATCATAGTTTAACTTGTTGCGATAGACTTCGTAAAAACCGCTGGTTACATCATATTCGAGCGTCAATTTGCGTAAAATAAAATTAAGCGTTGTGTTTTCGAAATCGAGTTCCAAATCTTTTATAGCGAGTTTGGTGCGGTTATAAGTAAATAGAGGTTGAGCATAATTGAGATATAGATTATTACTCCACGTGGTTGTTCGTCGATCTTGAATTTCACTCCAGGTTTCCTGCCACTGCAGCCGATTTATAATATAAAACGTGCCGTCGGTCCAAACAATGGGCTGAGCCACCCGAAAATCCGATGAACTCACTTTATTTTCACTTGTGAACCAAATATTAGTAAAGCGGTCGAATCGGCGATCATACGAGTATTCAAATGGATTGACGGATAAGCTAAAATTTGACTTTAAGGAAGCTCGCTGAGCTTCCAATGACTGTTCGCTGCGCTGCAAAGACAATTGCGCCTGTTTGATTTGCGGACTATTTTCCATGGCTATATTTAACGCATCGTCTAACGTTAAAACCGTTTCTGCATAAAGTCCGGAAAATAGCAAGGCAAAAATATAAAAATATTTCATTCGATGTCCTTTATCAATCCGCTTATTTTTTTACCCATTTAACCGCGTCGGCAATTACAATGCGCCCTTGCGAGCGATTAGACAGCTCGACGGTAGTCGGCCCTTGCGAAAAATAAAACGTGCCCAAATAATTCCAGCCCTCGGCAGATTCGCTGTTCCATTCCACTTCTTCCTGGCCATCATCGTGATGAATTATAAAGTGAAAATCCTGGACATAACTTTGCTCTCCTCGCCGCCCGCCTCGCATGGGAAAATTTTCCATATAATGATAAACGGCATACTGGCCGGATTCCGGCAAATCGTATTCCCAAGCTACTTTGGAATCGCCTTCCCCGGCACGAATATAGTAGGCGGAATGGACAAAATCGCCATAAAACAATGAATTCAGCGTGTTGCGCCAGTAGTTGGGGCCCCACCAGGGACGAAACGGCATATATTCACTTGCATCCTGCTCGTCCACATTCAAAAGTTTTTGCAGAGGCATTTGTTTTTGTTCTGTTACGGGTTTAAAGCCTTCGTTTTCATTGTCTACTATATATTCTCCAGGCAGCTCAAGCACCGGAGGCTCGTTTAAAATCGTTTCGCCTTCAATTGGGCGCGCGCGGGTATTTTCCTCAAACTCTTCAAAACGCTTACCAGTTTCCGACGGCAAATTTTTCGACACCAATGTGTTAAAAGTGATGCCTCGAGGTTGATCATCTAACAGCAGAGAGACCCGTTTAACTTGGTTAGGGCCCATGTAAATCACTGTTTCATAATCTGATGCACCTTGACTGGAAGGGCGTCCCTGGCCAAACCTGCCCGGTCCATCCATAATCCTGAAATCGATTACAACAACGCCATCCACAGGTTCGGGATTGTAGAGGGTACATTGCACCTGATAGCGTTGGCGATTGCCATCCAGGACTTTGTAATTGCGAAAATCGGTAAAATAGTATCCGGGAACCTCGGTCTGTTCGTACCAGGCATTTAGCTCGTCTTGAAGCGAGAGCTGGAATTGATTTTGCAAATCTTCATCAAAATCATATGTGGACAAGGCTTGAAAACGATTCTTGCTGATAATATCGCGCAAAAAGTTCTCCAGCTCTGCTGTTCCTATTTTGCTCTCAAAAAGCCGGAACAGCGAGCTGCTTTTAACCTTGACCACAGCATTGGCAAAATCAGCGTTTTCGGGATCGGATAGAATGTCTTGCATGGAATGTTCACGCAGCTTGATATTCGCCTGCTCTTCATCGGTAATCGCATCATGAAATCGCAAAATACCGCCACCGGTGGATTCGACCTTGGATTTTAAATAGGCTTCCAACGCAACATCTATAATGGGCAACTCTTGCGACTGCAAATGGTTGGTAAAATAGTAATAATTCGGGAACACGGCGTACAAATCATCTGCTTCCAAAGATTCCCAGGGCCGGCGTGGCTGGCCGTCCACAAGCTCGGATTCGATAAAACGCCGAACCGCTTGAGACTGTACCTCGGTTTCCGACATGGTTTGGTTGCGATGTTCCAAACGCTCGGTCATGTTCCTGGTGTGGCGTTTAAAATCAACTGCATCTATGGGCACGCCATTTTCCGGCAGCAACACCTGCATGGGCTGAACGGTCTCGCGATGCAAAACAAGCGGCACTTGATAGGTTTTAAAATGAATGGGCACTTCTACAAAAGAGAGCGAGCGGAATGGATATTCCAGATTTAAGCGCAATTCATAATCATTTTTCACTTCTCGAATGATCGATTCGAGCGTATCCGCGGCTTGTTTGGAGTGCTCTATAAAAAAGTTGTGCTTTTTATGCGTAAACAAATTATATGTCACACTATCCACTTGAATGGAGCGTTCCACGTAGGGACCAATTGCCAGCGAAATTTGCGTTAGGGGCGTTTGCGGCGAGAAAGAAAATTTGCCCTGTTCACCGGTCTTATCACCTTGACTGATGGCGAGCAGGCTTTTCTTTGTTTCAACATTCAGTTCAAAGTTTGCAAAAAATTTCTCTTTACGATGCACCAGTTTGGTGCCGTGTGTCGTGCCCGAAATGGGGTACCAGTTGGCTTCCTGAGTCAATAGCACATAATCCGGCGTGATAAAAGCAAACTCTTTGCCGAGTTTGTAGAGACGAATCTCGTGAAGCTTGGCGCGCTCCTCAGCGGGCACAGCCACATAACAGGCATTTTTGTCGATTTTGCCAGCATAATCAAGCGTGATAGTCGCCTCTTCCCCACTGGCCAAGGCTTGATCCGGCTTGAGAAGAATAAGATGTTGTTTTCGATCAACAGGTACTTGCTCGCCATTCCACAATACAGACTCGACTTGTAGTCCCGGATTTAAACTGAACAGAATATCCTGCAAAACCTCGGCGTGCTGATTTTCGACCTGCATTTGCACCAAAGATTTTATTTTATCACCTTGATGGGAAAGGTTTATGGTATAATTTTTTACCGTTACAATGGGTGTATTTTCATATTGATCGTTCAAAGCCATCATCTCGGCGCGTGAAGAATTAGCGAGGGATGCATTTCTCAAATACCATCCAAACAATACGACACCTGTAGCTAAAAAAACAACTGTGCAGATACGGGCAATAAAGCTCATGGCGCGCGACTGCGGTAAGCGTTTGAACATCAGAATGGAGGCCCAGATGAATCCAAATCCCAGCGAAAAATAGGCAAATCGCTGGATCAAGATCGAGCCAAAATCTGCAAAGCCAACAAAATCCGAGTAGGCCAGAGGCAGAAAAAAAGCGACAGCGTCAAACGCAGCATCATACTTGAAGTTTAGCACGATGAGTGACACGGCAAAATATCCCAATAACAGGATAAAGGTGACTGCCTGGTTGCGGATCAAGCTCATCATAAAAAAAGAGAGACCAAAAATAAATATTAATGTAGGAACGCTAACCAAACCGATGTAAGCAAGATAAGGCAGAATCTGGAACGGCACATCCGTAAAGACGATGTGAACTAATGCGACAATGAAAAAAAATACAACATTTACGCCCAAAAATACCGCCAGTAAACCAAGGCTTTTGCCCAAAATATAGTCGGAATTGGACATGGAGCGCATATAAATAACTTCGGTGGTGTTGGCTTTGCGGTCGCGCTAGATCGGAA
>CAYPZM010000167.1:0-10600 GCA_964414825.1 uncultured Cytophagia bacterium | reverse complement strand
ATGTGCAGAAACGCGGAGCGCATGGATTTTTTTGTGAACGACTCTAGCTACTTTTCATTCGAAAACGAAGGCACCGGCGAGGCTGTTTGGCCGTTCGATCAACCGTTTTATCTGATTCTGAACGCGGCGTATGGCGGCGGCTGGGGCGGCTCGCAAGGCGTGGATGAAGCGATTCTGCCGCAGCGTTATGAGATTGATTATGTGCGGGTGTATCAAAAATAACAAGTTTTTTGATCACAACAAAAACGCATAGGCAGTGAGAGTGCGGAGGTTTGCAGAGGATTGAAAAAGATTATACTGATAGATTCGCCAGTAAACCTCTGCGTTAATCCGCGCCCACTGGGCCCCTGCGTTTTGAAAACATATAAAAAATTGGGGTGATCATGAGAATGTCATTATTAATTTGGGGATGTTTACTGATGATGAGCATTGCTTTCTCGGACACGCCGTCTTTAGAAACCGTCGAGTCTGTTGATTTGCAACGTTACGTTGGCTTGTGGTACGAGATCGCGAAAATACCGAATTCATTTCAAGATCAGTGCGTAGCCAATACCACAGCAGAATACGGTTTGCGCGAGGACGGCAACATCTCTGTTACGAATCGGTGTCAAACAGCCGATGGCGACATGGAAACGGCTGTCGGCGTGGCCAAAGTGGTAGAGCCCGAAACCAATGCCAAGCTCAAAGTCAGTTTTGTGCGCTTTTTGTGGCGCAACTGGTTTTGGGGCGACTATTGGATCATCGGCCTGGATGACGAATATAAATGGGCCGTCATCGGCACGCCGAGCCGCAAATACGGCTGGATTTTGAGTCGCAGTCTCAAGATGACCGAAGACGATCTAAACCGCTGCTATGAGATTTTAACCGATCAAGGATACGATCCGGCAAACTTTGAACCCACACCGCAGGAGGAATAAATGTTTCGTTCTATCCTCATTTGGCTCATCCTTATGTGCTCGCCCTTGCTGGCACTGGAGATACAACACATTCGTTGTGAAGGACAGGAAACGCCGCTCGGCATTGATACGAAATCGCCACGCTTCTCCTGGATATTGACGTCTGAGGAGCCGAACCAGAAACAGAGCGCTTATCATTTGCAAATTGCCACATCTGTAGAGAAATTAAATGACAAAGCAGATGTTTTTGACAGCGGCAAAATCAATTCCGATGTTTCGACGCACATCAAAATCGAGGGATTAGCACTCAACTCGAGTACGCGCTATTTTTGGCGCGTGCGGGTGTGGGATAAAAACGATCGCCCCTCCGAGTGGAGCGAACCCGCCTGGTTTGAAATGGGCTTGCTGAGTGAATCGGACTGGCAGGCGCAGTGGATCAGCGGACCGCCGTTGTTTGACTGGCAAGCGGTGGATGCTCGCCGCAAACGCATCCCCACCGATGCGCCGCCCGAACCGCAGGAGCCGCTGCCGTTGTTGCGCAAAGCGTTTTCACTGGAAAAACCAATTGCGTCCGCACGGGCCTATATATGCGGACTGGGATATTACGAGCTGTATCTGAACGGCGAAAACATCGGCGATCACCTTCTCGATCCCGCGTTTACGCGCTATGACCGCCGTGCTTTGTATGTGACGTATGATGTCACCGACCCATTGAATCGCGGCGACAACACCATTGGCGTCATGCTCGGCAATGGCTGGTACAACATGTTTTCGCGTGGCGTGTGGGGCTTCGATTACGCGACCTGGCGCGACGATCCGACGCTGCTCTGCCAACTCCAAGTTGAGTATAAAGACGGCACCACATCCACAATTATCAGCGACAGTTCGTGGACCTGCGCCCCGGGCCCCATCACCTTTAACAGCATTCGCCAGGGCGAAACCTATGACGCGCGTTGCGATCAGCCGGGCTGGGCCGAGCCGGGATTTGATGACAGCGACTGGGTTCCCGTGCATTTAGCGCGCGGACCCGCGGGTAAGTTGAGCGCACAACAGCTTCCGCCGATTCGAATTCAGGAAATTCTCGAACCCAAAACCATTCGCAAATTTGCGGATGGGCATTATCTCGTCGATTTTGGGCAAAACATGGCGGGATTTTGTAGGTTAACCGTTAATGGCTCGGTCGGTCAGGAAATCACCCTGAAACATTCGGAATTGCTCGGCGCGGACGGTCATGTGGATCAACGTAACATCAGCGGTTTGGTGGCGAGCGCGCCATTTCAAACCGACACTTATATCTGCAAAGGTGAGGTTGAGGAGACCTGGCAGCCGCGGTTTGTCTATCATGGGTTTCAATATGTAGAGGTAAAAGGCTTTCCGGGCGAGCTGACCCGCGACAACCTTCAGGCATGCGCAATTTCTACGGATTTCAAGTCGGTCGGATCGTTCGAATGCTCCAGTGAGCTGCTCAACCAGATTCAACACAACACCTTGTGGTCGTTTCGCGGCAATTATCACGGCTATCCCACGGATTGCCCGCATCGCGAGAAAAACGGCTGGACCGGCGATGCGCATTTGGCCGCGGAAACCGGACTGTTCAATTTTGACCTGGCAGCGTCGTACGAAAAGTGGATCACCGACATCTCGGATGAACAACGTGCCACCGGCGAAGTGGCGGCCATTATTCCCACAGCCGGTTGGGGCTATTATTGGGGCAACGGGCCGGCCTGGGACAGCGCTCTGCTGCTCATCCCCTGGTACGTCTACCTGTATACTGGCGATTTCCAAATTATCGAAAATCATTATTCGACCATGAAACGATATGTGGATTTTCTCATTGCCGAAAAATCAGAAAATGGCATCGTGTCGTGGGGATTGGGCGATTGGAGTCCTGCCCAAACCACCACTCCGGCGGAGATCACATCAACAGCGTATTTTTATGTGGATTTGATGCTGCTCTCTAAATTTGCTGCGCTTTTGGAAAAAAAGGCCGATGTTGATTACTACGGCAACGTTGCGCAGAACGTCAAATCGGCATTTAACAAGACATTTGTCCGCCAGGATGGAGTTGGAAACAATTCGCAAACGGCTTTGGGATGCGCATTGTATCAGGAGCTGCTGGATGCGACCGATGCGGATCGAATTCTGCACCAATTGATGCGGGCCATTTCAGCAAGCGACCTCAATCTCGACTTTGGCATTCTCGGCGCCAAATACGTTCCCAATGCGCTCGCCGAGGCCGGGTATCCGGAGGTGGCGTACGAGATGACCCACACCACCGATTATCCCGGCTGGGGCCACTGGATTACGCAAGGCGCCACCACGTTGTGGGAATCCTGGGACGGCGGCGGCTCGCGCCTGCACATCATGTATGGCGATGTCAGCGCCTGGATGTACAAATATCTCGCCGGCATCCAGCCGGATCCGGAGAATCCCGGATTCAAACATTTTTATATTCGCCCGTTCGTTCCGGATGATTTAGAGTGGGTCAAGGCGGAGCACCAATCGCCATACGGCAAAATCGTTTCGTCGTGGAAACAGGAAAACGGTTCTGTTCATTATGAACTGCGTGTGCCGGTGAACAGCACAGCAACCATCGAACTGGAAGGGGATCGGGAGCGTCTTGAGAATTGTGGAACGAATTCAGGCGCAACACACGAAATTTCCGATCAAGACGGTGTGATCATTATAAAGGTAGGATCGGGGACCTATTGTTTCCAAATGAACAGAGACAGGTAAATTAGTCAAATAACTCGCGGGTTGTCTATGCGACAGCTATACACGTTGCAGAAAAATCTTATAAAAACCTTGAAAACAATTGCAAATATCCATAAGGTTTAATATACTGAAAATGGGAGCTACACACGCGGACTCTGCCTTGGTACAACTCGACAGTCCATTGTTCTTTTCCAATCACTGATGTTCAATCAAAATCACCCGAGGGCTTTACTTTTTAAGGAGGCGTAACCATGAGGTTTGATTTGAGAATTGCAGCATGTGTGATGGTCCTGTTATTCATTCTACCGGTTGTGTTAATGGGCAACGTGTACGATCCACCCGAAGGGGGATGGACCTATATCTACAATGGAGATTTATGGGATTCGGATCCCGAGTTTGCGTTGGACGGATTTTGGAACCACGACAACGGTTCCGACGCATGGGATGGAACGGAGATCGGCGACGGCCTGCCCGGCGGTGTCTCGCTATTTACCGAAGTCATGGGCGAGGACACCACCATGTATTTGCGTATGCAAGATCCTGGTGATCCGCGACAGTACGGGGAATCGGATCCGTCCAACCGCAAACTTTACCTGGGCTACAATATTTCACTGAATGATGCGCCCGCCAACGACAGCACTATCATGGACGATGGCATCACTATTTCCTTTCGGGCTCGTGTTGCGACGGCCGTTTCGGGTCTGTTGGATGATATTTTCCCTGCTGATGGTTTGGGAATCGACTTTTGGCCCGAAACCGGCGACGGCTATATCGTTCACGATGGCGGCAAAGGCAATTTTTCGGTGCATCAATTGGCCGGCGGTACCATTTCCTTCTGCTTGGCATTAAAGACCGATCATGCCTATCTCGATAGTGTGCTCATGAAAGAGGGATTGATCATGAACCGTACCGGTGACAATGTCAACTGGCAGGGCGCGGCTAACGATACTACGTTTGATCCTGCCTCCGTCAATTTGGTCGAACTGGACCCGCGGGAGTGGCACGAGTACTGGATCACCATCCAGGCGGCAGCGGATACAGCGGGCGGCGTCACGCATCAGGTTGATGTCTATATGGATGGCAGCACCGAACCGCAAATGTTTAATGTGACGGCAGGTGGCGGCTCGGATTTCACCGGCGCTTATATTGCTATGGGATGCGGCGCGACGCCGCAAAGCGGCGCGATCGATGTGGATTTTTATGGCTATGTCGGAGGCGTTGTTGCACCTTCAGGGGCGTCGGCAGTGAAAGACAATACCATTGGAATGCCAAGCGAGTTTACCTTGTCGCAAAATTATCCAAATCCCTTTAATCCCAAAACGACGATCGAGTATACTTTGCCGAGCTCAGATCATGTGAAATTGCACGTGTACGATCATTTGGGTCGATTGGTCGATACGATTGTGGATGAAATGCAAAACGCTTCAACCTATTCTGTTCAGTACGATGCCTCGCACTTGGCATCGGGCATCTATTTTTACACTTTGCGGGTCGGCTCGGACGTGGTGCAGACGCGCAAGATGATGCTGTTAAAGTAAGGTCATTGATTCGATCCCGTGCAGGGATCGGGTTAGTTTGAGATTTTTTGCCCTCGGAAAGGCCCGATCTGATTGGAATCGGGCTTTTTTTGTCAGTAGTTGGTAATGCATCAACACCAACATTAAAAGCTGTTGACAATAGGCACACACTTTTGTATGTTATATTATGATCTATTACGATTGGAATATTGATAAAAATAGCGAGATTAAAGAAAAAAGAAATATCTCATTTGAGGCCATTGTCGCACAAATAGAAAACGGAAAATTGCTCGATATTTTGGAACATCCAAACAAGATAAAATATGGCAAGCAACGAATATATGTGGTTCAAGTTGATGATTATGCCTATTTGGTTCCATTCGTACAAGAGGAAGAGAAAATATTTTTAAAAACCATCATTCCGAGCCGCAAAGCAACGAGAAAATATTTGAGGTAAAAGATGAATCAACATAAATATACAGACCGCGAAGAGCGAGATATTGTCGAAAGCTATGAAAAAAACGAATGGCAATCGATTGAGGATATTGAGAAAGAAAAACAAAAACATGCCGAATATGCAAAAAACACATATTTGAAGAATAAACGAATCAATATCAGAATTTCGGAAAAGGATTTTCTGGGACTAAAGCAAAAATCTTTAGAAGAAGGAATTCCCTATCAATCGTTGATATCGAGTATTTTGCATAAATATTTAAATGGAAAGCTCGTCGAGGAAAATAATCAATAAAATTGCGTCCTCAGCATCTTTAGGGGATCACATTTTCAACAATGATTATTTTTTACTTGGCGAGCACACATTTTTTAATAGCCAATCGTTCGCCATCGTGCAATCGATAAAAATACAGTCCGGATGAAAATCCGGAGGCATCCCACAGGATCGAATGCTCGCCCGCAGCCAAGGTTTTATCCACAAGCCGCTCCACTTCCTGGCCCTGAATGTTATAAATCGAAAGCGTCACATGACTGCGTTCCGGCACCCGGTAATGGATGGCAGTTTTGGGATTGAACGGATTGGGATAATTCTGTGCCAGCTCAAACTCAATCGGTGCGGTATAACCGCCCTGCTCGACTTTTGTTGGCGCCGATGCCGGAAATTTAAAATCGTCAAAATAAAGCGTGCCGCTGCCGAATTCAGCCTCACCAATGCGAACCGTGAGACGCATGGCAGTTAAATGTGCCAAGTTGAACGTTTCACTACTGCCACGTCGCGCAAAATCCTCAATCGGAATGGTCATAATGCCGGCTTGGGTAGTGGGCAGCGAAAATTCATAACTCCAGTAACGGCGATTCTCGTTATAGAGCCGCAACTCCACTTCACGGTTCGAACCGTCCGGTTGAATCCAAAAGGTAAGATAGTGCCCATCCTCAAACGTTTGATCGATTTCGGTTTCCAATACGGCCGTATATTTGTACTCCGAACCAATCGCATAGTCGAGCTGCATCACCTTGGAGCTTTTTTCGGGATCAGAAAGCAGGAACAACTCAGCCTGCCCCGATTGCACGGTCCAGTTTCGGCGTAGCTCGGAATCGGAGCGGTAGGATTCAAAATCATCCAAAATAACTTTATCTTTCGCACGAATGCGGAGCGTATCCGGTTCAAGTCCGGGCGCGCTGGCAATAATTTCAGCCACGCCGGCCTGTTCTGAGGCTTGGTAAACAATGTTCGCCACGCCATTTTGTGTCGAAACTTGAGCAAAGCCCTCAATCGAGCCTGGCCCGTTTAGAGTCACGTTGATGTCCATTTCCGCATTATCACAAAATCGATCCTGCGCATCAAACAAATAGCAGTCAATGGCTACTTGAGATGTGTCGACATTCAACACTTGATAAACTTCACTGGACAATTCGATCTGCGTCGGTGTAATCCCACCTTCGGCCGGAGCGATTTTAAAGGCGACATCCGGAACCGCGGGCGAGACAATTGGCGTTCTGTCGCGAAAAAGATTGTTGATGTGCGGCCGAATCCGCGTGCCCAAACTTTCGCCAGTCCAGGGATTATAATAGGTCACGGCATAAACATGGATTCCCGGATTAAGAACATCCTCCAAATCAAACTGAATATCGGACACATCCACACCCGAGGTCTCCCGTATCCAGCCAAACGCGGACGAATCGCCTTTCATGCCATACACATCAAACACATCGTTTGTGTTTTCAAAATGCGCTTTGCTCTGTTTGACAAAATCGATATCCGCCACAAATGTGGATAGGTGTTTCATGTGCTGACGTTCCTCGTCGCGAATCGGATTGGTAAAGGTCCACCAATACGGTGTGCTGGCAATGCCGTTGGTCAATGTCGCCCAAATGGCATTGTGGTACAGCGCTTCGTAGCCGGGCGAACGCACATCCACGCGCACCCAATCGGCACCGGCTTCGCCCAAAATGGCGGGCTGATCAAAATTGTTCCAAAATCGGGAGGCGGCAAAAGCGTAATTGTACATGCTGGAACGCAGCGTGTTACCCGGATACTTTTCGGCCCAACCCTGGGTTTCGTACACATGCAAGTTGGGTAAATCGATAAGCTCGTACATTTCCGGCCAATATTCGCCAAAGCCACCGCTGCGCGATGCCGTGGTTAAATGTTGATAAGCATCGTTGGCTTTGAAATACTCGTGAACTTTTTTCACCCAGTTTCTCGCCTCGTCGTGTCGCCCGGCGGCCCAGCCATCCGTGCCATTGATTTCGTTCATAATCTCCCAAATGCCCAAAGCGCGGCTGTAAGAAAATCGGGCGATCAAGTAGCGATATTGCTTTTTTTGATACTCCCAGCAGGTTTCATCGCTGTACACATCCTCCACATCGCAAATGTGTCGATAAGGATTTTGATGCCACTGATGCGCCCACACCGTGGCGGAAAACAGATCGTGCGGCCAAAAGCAATACATGATGTTCATATCGCGCTCTTCGGCAATGATGAGCAGCGTGTCGATTTTGCCGCATTTGGTTTGATTGTAGCGGCCAAGCTCTTCTTCGATGATACCGTGGCCATTCACAAGACCGCCGTACATGATATTCCAGATTGCAAAGGTGTTGCCGCCAAACGATTCAAGTTTGTCAAATTTGGCCACGTCATTCTTCCACGGCGTGTACATGCCGACTCCAAAATAGCTGCTGCCGTCATCGTATTCCATGTAGCGCGGGTTCTCCTCGGAAATCTTGATCCAGCCGTGGTGTTCGGATTCGACCGCGGTAAACGTTTGGATCTCGCTATAATCGTGGCCATCCGCATCCTCGGCACGGATGATGTAGGTCCACTCGCCGATCTCGTTTGGCGCAAAGCGAACCTTCCATTTCGACACCCCTTTATAGTCGTCATAAAAGCCGAACACATTCCACTCTTTGCCCGAAGGTGAAGTGAAAATTGCGGTGACGTCGATTTGATCGGGATCGTACGGATTGTCATAGCTAAAATCGCTCAAATCGTAAACCACCTCAAACTTTTCGTACAAACCGACAGTTGTGGTGTTGACGGATTCGATGGGAATGGTTGCATAAAGGGAAAAGGTCAAGAATAAAATAAAAAGAGATAATAGTAGCGGTCGGGATTGCATAGATACTCCTTTTTGTAAAAATGAAACGTGATTGTGCAACTAAAGAAAGGAAAAAAATGCTAGGTAGCAAGCTTAAAAACGATCTTGCGGGATATTTATCCCGGGCGGGCCCTGTGCCAGGATATCGTCCCAGAGCAGCTCGCAGCTTCTCGGACGAATGTTTTGCTTCCATTGCCCACACCGGATGCATATCCGGCGCGATCAGTAGCTCAAAACGATCGTCCGGGATGTTTATCCCGGACGGGCAATGAATTCGGACATTCGTCCCAGAGCAACCAAGCCGTCATGCGAGTATCGGCTCAAGCCACTGCCACATGGCCTCAAATTCTTCCAAATGATTGGACTCGTTGTGGGCTTCGTGAAAGGCATTCTGAATGACAAATTCTTTTTTGTTTGAACTGGACAAGCGTTCGAACGCAGTGTGTACTTTATCGCCATCGATAATTTTGTCCTGCTCGCCATAAATCATCATCACCGGCAAGGTGATGTCGGACGCTCGCTCCAAACACAATTTTCCATTTTTATCCATTTCATTGAACAGGCGCAAGCTGATTTTAGGATGCACCAAAGGATCATTTCGATAGGCTTCAACTACTTTTGGATCGTGCGACAACCATGCCGCGTCGATGCCGTTGTTGAGCGTCATTTCGGGAAGCACGAGCTCCAGAAGTGAAACCAGCTTTTTTTGCCATTCGGGCGGATCGATTTTGATACCCACAGCCGGCGCGGACAGAACAGCCGCGGAGATATGATTTTGATGTTCGAGCAAGTAACGAAAGCCAATCAATCCGCCCATACTGTGACCAAATAGAAAAACCGGCTTTTTTGCATACTCTTTCAGAATATGCTGTCGAAGCAATTCGACATCGTTGACAAATTCGATCAGTCGGTTCACATGCCCACGTTTTCCTGGGGTGCGGCCGTGTCCGCGATGATCCGGCGCATACACCGCCACATCCTTTTTATTAAAAAATTCCGCCAAATGCGCGTAGCGACCACCGTGTTCTCCCAAACCGTGTACTACGATCAAGTGAGCTTTCGGCTCATGTTCCGGAAGCCAGGTGTGAACATAAACCTGCGGGCCGTTTGGATTGTCGATAATCATATTTCCCTCAAAGTTCAACAATGAGAATCTTTGTTTTTTCTCCACGGATTACTTCAACACTAATGCGCTGACCGACCTCAAACTCGGAAAGCCGGTGCATGTATTCGTACACATCTTTGACCGGTTTGCCGTCCATGGCCACGATAATGTCGCCTTTTTCCATACCCGCCAAAGATGCCGGGCGCTCCGGCATCACGGCATCCACGCGCAAACCGCGTTGTTCTTGTCCGGCAATATCCGGCATAATGCCCAGAGTCACTTTGAAATTGCGTCGCGATGCCGGACGCTCTTTGGGCCCGGCAAGTTGAAAGGCCAGCTCTTCCTGCCGGTTGGCAATCTCCCACACCAGGTCGAACGCAAAATCCGCAACGCGCTTACTGCCGACATAATTGAGAGTTTCGGGATCATCGGCCGGTGTGTGATAGTCCTGATGCATGCCGGTAAAAAATTGCAGTACCGGAATGTCCTCCGCATAAAATGGAGCATGGTCGGACGGCCCCAAACCTTCGGGCGCAAATCCGAGTTTGAGCTCGTACGGTTCGACAAGCTGATTAAGAAGGTCTTCGAGCCCGGCAGCCGTGCCTGTGCCGCTCAGGGACAATTCATTCGTCGAATCCAGTTTTGCAACGGTTTCAAAGGCGGCAACGGCGGCGTCCAGGTCGCCCGTGTAATGATGTTCGGCCCCTTGAAATAAAAGATTATCAATATCCCCGGCCGCGCCTGCCCCGAGCCCGGCCATGCAAAAATAAATGATGAGGACGTATGCGGAACGCTTCCACCGTGATCGGCAGGATC
>CAYPZM010000166.1:0-10610 GCA_964414825.1 uncultured Cytophagia bacterium | reverse complement strand
CCGCGTTGGCTGGGAGAGACCTTGAGTATTTTTCCGTATCTTTATCTCGGCCTTGCGGTGTTGTTTGCTGCAACCGGTGCCGGATTTCTCATTTGCCAGTACGATCCGTTCATCGGCTTTTTTCGCTTTGGCACCACGTTTAATATGATATTGTTTGGTGGATTTGTTCTGCTCCTTGGAACCGTAGTCGGCCGACCCTATTGCCGCTTTTTATGTCCCCTTGGCGTTTTGTTGAATTGGACCTCACGGTTATCGCGAAAACACGTCTCCATTACGCCAACCGAATGTATCAATTGCCGCTTGTGTGAGGACTCGTGTCCGTTTGGCGCGATTAACGAGGCGTCCGAAGATCAAGCAAACGAGCCCAAGGAGAAAAGTACGCGTCGACTGGCCGTGCTGTTGCTGGCAGCCCCTTTGATTATTTTTGCCACCGGTTGGATCGGTTCACTTTTGCACGTGCCGTTGTCCAAAGCGCATTTTACCGTGGATTTGGCTGAACAAATCCAGTTGGAAAATAGCGGTTTACGAACCGAAACGACAGAAGAAACAGATGCCTTTCGCGCCACCGGCACGGCCACCGAAGCCTTGTTCGCCGATGCGCGCAACATACAGCGCCAGTTCAAAATAGGCGGCTGGCTGCTTGGTGGATTTATGGGGCTGATCATCTCCATCAAATTGATCAATTTGTCGGTGATGCGCAAACAGCCCATCTACGAAGTGGATCGCGGCACTTGTTTTAGTTGTGGACGTTGTTTTTCCTACTGCCCGGTGAAAAAAGGTGTCGATTTGGATAAATTAAAACAGACACTTAATGTGAAAAGTCGTTAAATCAGATGATCATTTTGAACTGAAATGTGAACTATGCAATCAGAAAACACATCAAAAAAAGAGTTGCTGTACATCATAGCCAAACGAACTGCGGCCATTTCCGCGGTGTTTGCGGTGGTTTTGAGCATTTTGTTGATCGCCAACACGATCCAAACGCATTCGATCGATCCACTAAACAGTCAGGCTCTCAACGAACTGATGCGCCAGTTGCAGGAGAATCCTCAAGATGCAGCCCTGCAACAGCAAATTCGCGCGTTGGATCTGCTGGCGCGCAAAGCGTATTTTACGCATCAATGGCAATTGCGCACCGGCGGATTGTTGTTGTTTGTCTCGGTTTTGGTGCTATTGATTTCACTAAAATACATCAGCTCCCTTCGTCCTCAGTTGCCGGATTTCTCGCAAGCCAAGCAGGAAAATTCATGGGAGACCAAACTGCTGGCGCGACGCTATATCATTTACAGTGGACTGGGTATTTTTCTCGTCGCCTTTTTGTTGAGCGTGTTTTCACAAACGCAACTCAAAGAACGCCGGGTGAAAGCCTCGTTTGCCTCGATGCGCGAAATGCGCGACAACTGGCCGAGCTTTCGAGGTCCGGACGGACTTGGACTGGCGTACCACACTGATGTGCTGACCATCTGGAACGGGGAATCCGGCGAAAACATAAAGTGGAAAGTGCCCGTGGCCAAACAGGGATTAAATTCGCCCATTATTTGGAAGAAAAAGATTTTTCTCTCGGGCGCGGACGAAGAATCCCAGGAAGTTTATTGCTACGACGCGGATTCCGGCGAACTGTTGTGGACAACCGAGCTCAATGACATTCCCGGCTCGCCCAAAGAAGCGCCGGATGTCACCGAAGACACCGGCTATGCCGCCCCCACCATGGCCACGGATGGCGAACGCGTGTACGTCATTTTTGCTACTGGCGATTTGGCGTGTCTCGATTTTGATGGCGAACGGGTTTGGGTCAAAAATTTGGGCATGCCGGATAATCATTATGGGCATTCGTCATCACTGTTCACTTTTAAGCATATTTTATTAGTACAATACGATACCAACGAAGAAAAGCATCTGATGGGGTTTCATGGCGCCACGGGCGAGCAACTGTATGCCACGCCGCGCGAGGATATGCAAATTTCGTGGGCCTCGCCTGTTGTGGTGCAAGAGAGTTCGGAAGCGCGGGATCAAGTCATTTTGAGTACAACGCCGTATGTCATTGGGTACGATCCGGCAAACGGCCAAGAGTTGTGGCGCGTCAACTGCATGGATGCCGAGGTTGGGCCCAGCGTGGCGTACGCCGATGGCTGGGTGTATGCCGCCAATGAGTATGCGCAACTCGCGGCCATCAAGCTGGAAGGCACGGCGCATATTGCCTGGGAGTATGAAGACGATCTGCCCGAGGCGTCGAGTCCGGTGGCTACCCCAAGTTTTTTGGTCATGGCATCCAGTTACGGTACAGTCTCCTGCTTTGATGCCAAATCCGGAGATGTTTATTGGACGCAGGAATTTGATGAAGGATTTTATTCTTCGCCGATCGTAGTCGGGGAAAATGTGTTTGTTATGGATCGCGATGGCGTGATGCATATTTTTGAATTGTCAAAAGAGTTTACCGCCGTTGCCGCTAACGAGCTGGGCGAACGCTCGGACACGGTGCCGGCATTTATGCACGGACGCATTTACATCCGCGGCGAAGAGCATTTGTTTTGTATTGGGAATTAAATGTCTATAATTACGACCGAACATACGGATCAGGAGCAGTTGCAGATCATCAAAACGGTGGATCGCATTGTGGCAAAAATCGGGACAGAAGCGAGTGCCGTGATTCCGGTTTTGCAGGCGATTCAAGAGGAGTTTAAATATCTGCCGGAAGTTGCCTTGCGCCAGGTATGCGATATTACGGAAATTACGCCGGCCTCGATCATGGGCGTATCGACGTTTTATTCGCAGTTTCGACACACGCCGGTGGGTGAGCACATCATACACGTGTGCACGGGAACGGCGTGTCACGTCAAAGGCGCGGAGCAGGTGGTGGATGCGTTTCGGCGCGATTTGCATATTTCGAGCGGGGAAGATACCGATGCGGATGGACAATTCACTGTGCAAAAAGTGGCGTGTTTGGGCTGTTGCACGTTGGCGCCGGTCGTGCAGATCGATCAGGTCACGTATGGGCATGTGACACCAGAAAGCGTCAACAAGGTGTTGAAGGATTTTTTAGCCCGCGGCGAAACGACGCCGACGCAGCGTGTGGTTCATAAAAAATCGATTGACGATATTGGCGAAATCCGCATTGGCCTTGGATCGTGTTGTGTTGCCAGCGGCAGCGGCGATGTGCAACAAGAGCTTGAACAGTGCTTGGTTGATACCGGCATCCAAACGCATGTGAAACGCGTGGGATGTGTGGGCATGTGTCACCGTGTGCCTCTGTTGGAAGTCGTGCCGCCCAATCAAGAGCCCGTGTTGTACGATCGCGTTTCGCCTGAGGACGTGAAACGTATTGTGCTCAAGCATTTTCCGCAGCGTTCATGGCAACAGCGTCTGAAAACGCAGGCCACCCGCTGGGTCGAGGATTTGTTTCAAGGCGATTCCGATGCGGAGTTTACGCGTTATCCGCTTCATACACGCGATCCGCATGTCGAAGCGTTTTTGGGGCGGCAGCGGCACATTGCCACGGAGCATGCGGGATTTATAGATCCTTTGGATTTGCAGGAATATCGCGCCAAAGGTGGATTTGAAGCGCTGCGGATGGTGTTGTCGACATCGCCTGAAGAGGTGATTGAGCAGGTCAAAGATAGTCAATTACGTGGTCGTGGTGGTGCCGGATTCCCGACCGGCAAAAAGTGGGAAATCGCGCGAGCGGCGCAGGATGACCACAAATATTTGATTTGTAACGGCGATGAAGGCGATCCCGGCGCGTTTATGGATCGCATGATTTTGGAATCGTATCCGTTCCGAGTGCTCGAAGGGATGATTATTGGCGCGTATGCTACGGGTGTGCACGAAGGCTATTTGTACATTCGCGCGGAATATCCGTTGGCGGTCGAGCGCGTTCGAAACGCCATTTACCAGTTGGAAGAAACAGGATTGCTGGGCGAGTCGATTTTGGGTAGCGACTTTTCGTTGACCTTACGCATTATGGAGGGCGCCGGGGCGTTTGTCTGCGGCGAGGAGACTGCGCTTATCGCTTCGATTGAAGGCAAGCGCGGAATGCCAACCTTTCGACCGCCGTATCCGGCTGAATCGGGATTGTGGGGGCATTCGACTTTGGTGAATAATGCGGAAACGTTTGCCACCGTACCCTGGATTTTGCGAAATGGAGCGGAGGCGTTTTTGCAATTGGGAACCGAGCGCAGCAAGGGTACCAAAGTGTTTTCGCTCGCCGGGAAAATCGCGCGCGGTGGATTGATCGAGGTGCCGATGGGGATTACGATTCGCGAGATTGTTGAGGACATTGGCGGCGGTATTCAATCGGGACGCAAATTTAAAGCTGTACAAATTGGTGGACCGTCCGGTGGGTGCGTTCCCGCGTCATTTGCGCATACGCCGGTGGATTACGAAGCGCTGACAGGCGTCGGTGCCATGATGGGCTCGGGCGGTCTGTTGGTCATGGACGATTCGGATTGTATGGTCGATATTGCGCGCTATTTTTTGACGTTTACCTATGACCAATCCTGCGGCAAGTGCACGTTTTGTCGCATTGGTACCAAACATATGCTGCAGATTTTGGAACGATTGTGCGCCGGAGAGGGCAAGTCCGGCGATTTGGACAGTTTGGAGGAATTGGCGGAAAAAACCAAGGCTGGCAGTTTGTGCGGTTTGGGCAAGACAGCGCCGAATCCGGTATTGTCTACATTGCAGTATTTTCGTGATGAATACGAGGCGCATTTGCAGGGCGAGTGTCCGGCGAAAAAATGCGAGGCGTTGATTCGTTACGAGATCACCGAGGATTGTATTGGCTGTACGATTTGCGCGCAGCATTGTCCGACGGATGCGATTTCGGTAGCCCCGTATGAGCGTCATGAGATAAAGCAGGAGTTGTGTACGAAATGTGATACGTGTGTGCAGGTGTGTCCGGTGGAGGCGGTGGAGGTGGTTTCGAGTCGTGGAAGTTAAGATTATGAATGTGGAGGTTTGGTAGAGAACATGCCCCGAAGGGGCAAAATAAGGCGCCCCAACGGGGCAAGCAGAAAGGGGGAGGTAACATGTCTCAATCGTTGGCTAAAGTGAATTTGCATATTGTGTTCAGCACAAAGAATCGTGAACCATTGATCCACAAGAGTGTAGAAAGAGAACTTTACGACTATATGACATCGATTGGCAATGAACTAAAATGTAAGGTGACGAAAATAAGCGGAACTGAAAATCATGTTCACGTTGGCTGTTGCTTGTCGCGAACCATAACCATTGCAGCGTTGCTTGAGGAAATCAAACGTAGTTCATCCAAATGGATTAAAACCAAAGGTTCTCAGTTTAAAAAGTTTGCTTGGCAAGAAGGATACGGCGCCTTTTCATTTGGAGAATCCCAACTCCAGGATGTTGTACGATTCATCAATGATCAAAAAGAATATCATCAAACGATATCATTTAAAGATGAATTCCGCAAATTGCTACAAAAATATAATGTTGATTATGATGAGCGGTATGTATGGGATTAGGTCTCGCTGCGCGTCATGGTCGGTTTGGGGCGTTGCCCCGAACCATTTTGCCCCGTTGGGGCGAACCCTTTAGAACTCTCAAATAAATTGAATAAATTATGAACATCACCCTTTACATAAACAACACCCCCATCACCGTCTCAGCAGGCACCTCTCTTCTGCAAGCCGTCCAAACGCTTGGATTCACGATCCCCACTATGTGCTACCAGGACGGCCTCCCTCACAACACCTCCTGCATGATCTGCGTCGTGGAGGAAACTCGCACCGGCAAACTCCTGCCCTCGTGCTCCGCCCGCGCCGAAGACGGCATGAGCATCGAAACCAACAACGACCGCATCCGTCAATTTCGCAAGGATACGCTCGATCTGCTCCTCAGCGAACACGTCGGCGACTGCCAGGCGCCCTGCCAACGCATCTGCCCGGCGTACATGGACATTCCGCTCATGATTCGCCAAATTCAGCAACAGGACTGGCAAGCGGCTATCCGCACGGTCAAAGCTGAAATCGCGCTGCCGGCCGTGCTCGGACGAATTTGCCCGGCGCCGTGCGAAAATGGCTGTAACCGCAAGCAACACGACAGCCCGGTCTCCATCTGCTTACTCAAACGGATTGTTGCAGACATCGATCTGGAATCTGACGAGCCTTATCGGCCGGTCGTAAAGTCATCGAGCAACAAAACCGTCGCGATAGTCGGCGCCGGTCCGGGCGGATTATCCGCCGCCTACTATCTGGCGCAATTCGGCCACAAATGCACCATCTTTGACAAAAACGAACGACCTGGCGGCAATTTGCGCTATGCCGTTCCCAAAGACAGGTTGCCACGCGACGTGCTCGACGCCGAAATCGAACTCCTTCGCGCATTGGGAATCGAATTCAGCATGAATACAAGTCTGGGATCGGATGTTTCATTAGATGAACTTCGAAACAAATACGATGCTATCGTTCTTATGACCGGTGACCTCAATTCCGCGCTTTACGAATCAACGCCGCTCGAACTGAGCAAACGCGGCCTCAGCGTGAATCGCAAAACTCTCAGTACCAACATCGAGGGCATATTTGCCGGCGGCAGCTTGGTCTCCTCCAGCAAAATGGCCGTGCGTGCCGTGGGACATGGCAAATCCATCGCGCATTCGGTGGATCAATTTTTATCGGATAAAACCATAACCGGACGATCACAGCGCTTCAATTCACTGATGGGCCGTCTGCAAGAAGGCGAAGCTAAAGAATTTTTGAAAGAAGCTGATTCTGCTGAACGAATCGAACCGGTCGCTAATGGATTCTCACATGACGAAGCCATCCGCGAAGCCCAGCGCTGTTTTCGCTGTGACTGTCGCAAACAGGAATCCTGCAAGCTCCGTCTCTACTCGGACGAATACGACGCCAGCCAAAGCCGTTTTCGCATTTCAAAGCGTCACGCCTTTGAACGCCAGGTGCAACATGACCTCGTGGTGTTTGAACCCGGGAAATGCATAAAATGCGGATTGTGTGTGCAGATCACTGCAAATGCTGGCGAACAGTTTGGCTTTACCTTTATTCGTCGCGGCTTTAATGTTAAAATTTCTATTCCATTTCAAGAGGCGCTCGACCGCGGACTGGCGCAAGTGGCCCGCGAATGTGCGGAAAGCTGTCCCACAGCCGCGATTTCGTTCAAAAATCATGAATCTGTGCCGTAAGCGAATCCAATATATATCATATGTTGGATGAAATAACTATCGAGTGACTATGAAAATCTTGATGTTTCCCATTCTCGTTCTCGCTGCTCTTGTCTTTTCGTGCGCCTCAGAAACCACCAAAACGTCCAGAGTCGATACCACGGCTCTCTCCTGGCCAATTTTTCGGGGTGATGCTCAGCTCACTGGACAAGCCGATGGTGCTCTTTCCGAAGCTTTAGAACTATTGTGGTCCTTCCAGACGGGTGATGACATCAAATCGTCCCCGATCGTCGGCCATAGCAAAGTGTACATTGGTTCGACCGACGGATTGCTTTACGCGCTCGATGCCGCCACCGGCGACAGCCTCTGGGCGTTCGACGCCGGCGATGACATTGAAGCACCGGCTCTGCTGCTCGATTCTACGGTGTACATCGGCTCGCTCAGCGGCGATTTTTTCGCGCTGAATGCCCATAACGGAAATCTCTTGTGGACCTTTACAGCCGAAGATGAAATTTACGGGTCCGCCGTGTGGATGAAGGCGCCGAACGGTCAAGATATCTGGCTTATCGTCGGCAGCTACGATTTCCGCGTGTATGCCATCGACGCGTCCACCGGTGAGCAACAATGGAGTTACGAAACCGACAATTACATCAACGGTGCTCCGGCCACAAATGGCCAATTTGCCGTGTTTGGCGGCTGCGATGAGCGTTTGCACATCGTATCCGTCGCGGACGGCTCAAAAATTGGCGAGGTTATTGCTGGCTCCTACATCGCTGGTTCGGCGGCTTTGTATGAGGGCACCGCCTATCTCGGCCATTATGGCGAAACCCTAATGGCCATTGATGCGGAGGCGCAAGAAATCATCTGGGAATATGACAACAATGGCGAAACCCGGGCATTCTTTTCAACACCAGCCGTAGACGAGAATCACGTTGTCATTGGCTCTCGTGACAAGCTTGTTCACTGTGTCAACCGCAATACTGGCGAACAACTCTGGACGTTCCAGACGCGCGATGACGTCGACAGCTCGCCGGTGATTTGCGACGATAAAGTGGTCGTCGGCTCAAACGATGGTCGCTTGTACGTGCTTAATCTTAATGAAGGCAGCTTGATATGGTCTTATGAGATCGGTTCTCCCGTTGTGGGGTCCCCGGCAGTAACCGGTGGCTACATTTTTATCGGTGCCGAGGACGGTCGAGTTTATGCGTTTGGAGGTGAATTATGAAAATTGTCCACATTATCCCCGGCTCCGGTGGTACCTTTTATTGTCAAAATTGTATGCGCGACAATCAACTGATTGAGTCGCTGCGCAACCTCGGCCACGATGTCAAAATGGTTCCCATGTATCTGCCGCTCAACGTCGATGTCCACGGCCTCATGGGCGACACACCTGTGTTTTACGGTGCCATCAATATTTATCTCAAAGAAAAAGTTGCCTTTTATCGCCATGCGCCCATGTGGGTGGAGCGCTTGTTTGATTCGGAAGCTCTGCTGCAAATGGCCGCGAAAAAAGCCGGTTCCACTCGCGCCAGCGGACTTGAGGAAATGACCATCTCTACATTGCTTGGCGAGGAGGGCAGTCAGGCAAGCGAACTGGACAATATGGTGCGCTATCTGAAACAGCACGTTCAGCCCGATGTGGTGCATCTCTCCAATGCGCTGCTTCTCGGTTTGGCGCGCCGCATGAAAAACGATCTCGGCGCCCGAGTGGTTTGCTCGCTTCAGGATGAAAATGAATGGATCGATCCCATGCGGCCGCAGTATCAAGATAAAGTCTGGGATCTCATGGGTGAACGCGCTAAAGATGTTGATGCGTTCATCGCGGCCAGCCAATTTTATGCGGACAAATCCATCGAAAAAATGAACCTTCCGCCCGACAGCGTGCATGTCGTCTACGGCGGCATCGATTTTGACGGCTATCAACCTTCAGCCTTGTCCACGAACCCGCCGGTTATCGGCTATCTGTGTCGCATGAATGAAGATTTTGGCCTGGGCATTGTTTTCGATGCCTTTATCAAACTAAAACAGGATGAACGCTTTAAAAACGCGCAGCTTAAACTCACGGGCGGCTATACGGGCGATGATAAACCGTTTCTAAAGAAAAAGCTAAAGGATGCTGCCAATGCCGGATTTTCCGACAGTGTGTTTGTTCTGGAAGAGTTTGATAAAGCGCACCGTATCGAGTTTTTGAAATCTTTGACGTTGCTTTCGGTGCCCGTTCTGGTCGGCGAGGCCTTTGGCGCCTATCAAATTGAAGCGCTGGCTGCCGGCGTACCCATAGTTCAGCCCAATCTGGGCGGGTATCCCGAATTTATCCAAGCCACGGGCGGGGGCATCATTTACGAGCCCAACGACAGCGATCAGTTGGTAGAGGCGTGGAAATCCCTGCTTCTGAATCCGCAAAAGATGAAACAAATGGGCGAACAGGGCAAAAAAGTTGTGCTAGAACGCTTCTCTATGAACCACATGGCGCAACGAATTGTTGCCGTGTACAAAGGAATCTAATATGCTCAGATCCGCTTTTTTCATACTTTTGATTGCGTCGATGTCCATTGCTGAGGCGTCGGATTTTGCGACACGCTTCCGTGGGCCCAACGGCCAGGGCGTTTATCCTGTTGGTTCGCCTCCCACGACCTGGACCCTGGATGACGTCTCCTGGAAGGTCGAACTTCCCGGCAGTGGACACTCGTCTCCTGTAGCTTGGGGTTCAACCGTGTTCGTCACCAGTACCGATGCGGAAAATACCGGGTATCTGCTTGCGATTCGCCTTAACGATGGTGCGATTTTATTGAAAAAAGAATTCGATATCTCGCCTTATCACATCAACAACGATAACAGCTATGCCTCGCCCACACCAACCGTGGATGCCAAACGCGTTTACGCCCTCTGGTTTTCAGAAGAACGTACGCTCCTGACAGCGTTCACTCACGACGGCCAGCCGGTCTGGAGTCGCGAATTTGGCGGTGTCTATTCCCGGCACGGCGTCGGCACGTCTCCCATTCGTGTCGATGATAAAGTCATTTTCACCCGCGAACAGGAGAGCGCCAAAGACAGCCCGCTCAAAAGCACCTGGGTGGCCGTAGATGCGCAATCGGGTAAAACGTTTTGGGAAATTGAGCGCGACATGGCCAAGAGCAATTCGCAATCCACACCCGTGATTTGGTCGCAAAATGGCCAGGATCTTTTGCTGTTCACCAGTGAAGCTCACGGCGTGACCGCAGTCGAAATTGCAACGGGCACTGTGGTGTGGGAGTTTAATCCGTTTGATGCGCGTACGATTTCCTCGCCCGTTCTCGTTGGCGATCTACTCATTGCCTCGTGCAAAGGCAAACAAGTGGCTATTCAGCCGAATAAGGCGGGTTCCCGCGTCGTCTACGAACTGGACTCGAAACACTCGCCATACGTTCCCACGCCTATTGTTGTGGATGGATTGCTTTACAATTTTACTGATAATGGTTATATTTCCTGTCACGATGCCAAC
>CAYPZM010000165.1:0-10614 GCA_964414825.1 uncultured Cytophagia bacterium | reverse complement strand
AGGCAATCACTGTATTTTCTCGCAGTGTAAATCCTTCTTGGCGCAAAATTTCAACCGCTTTATTCGGATTGTCGACGATGAGGCGCAAAATACCAAAATCCGACGTATCGGCCAATGTCATAGCGCGCAAATTGATTTTGGCTTTGGCGAGAATGCCGGTAATTTCGCGCAAACGACCGGCACGATTTTCCATAAACACTGAAATTTGTCGTACTTGCATGATGTATCCCTCTTGGTTAGAGTTTTATTTTGAGATTTTCAAAAAAGCCAAGTGCAGCTCTTCAACAAGGGGTCGCTTAAAATATTAGACATCGTCTCTGTATTTGATTAACATAAACTTACAAGCTATTTATGCTTTCCTATGCGACCCCTTGTTAGGTCACTAATCTCATTTTTCGACAACGTCGACAGGGTTAAAGCCGTTATGAATTCCGATTATCAATCACCCGTTTGGCCTTGCCTTCGCTGCGGGCAATGGTTTTGGGCTCCACGAGTTTGACATCCACGGCAATGGCCAACACGCTATCGATTTCGCTTTTGATTCGTTTTTCGAGCGCTTCTAAAACGCGAATTTCATCGGAGAAAAACTTTTCATTCACTTCAACCTGCACTTGCAGTTTATCGAGCGCACCGTCGCGCGTTACCACAAGTTGATAGTGCGGTTCGGTTTCTTCCATGTCGAGCAGCACGGATTCAATCTGTGACGGGAAGACATTAATTCCACGAATGATCAGCATATCATCCGTACGGCCTTTGATGCGGCTGATGCGCGGCATGGAGCGACCGCAATGCGGGCATTTACCGGTGGTCATGCTGACGATATCTTTGGTGGCGTAACGCAAAAACGGCGTCGCTTCCTTGGTGAGCGTGGTGATGACCAGCATGCCATCCTCGCCATCCGCAACAGCTTTACCCGTTTTGGGATCGATAATTTCCGGCAAAAAATGGTCCGCCCAAATGTGCAATCCGTCCTGGCCCTGGCACTCAATAGCTACGCCCGGACCAATAATTTCAGACAGGCCGTAAATATCATAGGCTTTCATATCCCACTTTTCTTCGATCTCTTTGCGCATGCCATCGCTCCAGGGTTCGGCACCGTGAATCCCTATGCGCACGGAACTGCCTTTCGGATCGTAGCCTTCGGTTTCGGCAATTTCAGCCAAATAAACCGCATACGATGGCGTGCAGGTGAGAATGGTGGTTTTGAAATCGCGCATGAGCTGCAATTGGCGCTTTGACCCGCCCGAGGACATGGGCACCACCGTGGAGCCGAGATCGAGCGAGCCGTAATGCACGCCCAATCCGCCGGTAAAGAGGCCATAGCCGTAGGCATTTTGGATGATATCGTCTGCGGTGCCGCCCACAGCGTTTATGCTGCGGCCCATCACCTCCGACCAAATTTTAATGTCATTTTCCGTATAGGCCACAACCGTAGGTTTGCCGGTGGTTCCGGATGAAGCATGAATTTCCTTAACCTGCTGCATGGGCACAGCAAACATGCCGAACGGGTAATTGGTGCGCAGCGTCTCTTTGTCGGTGAGCGGCAAATGTTGTAAATCTTCCAAAGACTGGATATCCTGCGGTTTGATGCCAATGCCATCAAACGCGCCTCGATAGTAGGGAACATTGCTGTACAAGCGACGCGCCACATCGCGCAGGCGTTCGAGCTGCAATTTGCGCAGTAATTCCGGATCAACATACTCGACGATATACTTCATGGGCCTCTCCTCCGACAGTTTGAATGAACTAGACGTTGTTTTCAAGAACGGACACGGCTTCTCGTCCCAGTTGAAATGCTTTAAAATTGATATCGATGGTCTTGGCGGGAACGCGGTTGCGGATGGCGTCGAGCCAGACTTGCTCGTCAAATTCGAGATGACGTGACAGCACGCCGAGCAGCGCAACATTGACGGCTTTGATGTGCCCGGCTTGCTCGGCAAGAGACTGGCCGTTAATCATATAAACAGAATTGCCGTTGCGCCGCAGCCGCAATTCGATATCACTTGGATACTCGGCTTTGCCGCTGGCAACGGGCATGGGATCGATGCGCTGCGAGTTCACAATAACCGAGCCTTTTGGCGACAAAAAATGCGTCCAGCGCAGCGATTCGAGAAGCTCGAACGACAGCAGCACATCGGCGCGTCCGGCGGCAATGGTAGGCGAATCGACACGGTCGCCGTAGCGCACATGGCTGGATACCGACCCGCCGCGCTGTGCCATGCCATGGACTTCGCTCTGCTTAACGTCGTAACCGGCGCTAATGGCCACCGAGGCCATCACTTCGCTGGCCAGGATAATGCCTTGTCCGCCAACTCCAACTATGAGAATATTTTTTGTATTTGACATGAACGATTGTTCCTTTCAGAGTATGAAGATATGGCCAACGATAGTTTAGGTCATCCGCACAATTGAATCTTGCGGACACACTTGCTGACACAAACTGCAGCCAAAGCAGAGGTTTGGGTCAATGGCCACCGAGCCGTCATGAATACTGATGGACGGACAGCCGACGCGCAGACATAACTTGCACTCGGTACATATCTCTTTATCGATTTTCATAATTCCGGGAAATTGATCCGGCTCTACCAGCACGCACGGGCGTTTGGCAATGACCACAGACGTACCTTCGTATTCGAGGGCCTCGCCAATGACATCGTCCAAAACATCGGTTTCGATAGGATCGATGGTTCGGACATACCCGGCGCCAATGGCTTTGGCCACGGCTTCAAAATCAAACGGCGTCACATCGTCGCCTTTGAGCGTTTTGCCGCTGCCGGGATTCTCCTGATGGCCGGTCATGGCCGTAATGCGGTTGTCGAGAATAACGATGGTGAGACGGGCATTATTGTAGACGGCATTCACCAAGCTGGGAATTCCGGAATGAATGAATGTAGAATCGCCCAACACGCTGACGACGCGCTCGGCTTTGCGTTCGGGCAGCGAGCGAATGAATCCCTGCGCCAATCCAACGCTGGCGCCCATGCACAACACCGTGTCCATGGTATTGAGTGGCGGCAACGTGCTCAACGTGTAGCAGCCAATATCGCCGCTAATGACCGTGCGATGTTTGCGCAGCGAATTAAAAACCGGACGGTGCGGACACCCGGCGCACATCACAGGCGGTCGGCCAGGCAATTCGCCATTGCTCGGCTCGGGTTTGGCTTCCGCTAACAATTTTTGGCGAATAAGCTCCGGCGACAACTCGCCAATGCTGGGCAGCGCTTCTTTGCCTATCACTTTGAGTCCGGCCGCAAGTATTTGCTCTTCCATAAACGGTTCGAGCTCTTCGACAACATAGACGGTTTGTAACTCGTCGATAAAGTTTTTAATTAAATTCATAGGCAATGGATAGGACATGCCAAGCTTGAGAAACGAGGCATCCGGCAAAGCTTCTTTGGCATATTGATAACTGACGCCGCTGGTAATGACGCCAATATCAGAACTGCCGCGCTCGATTTTATTTACCGGCACGGTTTCTACATACTCGCGCAGCTTGGCCAGGCGTTCTTTCACCACAACGTGACGTTTGCGGGCATTTGCCGGGATCATCACATATTTGTGCGGATCTTTGGTGTACAGTCGCGGCTCCAGGGGCACGCGGTCTTCCAGCTCGACTATGCCTTTGCCGTGACAAATGCGCGTAGTCATCACTACCAACACAGGCGTGTCAAATGTTTCGCTGATCTCAAACGCCAATTTGGTAAATTCTTTGGCTTCCTGGCTGGATGACGGCTCCAGCATGGGTATTTGCGCAAACTTGGCATAATAGCGATTGTCCTGCTCGTTTTGCGAGCTGTGCATACCCGGATCATCAGCGCAAATCAGCACCATGCCGGCGTTAATGCCGGTATATGCTGCCGTCATCAGCGCATCCGACGCCACATTGACGCCTACATGTTTCATGGCGGCCAGCGACCGTCGTCCGCCCACAGCGCCGCCATAGGCCACTTCAAAGGCTATTTTTTCATTCACCGACCATTCGGCATAAATTTCATCATATGTAGCAACGGTTTCCAGTATTTCGGTACTCGGGGTTCCGGGATAAGCAGCGGCAATTTCGACGCCGGCTTCAAACGCACCACGAGCAACAGCTTCATTCCCCGAGAGTAACTTTTTCATTCAACCTCCTGGCTACAAAAACTCTACTCGAACAGCTGAGCTTGATTCTAACTGAATAGATCGTTTAAAAATACAAAAAATCCAATGGGTGTAAAGGCAACACCATGGTCAATCGTTTAGGAAACTAGTTGTTGAAAACACGATTGAAAAGAAATGGGATTGAGGACAGAGCACAATACAAAAGTTTAACCAACCTCCACAGTGCCATCACTCTCGGAAAATATAGAGAAAATTTTTGAAAATGCAAATCTGAATTTACTTCACAGGCCGAAAAGGGGAGAATTCCAAAACTATAGGGTACTTTGGTGCCGCAATCAGCCACCTCGGATTCAGTCTCGGCAAAAAAGTGTTGCTTCTTTGCAGATGTTTTGATATGCTTAAATAATAAATTGTTGAAAAATGAGGATGGAATGACCGCAGAAAAAAAAGAGCCACGTCGGATATCCCTGGCCGTGTTGCTGACCTCAGCGATTGTGTTTGGCTTTGTTGCCGGAATGGGCGGCGCATTGTTGTTATCGCACTCCCTCATTCAAAAGCCCCTACAAGAGCAGCAAGAAGAAAGTTATCGCTTGAATCTACAGCACCAGCGCTTGATTAGCGAGACCATAAAAGAGATGCGCGACCATCAAGCCGATTTGGACTCGCTAAAGGATGAGCTGGAATATTTGATCAAAGTGGATTCGTCCAATTATCTCTCCAAACTTAGTGCCATTCAAAAGGAGAATTCCGAGCAGGAAAAGGAGCTCATCACACGGTTTACAACGCTGGAACAGAATTTGGAGCAGCTCAATGAATCTCACAAAACGATTTGCGAAACCGTGAACGATTACCGGCGCAAACTGGAGCAGTCCGATGCCAGCATAAAAGATCAGTTGCGCATGCTACAAAACAACTATTCGGAATTGGAAAACAGATTTAATCAATTGCAGCGGCGCGTCAATACGCCGTAAAGATCGATGAATCAGCAAGGCAGCAACGATTTGATGCGCGTCACGCACGCGCTGGGGGACATTTCTTCGAAAAGCTGGCCCTGCAGTTGAAAGTCTTTAAAAAGGGAGCCGAGCGAAAAATTTAATAAAATTACGATTTTTTCATTTTTTAGCGCCAGAGCCACCTCGGTGATAGTTCCTGCAGAACCCGGACAAGCAACCACAATATCGCTGGAAAGTACGTTGATTAAATTACGGGCGTCCGACATGTGGGTGACAATGGGAATGTCAATAAAGGGATTGGCTTGATCTTTCGAGTCGCCGGGTAAAACTCCAATCGTCATTCCGCCTTCACGTTTGGCGCCTTTCGCCGATGCACGCATCACGCCGGCATCACGACCACCATTTAGCAGTATCCAACCATTCTGAGCAATCAGTCGGCCCAATTCAAACGCCATATCATAAACCTCCTGTGATACCAAGGCACCGCCCATCACACCAATGATTGGTTTCCGATTCATCATTTCACCCATTCGCTACGTTTGCCGGCCAGTTGTCCGCATGCGGCATTGGCATCGTAACCTTTGCTCCAGCGCACGGAAAGCCCGGCATTTAGCGGCAGCAGCCATTGCGCAAATTGATCGACGTGTTCTTCCAATGGCCGCGAAAACATTTCCACCGTGGGATTGTAGGGAATCAAATTCAATTTGCACGGCATGCTTTTGACGATTTTTTTCAGGGCCATGGCGTGTTCGTAGGAATCGTTGACGCCGGCGAGCAACACATATTCGAACGTCGGAATTTTCCGCGAGGTTTTGGCGTAATAACGCACCGCTTCCAACAGCGTGTCCACATCCCATTTGCGGCTGATGGGCATAAGCTGTGCCCGCTGCTCCTGGAACGGCGAGTTGAGCGAAATGGCCAGGCGGTATTTATGGCCTTCATCGGCATAACGAATAATTTTATCCGCCAAGCCAGAGGTTGAAATAACGATCCTCCGCGCGCCAATGGCCAACCCATTGTCATTGCTCAACAAATTGGCCGCTTTGATGACATTATCATAATTGGTTAACGGCTCGCCCATGCCCATAAACACCACATTGGTGATTTCTTCGTTGCGCAATCGCTTGATGGTCAATACCTGGTCAACAATTTCACCCGCAGAAAGATGGCGTTTTAAACCGAGTCGCGCTGTAGCGCAAAACTGGCAGTTAATCGCGCAGCCGACTTGAGACGAAATGCACAAGGTTTTCCGGGTCGCTTCCGGAATGTAAACGCTTTCGATGTGCAAACCATCCGGCAAACGGAACAAATATTTCACCGAACCGGAAGTCGACGTGTCATCCGCTTCCTCTTGCTCAAGATAGCCGAGCTCGGCGGTTTCCTGAAGCTTTTCGCGCAACTCTAGCGGCAAATCCGTCATCTCGTCAAATGACGCGGCATTTTTATCATAAATCCATTTGTAAAGCTGGCGTCCGCGATATTTTTTTTCACCTATACGTTCGGCAAACGCTTCGCATTCGGTTTGTGTGAGTCCGATTAGATTTGTTTTCATAAAACTATTTTGAATATCGTTAACCATTCTTTGGTTGAAACTTATGAAATTTTGCTTGTGATTCAAAGCAGAATGAAAGACGGTATAACCAAAGCAACATTGACTTTGTTTCCAGAATTCTTTATTTTACTTGGTTTTAAAGTCACCATGAAATCCGGAGGATGAATGAGTTCCGAATTTACCACTGCTCAAAACGATGTCGAAATCGTCCAAGAATTAAAAAAAGCGCACGATGATATTGTCAACCAAATCGGCAAAGTCATTATTGGCCAGCGCACCATTATTGACGAACTGCTAATTTCCCTGCTGGCCCGCGGCCATTGCCTGCTCGTTGGCGTGCCGGGACTGGCAAAAACGCTGCTCATTAGTACGGTTGCGCGCGTTCTCGATTTGAAATTCAGTCGTATCCAGTTTACTCCGGATTTGATGCCTTCCGATATTACCGGAACCGAAGTGATCGAAGAAGATAAAACCACCGGGCAAAAGGCGTTTAAATTTGTCAAAGGGCCGGTATTTGCCAATATTGTGCTGGCGGATGAAATCAACCGCACGCCGCCCAAAACGCAATCGGCCTTGTTGCAGGCCATGCAGGAGCACGAAGTGAGTGCGGCCGGCGAAACGTTTATCCTGGACGAACCCTTTTTTGTGTTGGCCACACAAAATCCTATCGAACAGGAAGGCACTTATCCCCTGCCCGAAGCGCAGCTCGACCGTTTTATGTTCAATTTGTGGGTCGATTATCCGTCCGATGTCGAAGAGGAAGAAATTGTGCGCTCTACCACCAGCGCCTATGCGGCAATCCTCTCCCCTATTTTGAATGCCGAGCAAATTACCGCGCTGCAAGCGTTGGTTCGACGCGTGCCCGTGGCTGATAATGTGATTCAATTTGCTGTAAAACTGGTGCGTAATACGCGACCGAATTCGGATAATGCGCCGTCCTATATTCGCGACTGGATTAACTGGGGCGCCGGGCCGCGCGCGTCGCAATATTTGGTGCTGGGCGCTAAAACGCGTGCGATTTTGAATGGCCGACCAACGCCGGATATCGAGGACGTTAAAGCCGTGGCCAAACCGGTGTTGCGGCATCGTATCGTCACCAATTTTAATGCGGAAGCCGAGGGCGTTTCGACAACCGATATCGTTGAAAAACTTGTGAACGGAGAAACAACATAGCTGCGAACGAAGACAAAAAAGCCTATCTCGACTATCTGAATCCCCAGGCAGTTTCCAAACTCGCCAATCTCAATTTGGTGGCCCGACTTGTAGTGGAAGGATTTATTACCGGCCTGCACAAAAGTCCGTATCACGGCTTTAGTGTGGAATTTGCCGAGCACCGCCAATACATGCCAGGCGATGACATCAAGCATGTGGACTGGAAAGTGTACGCAAAAACCGATCGCTATTTTGTCAAGCAGTTCGAGGAAGAGACCAATCTCAAATCCTACATTTTGCTCGACACCTCGGCGTCTATGGGCTATTCCTCGCACGAGATCAGCAAGCTGCAATACAGCTCGTATTTGACGGCTGCCCTCTCCTACCTCATGCTAAAACAGCGCGACTCGGTGGGACTGGTAACGTTTGACGAGGAAATTCGCTCGTATTTACCGCCTCGGTCGGTCAATTCCTATCTCACGCTTATTCTCAAAGAGCTGCACAAAACCGAAAGCCGCGCCAAAACCAGCATATCCGAAACGCTGCACCAAATGGCGGAGCGCATCAATCGGCGCGGGCTCGTTATTGTATTTTCGGATCTGTTTGACGATCCGCACAAAGTGCTGTCCGGCCTCAAACATTTCCGTCACAAAAAGCACGAGGTTGTCGTTTTTCACGTGCTCGATCCCATGGAGCGCTCGTTTAATTTTAAGCGCGACGGTGTGTTTCAGGATATGGAAACCGGTGAAAAATTGCCCACCCAGCCGTGGCATATTCGCGGCGATTATCGCAAGCTGATAACTCAATTTGTCGAGTCGTACAAAAAAGAATGTCTCGCGCACCGAATCGATTATGTGTTGATGGATACATCCGAAACGTTTGATCGCGCGCTTTTGCATTATTTGATCAAACGCAAACGCATCGGCGGCTAAAATCATCAACATCTCAATCTAATTTGTGACTGTCATGCCCGAATTTATCAAATGGTTGATCTCTATCCTCATTTTTGCGTTTTTGTTCAACCTGTTTTTATGGCTGCGATTGCGTAAATCTTCCCGGTTTCAGGCACGTTTGGCGTTGCTGTTTTTTCTATTTGTGATCATTCCCCTAACTCCACTTACCTTAGTTTTAGGCCAGTTGGTCGTAACCAGCACGGAAACGTTTATGTTGCCCGAGGTCGAGGATTCGCTCACGCAATCTCTCGATGCCATTCGCCGGCAGTTGAATGACCGCGGGCATCGCGTTTTGGATTCGATTTCCGATTTTGACACGATTAATCCGCAAGTCCTTAATTCGGAACAGGTCAAATACGCCGGGCAACTTGCATTCGGGGAAGGTCAAACTCGACTTGTCGATACCGTACTCGTTTCGCCTGCTCGCTTTGATTTTCAGCACCTCGAACATCTCTCGCAAGCCGATATTGCTGAAAAACAGCAAACCGGGGATTTGCATTCGGTTGGCAATATGCAGTTGTTCGAATCCTTTGTAGTGCGCGACTCGCTCTATTGGTTTGTGGGATTTGAAATTCCGGACTATTTGGTGGCGACCAAAAACGAAATCACCTCGGCCTTGAGCAGCTATACCACGTTGATTCTGCTGCGCGAAACCATGGTTGAAGAAAACAGCATTTGGATAATTTTGATCGTTCTTTTGCTTATCGTGGCGATTGTATCGGTGTTATTGGCCCGCGCTGTGTCATCCGGTGTGAGCGAACCGATTCTCAAACTGACCGAGGGGATGAAACGTATTGGTTCAGGGGATTTGTCACACCGTGTTCAAGTAAAAGCCAAAGACGAAATTGCTTATCTGGTGTCATCGTTCAACCGCATGGCCGGGGAGCTTAAAATCAGTCGCGAAAATTTGCAACGCGCTGAACGCGCCGCGGCTTGGCGCGATGTAGCGCGACAGGTGTCACACGAAATCAAAAATCCGTTAACGCCGATCGAGTTTTCGTTATATCGATTAGAATCGTCATTGCCCGCGGATTGGTTGCAGCATTCGGATTTTCGAGAGTCCTTAAAAATCATCAAAGAAGAAATCGAAAATATCCGTCACATTGCCGACACGTTTTCGCAATTTGCCCGCTTGCCACATTCGGAATTGCGGCAAACCGATGTTACCGAAATGGTGCGCTCGGTTGTTGAGCTATTCAAACAAAATGAAAAGGCTGATATTAAATTTGAGAGCGCGGCAAATGTGCAGCGGACGCTGGATGAACAGCAATTTCGTGGCGTAATTAAAAACCTCCTCAAGAATGCTATTGAAGCGAGTGAGCAGGACGGGATCGTTCATGTGCGCGTAAAACAACCCAAAGATAATTCCGTTCAAATTGAGGTACAAGATTTTGGCACCGGTATGGACGAGGAAACGCAAAAGCGGATTTTTGACCCCTATTATACCACCAAAGCCGAAGGATCGGGAATTGGCTTGTTTTTGGCAAAACGGATTGTAACCGATCACGACGGCAGCATTAGCGTACAAAGTGAACCCAACCGAGGCACCACGTTTACCATTCTCTTATAGCCCAAATTCATCATACTATGTCAATTCATACTCGTTCTTCCAGGGATTCCATCCCTGGAAGAAAAAGTCGGTTAAGGCTTCCAGCCCTCGTCCTCGAAGCTATATTTTGAATAATTTCCATGTGGAACAATTTCAGGGCTGGAAGCCCCCAACTACCCCATGTCCGGGGATAGAATCCCTGGACAAACTGATCGTAGAAATTTGCATAAAGAACTGCCAACATATTGTTCATCAAAGAAAAAGAAATCGGATAAAAAGTGTGAACCCCGGCGAAAAGGTGCCAGGCGAAGCTGCCTTATCTAACCGGGGTTCGACAGTGGAGGTAAAGTTGAGAGC